>NZ_BAABFB010000068.1:0-104506 GCF_039540555.1 Rhodococcus olei | reverse complement strand
CATCACCGGGATCGACACCGCGGCGATGATGCCGTCGATCATGTCCGGATCCGACATGCGGGACACGCCGCCCTGGGCGCGGATGTCGGCCGGCACCCGCTCGAGCGCCATGACGGCGACGGCGCCGGCGTCCTCGGCGATCTTCGCCTGCTCCGGGGTGACGACGTCCATGATGACGCCGCCCTTGAGCATCTCGGCCATCCCCCGCTTGACGCGGGCGGTGCCGGTGGTGGAGGCGGTGTCGGGGGTGTTCACGGGGGCTTCTTCCTTCGAGGGAACGGATATGGGTTCGAGCCGAGTCGGTGCGGGGGGGCGCGCACGCCCCCCCGCACCGACTCGTTTCAGACGGATGCCTGCGCCGGGGCGTGCCGGGATGCGAAGGCGTGGATGCTCGCGACCACGTGCGCGAGTTCCTCGTCGGTCATGCCGTGGCTCATGCCGAGCGACATGCCGCGCTCGAACACCTCGTCCGCGTTCGGCAGGCCTGCCTCGGGCACGCGGTATTCGACGTTGCGCATCATCGGATGGCGGGTGACGTTGCCGCTCCACACCGTTCGGGTGTCGATACCCGCGCCTTCGAGTGACTCCTGCAGGTCCGAGCGGGTGAATCCGGCGTCCTGACGCACCGTGACCGGGTAGCACAGCCACGCGGTGTGGAAATCCTCGAGCTGGCGGGGCAGGCGGAACAACGTCGGGTAGGCGCCGAACGCGGCGCTGAACGCCTCGAAGATCTGTTCGCGGCGCTGGTAGTTGGTGTCGAGCTTGCTCAGCTGGACGAGACCGAACGCCGCACCCAGTTCGGACGGCTCGAAGTTCCACGGGAGCACGTCGAAGATGAAGTCGTTGTCGTACGCGACGCCGTCGAGGTCCTCGCGGAACACCCGGCCCTCGCCGGCCGATCCGAAGAGATGCGGCTCCGAACGCCGGCCCCAGCGTCGCAGCATCAGGCCCTTGTCTCGGAGCTTCTCGTCGTCGAGGCACACCATGCCGCCGTTGCCGGCGCAGGTGATGATGTGGGCCATCGCGAAACTGGTCACGGTGATGTCGGACCGCGATCCGGTCTTGGTTCCCCGCAGCGTCGTTCCGATGCAGTCGCACGAGTCCTCGATGACCTTGAGGTCGTGACGGTCGGCGATCTCCCGGATCGCGTCCCAGTCCGGCGCGTTGCCGGCGAGGTTCGGGACCAGGATCGCCTTGGTCTTGTCGGTGATCAGCTCTTCGATCTTGGTGACGTCGACGTTGTAGGTGTCGGGTTCGACGTCGACGAAGACGGGGATCCATCCACCGCGCACGATCGGGGACACGTCGGTCGAGAACGTGAGCGGCGAGGTGATGACCTCCGACCCCTTGGGCAGGTCGAGCAACTCGAGCGCGAGGTAGAGCGCGGATGAACCCGAATTGCACATCAGGCCCAGCTTCTTGCCGTACAGGTCGGCAACCCGGCGCTCCATCTCGGCGACGTTCTTGCCGATCTTGAGGGCGAACGGGCCGCCCCGCAGCACCTCGAGACATGCGTTGATCTCGGCCTCGTCGTGAACGCTTCGGGCATAGATGACCCTGGTCATGGGACCTCCTCTGTCGGGGTGTGGCGATGGTGGTGTGACGTCGCGGGCGAATCGCCGAGCAGCCCGTGACGTACCGGCGGATCGGTGCAACGGGAGCGAGAGTGCTCGAGCCTCGCGACGGGCCGGCGACCACCGTGTCGGCGCTTCCTGATCGTTACCAACTGAGCGCTTGCTCTGGAAGCTAGCTCTGTATCCGGGCTTCTGTCAAGCCCATTCACCAGCCGATATCCTTCTCGTTGTGGGGTATTGACGAGGTGCCGGTTCCGACTTAGTCTCGTTCAAAACTGAGCAAGTGCTCAAATGGGAGCGTCGCGGCCCAGAGTGCGGAGCGTCCGCCGCGGCATCGGCGGCAGCTGGAACGAGTGACCGAGAACCGGCCGGAAGGACCAGCATGGGAAGTCGATTGTCTGCGCCCGCAAGGATCCAGGCCGGCGGCTGCACGAGCGGCGCCCGAGTTCGGGTCCGCGGCAACCCGCTCCGCGGCCGACGTGGCGTTGACTCGGTCATTCGGGTTCACCTAGTGTTCGCCGAGCAACGACGAGAGGACCGCTCACCATGCCGCGCGCTGCCAACACGCGTCAACACATTCTCGACGTGTCGGCCGAGTTGTTCGCCAAACAGGGCGTGGCGCAGACCTCGGTGCGGCAGATCGCCGATGCGATCGGTGTCTACTCGAGCGCGCTCTACCACCACTTCCCGTCCAAGGACGCGATCGCCGTCGAGTTGATGGGGAACTACCTCACCGAACTGGCGCACAGCTACGAGACGGCAGCACCGGAGACGCTGCCGCCTCGGCAGCGCCTCCACGCCATCGTCCTGGTGTCGCTGAAGATGGCGGTGCGCTATCCCGCCGCCACCGAGATCTATCAGCACGAACTCACGCTGCTGAAGGAATCTCCCCAGTACCGGGAGGTCAAGAAGCTCGGTGATCGTGCTCAGCGAGCCTGGCTCGACACCATCGAGGCGGGAATCGAGGCGGGAGTATTCCGGAAAGACCTCCCTGCCAAGGTTTTTCACCGGTTCATCCGTGACGCGGTGTGGTTGTCGATCAAATGGCGGAACCCCCGCGGACGCTACACCGTCGAGCAACTGGCCGACGACTGCATCGCGATCTACCTCGACGGCTACGCGGTCGCCCCGGAGAAGTGACGACCGCGTGACCGCCGGTGCCGCTCATGTCGTGCGGAGCGACCGGAGGAAGGTCCTCACGTCGGCGACGAGCGCATCCGGAACCTCCAGTGCGGGGGGAAGTGGCCCCCGGTCACCGAAGTTCCTCCGCCCACTGCGTGCCGCGCGACGACGACACCACGGCCGCAGACCGCGAATCGCCACCGTTGCCACCGAAGGGATCTCGACCAATGCGCACCGAACCCGGCCAGTTCCTCTACGACCTCGCCGAACTCCACCACGTCGGCATCGTCGTCGAGGACATCGAGGCGGCCGCGGAGTGGGTCGAGCGGCTTTACGGGGTGACGGTGGCCGTCTTCGACGAAACCACCTACGCGTGCCGCATCGAGGGTGTCGAGCACAGCACCGTGCAACGGATCGGGCTGTCGGTGTCCGGTCCCCCGCACATCGAGCTGCTGCGCGCCGTTCCGGGATCGACGGTGTGGACACCCAAGCCGGGGGTCCACCACCTGGGGTTCGTGGTGGACGATCTCGCCGCGGCGTCGAAGGAACTCGAGCGTCGTGGAGCCCCCTTGTGGATGGGCGGGCTTCGTGACGGCCGGGCGCCCGCCGGAACCTGCTACCACCGAGACCCGTTGGGTCAGACCATCGAGCTGCTCGACCGCGCCACCCGGGACGGACTCGAGCGGCGCCTGCACGCGCGGTCGACGTAGACGGCCCGATGCTGCGGCCGGAGCCACCGCACCACTGTCACGGGATGCGGTGGCTTCGTCCGGTGCCGTCCGGAGCGGCGCGGCGGATGGTGGCTACACGCCGACCCGGCCACCACCGGCCGGCCACACCGCGACCACCGCGGGCCGCGGCTGGCTGGTGCCGCCGTCCGGCCAGTGCGAGGCCGGGGCGTCGGCGCTGGCGCCGTCCAGTTCGCCGGGATGCTGCACGCACACCATCACCCGGCTGTCGCCGATGATCGGGCCGCAGGTCTCGGCGCCCTTCGGCACGGTCAGGAACTGCTTCGTCTCACCGCGGCGAGCGCCGTCGAGGACGACGCTGAACAGCCCGTCGTTCGACTTCAGCGCGTTGCCGTCGGTGGAGATCCACAGGTTCCCGTGCGGGTCGAACGCCAGGTTGTCCGGGCAGGAGATCGGGCTGACCCGGGACTTGTCGAAGCCGCCGAAGTAGGTGTCGGCGGCGGCCGGATCGCCGCACACCAGCAGCAGGTTCCAGGTGAACTCGGTGCCCGCGTGGTCGTCCTCGATCTCGAGGACCTGGCCGTTCTTGTTGTTGTTGCGCGGGTTCGGCTCGTCCGCGGCCGGGGTGCCGTCCGCGCCGCGCTTGGAATTGTTCGTCAGCGCGACGTACACCTTGCCGGTCTTCGGGTTCGGTTCGAAGTCCTCGGGCCGGTCCATCTTCGTCGCCCCGACGCGGTCGCCGGCCAGTCGGGTGAACACCGCGACCTCCTCGGCGCTCATCCCGTCGACGAGGGACTCGCCGCGACCGTCGTCGCCGGTGCGCAGCAACGGAATCCACTGGCCTCGACCGGCGAACCGCCCGGCCGGAGGCAGGGTGCCGCTGCCGTCGATGCGGTCGGGCTCGTCGCCGGTGAGCGTGGCGACATAGAGGGTGCCGGCGTCGAGCAGGGTCAGGTTGTGCCGCATGCTGGCCTGGCCCGCGCCGGGCATCATCTTTCGGCTGGAGACGAACTTGTACATGTAGTCGAACCGCTCGTCGTCGCCGCTGTACGCGACGACGGTGCCGTCGTCGGTGACGTGGATCGTCGCGGCCTCGTGCTTGAACCGGCCGAGGGCGGTGTGCTTGACCGGGGTGGAGGCCGGATCCCACGGGTTGACCTCGACGACGTACCCGAATCGGTTGACCTCGTTCGGTTCCCGCGCCAGGTCGAAGCGCGGGTCGAATCGTTCCCACTTGCGCTCGCTCGCCCCGCCGGTCACGCCGTACCGCTTCAGCCGGGCCGCGGCGGTCGGGTCTGTGACCTGGTCGGCGTTCGCGAAGTACTGGTTGAAGTTCTCCTCACCGGACAGCACCGTGCCCCACGGCGTGATCCCGCCGGAGCAGTTGTTCAGGGTGCCGAGCACCCGGGTGGCGGTGGGGTCGGCCGTGGTCGCGAGCAGAGGCGAGCCGGCCGCCGGGCCGGTGACGAGAAACTCGGTGTTCGCGGTGATCCGGCGGTTGTTCGGGCCGAATTCCGGTGTCAGCCGTCCGGATCCCGGCTCACCCGCGACCTGCACGACGGACAGTCCGTGCGCCGCGATCGCCGTCTGGAACTGCTCGAGGGTCGGATTCTCCGCGTCGTATCCGCGGAACATGAACGGCTCGGTCGTGTACTCGTGGTTGACGACGAGAAGGTGGGTGTTCGGCCGACCCTCGACCGGCAGCAGACCGGCGAAGTCGTTGTTGAAGCCGAACTGCATCTCCTGCGCCCGCGGGGTCTGGCGGTCGAAGTCGAACGCCGGGGCGCCGGGCAGAACCGGGTCGCCCCAACGGATCACGACCGCCTGCTCGTAGTTCTCCGGGATCACCACGGCGTCCTCGGTGTTCGGCGCGACCGCGGTGAAGGCGGTCCCGGCCGGTGCCTGTCCCCCGCCCGCGGTCGTGGTCGTGCCGTCGGCCCCGCTGCCCGACTCGTCGGAACACGCCGCGAGCGCGCCACCCGCGCCGAGGGTCAGCACGGCGACCGCGCCCGACTTGAGCACCCCGCGCCGCGTCATCGCGGTGCGCACGATGTCGCCGAAGTACTGCCCGCCGGACGTGTTCGGCACCGCGTGCGAGCAGGCGTCGCCGCACTTGTACCGGCAGGTGACGGACGCCCGCGACGAGGTGCCGTCGTGGTTGACGAACAGCGCGAGGGGCAAGAGCTTCACGTGGGACTCCCGATTCCATGGTGGGCAACTCGGGGCACCGTAGAAGCCGGAAGCAATGGCAAGGGAAAGCGCAAGTGAACGACCGACCAATAAGGTGACCCTAACTGTGCCGTGATCGAAACCCGAACGACCGCAAGGACGCTCGCGTTCTTACCGCACAGAGGGAAAGAGCCTTGTCCGGCCCTGGGGCAGCGCCGACCATCGGTCGGATTCGGCGATGTGAACGACGACACATGGAGGACCCATGACGCGCAGCTCCACCCCCGACGGCGCGGTCCGCGAGATCGAGGCCGTGGCCGCCCCGACCCGGTTCGCCCGCGGCTGGCACTGCCTGGGCCTGGCCCGGACCTTCCGCGACGGCACGCCGCACTCGGTCGAGGTGTTCGGCACCAAGCTGGTCGTCTTCGCCGACGGCGAGGGCAGGCTGAACGTGCTCGATGCGTACTGCAGGCACATGGGCGGCGACCTGAGCCAGGGCACCGTCAAGGGCGACTCGATCGCCTGCCCGTTCCACGACTGGCGGTGGGGCGGCAACGGCAGGTGCACCGGCATCCCCTACGCCCGCCGTGTCCCGCCGCTCGCCCGCACCCGCGGCTGGCTCACCCTCGAGCGCAACGGCCAGCTGTTCGTCTGGCACGACCCGCAGGGCAACCTGCCGTCGGCGGACGTGACGATCCCGGAGATCGAGGGCTTCGGCACCGACGAGTGGAGCGACTGGACCTGGAACGCGGTGCTGATCGAGGGGTCGCACTGCCGTGAGCTGGTCGACAACGTCGTGGACATGGCGCACTTCTTCTACGTGCACTTCAACGTGCCGCGCTCGTTCAAGAACGTCTTCGAGGGCCACGTGGCCTCGCAGTTCATGAGTTTCACCCCGCGCTCGGACATGGGGGACGTGGAGTTCGTCGACTTCGGCGAGGAGAGCGTCACCCAGTCCGACGCCTCGTACTTCGGGCCGTCCTACATGATCGACAAGCTGACCGCGGACACCCCGGCCGGACCGATCGAGACGATCCTGATCAACTGCCACTACCCGGTCAGCTCGACCTCGTTCGTGCTGCAGTACGGCGTGATGGTCAAGAAGCTTCCGGGCATGTCCGACGAGCAGGCCGAGGCCATGGCGCAGCAGTTCGGGTCGGGCACGATGGCCACGTTCGAGCAGGACATCGAGATCTGGAAGAACAAGGCCAAGATCGACAACCCGCTGCTCTGCGAGGAGGACGGCCCGGTCTACCAGCTGCGCCGCTGGTACGAGCAGTTCTACGTCGACGTCGAGGACGTCACCGAGGACATGGTCAAGCGGTTCGAATTCGAGATCGACACCACCCGCTCGGGCAAGCACTGGGACGAGGAGATGACCGCGAACCGGGCCGCGCAGGCGGCGGAACGGGCCGGCGTCTGACGGAGGCGGTGGCGGGCCGGCGCGGGCCGGTGCCCGTCACCGTGTCGTGTCTTCCGGGACAATCGCGGTCGGGTGCGGGACAGTCGAGGTGCCGCCCCGATCGTCCCGGCGGCCGCGACCGGTGAGGGGAACCGTCATGTTCGACAGCGCTGTTCGGTCCGAGGTCACGGACGCCGTCACGACGATCACCCTGGACCGTCCGGACCGGCGCAACGCGGTCGACGGACCGATGGCAGGTGACCTGCGGAGGGCGTTCGAGGCGTTCGAGGCCGACGACACGCAGCGGGTGGCCGTGCTGTGGGGTGCCGGTGGCAACTTCTGCGCCGGCGCCGACCTCACCGCGATCGGTGATCCGGCCCGGGTACCCGAACTCGACCCGGAGGGCGGTGGCACCGGGCCGATGGGACCGACCCGGATGGCACTGAGCAAGCCGCTGATCGCCGCGGTCAGCGGCTACGCCGTCGCCGGGGGCCTGGAGCTGGCCCTGCTCGCCGACCTGAGGGTCGTCGAGGAGACCGCGACGTTCGGCGTCTTCTGCCGGCGCTGGGGTGTGCCGCTGATCGACGGCGGCACGGTCCGGCTGCCCCGGATCGTCGGGCAGGGTCGGGCCCTGGACATGATCCTGACCGGGCGCCCGGTCGACGCGACCGAAGCCCTCGCGATGGGCCTGGCGAATCGTGTCGTCCCGGAAGGGGGCGCGCTCGGTGAGGCGCAGCGGCTGGCCCGCGACATCGCCGCCTTCCCCCAGGTCTGCATGCTCACCGACCGCGCCTCCGCGTACCGTGGGCTGGATCTGCCGCTCGCGCAAGCCCTTCGGGACGAGGGGAAGGCCGGGGTGCCGGTCGTGTTCGCGGAGGGCGCGGCCGGCGCGGCCAGGTTCACGGGCGGTGCCGGCCGGCACGGAGCGCAGGCCTAGAGCACCTGGGACAGGAAAGACCGGAGCCGGTCGGTCTGCGGGTCGTCGAACACGGCCTCGGGTTCGCCGGTCTCGACGACGACGCCGCCGTCCATGAACAGCACCGTGTCGGAAACCGTTCGGGCAAAACCCATCTCGTGGGTGACGACGATCATCGACATGCCGCCGGATGCCAGGTCCGCCATCAGTGCGAGTACACCCTTGACCAGTTCCGGGTCGAGCGCCGAGGTGGCCTCGTCGAAGAACATGATCTCCGGCTTCATCGCCAGCGCCCGCGCGATCGCGACCCGCTGCTGCTGACCGCCGGACAGGTTGGCCGGACGGGAGTCCGCCTTCGCCCGCAGGCCGACGAGGTCCAGCTGTTCGAGCGCCAGCGAACGGGCCTCGTCCTTGGACAGTCCGCGCAGTTTGCGGGGGCCGAGCGCGACGTTGTCGGCGACCGTCCGGTGCGGGAACAGGTTGAACTGCTGGAACACCATGCCGATGCGCTGGCGCAGCCGGTCGGGGTTGTCCCCGAGAACCGACCGGCCGTCGAGCAGGATGTCGCCGGCGTCCGGTTCGTGGAGGCGGTTCAGAACGCGGAGCAGCGTCGACTTCCCGGAACCCGACGGCCCGATCACGGACGTGGTGGTGCCGGCGTCGACGTGGATGTCGACGCCGCGGAGGATCTTGTTGCGGCCGAACGCCAGGTGCAGTCCGGTGCCGGTCAGCGAACCGGATTCGGCGTCGGAGGCGGGTGCGGTCACGTCTCTATCCCCTCTCCACGACGATCGCCTGTTCGAGATCGTCGAGTGTGCCCGACGTGTCGGCCCTCCCGGTTCGCAGGCGCTTGTCGATGAAGTTCACCAGGTGGGTCAGCGGGATCGTCAGCACCAGGTAGAACAGGCCCGCCGCCACCAGCGGCGACAGGTTCCCGGTCTGCGCGTTCAGGTCCCGCCCCACCGCGAACAGTTCCCGCTGGGTGGCGAGCAGGCCGAGGAAGTAGATCAGCGAGGAGTCCTTGATCAGGGAGATGAACTGATTCATCAGCGCAGGCAGCACCCGGCGGACGCCCTGCGGGATCACCACCAGTGTCATCGCCCGCCGGTAGCCGAAGCCGATCGCGCGGGCGGCCTCCATCTGTCCGGGTTCGACGCTCTGGATGCCGGAACGGAAGATCTCCCCGATGTACGCCGCGGCCAGCAGCGCCAGCGCCGCCGCACCGAGCCAGTACGGGTTGTTGCCGGTGACGTTCTTGACCACCGGTCCGACGCCGAGGCCGACGATCAGGATGATGACGACGGCAGGCAGTCCGCGGAAGACGTCGGTGTAGACACGCGCGGGCCAGCGCAGCCACCGGGTGCGGGAGATGCCGGCGATCGCCAGCAGCATCCCGAGGGCGGTGCCGATCACCCCCGACGTCAGGGCGAGGATGACGGTGTTCGGCAGGCCGGTCCGGAGCAGGTCCGGGATCGCCTTGCGGTACAGCCCCCAGTCCAGGAACGTCTCTCGCAGCTGGGTCAGCGTCGACTTCGGGGCCGCCTGGCCGGTGCCGCCCTCCTGGGTGTGTTCGGCCGCGAGCGCGGCGAAGTCGGGCAGCACCGGGGCCGGCGCGGCCTTGCTGCCGGGCTTCCAGCCCGGCGGCAGCTGCCGCGGCACCCACTCGGTGTACAGCTTCGACCAGGTGCCGTCCGCGATGACCGCGTCGAGCCCCGAGTTCAACGCGTCGATCAGGGCCTGGTTGTCCTTGTTCACCGCCCAGCCGACGAAGTTGTTGAGGCTGAAGGTGTTCTGCACGATCGACGTGCCGTCACCGGGTTTGATCGCCCCCTCCGCCTGCTGCGACGGCGCCACCCAGGCGTCGATCTGCCCGGACTTCAGATTCGCGTACGCGGTGTTGTAGTCCGGGAACTTCACCGGATCCAGTTTCAGGGTGTTGACGACATAGTCGTCCTGCACCGTGCCCTGGACCACCCCGATCCGGGTGCTCGCGTTCAGGTCGGAGAAGCTCTGCACCTTCCCGCCGTTCGGTGCGACCAGCGAGAAGTAACCGAAGTCGTAACCGTTGGTGAACCCGACGGTCTTGCGGCGGTCGTCGGTCGTGGTGATCGACGACGACCCCACGTCGAAACGGTGGTTCGCGACCTGCGAGAGCAGCCCCGCGAACTCGGTCCCGGAGAACTGGATCTGCAACCCCAGCTTGGCGGCGATCGCCTTCAGCAATTCGTTGTCGAAGCCGGTGAACGTGCCCGCGGAGTTCACGCAGATGCTCGGCGGCGCGTCGGAGAGCGTGCCGACGCTGATGGTGCCGGGCACGATCAACCCCAGCGCATTCACGTCGATCTGGTCTACGGGTTTCGTGGTGTCGGTGGTGTAGCGGTCCTCCCCCGCCGCCGCGGCCGCCGAGTCGAGGTTGGTCGGCGCCGCGGCCGCCGCCCCGACCCCGGGCGGGGAGCACAGGTCCGTCACGGAACCGTTCGATCCGCCGGAACAGGCGGTCAGTGCACCCACCAGCAGCACCAGCAGGACGAGCAGCCAGGCGGCGACCGATCGGGAGCGGAACATGGGGAGAGCGTAGTCGCGGCCACCGTCCGACGCGCGGACCGAACCCCGGTCAGGCCAGACCGGCCAGCGGCTGGGGGAAGTGGTCGTCCCGCCAGCGCACCGCCTCGGCGAGCGCGCCCAGGTCGTACTCGGGGCCGCCGGCATGGGCGGTGAACAGGGTGACCCCGGCGTCCACGAACGCCGCCGCCGTCTCGGCGCCCGGCCACGCGACCGAGCGTTCGATGTGGAGGGCGTCGCGGCCCACGGCGGCGCAGTGGTCGGCGAGCACCTGCGACTTGTGCTGGAGGGCGTCGAGGTCGGCGAAGCTGTGCCAGATGTCGGCGTACTCGGCGGCCAGGCGCAGCGTCTTGCGCTCACCGCCGCCCCCGATCAGGATCGGGATGTTCCGTGTCGGTGCCGGATTCAGTTCCCCGAGGCGGGTGCGGATCCGGGCCAGGTTCTCCCCGAGCAGCCGCAAACGGCTTCCGGCGGTGCCGAATTCGTATCCGTACCGGTCGTAGTCCTTCTGGAACCAGCCGCCGCCGATGCCGAGGATCAGCCGGCCGCGGCTGATGTGGTCGACCGTGCGGGCCATGTCGGCCAGCAGGTCCGGGTTGCGGTAGCCGCCGCCCGAGACCAGGGCACCGATCTCGACCCGTTCGGTCTGCTCGGCCCACGCACCGAGCATCGTCCAGCATTCGAAGTGGGCGCCGTCCTGGTCGCCGTAGAGCGGGTAGAAGTGGTCCCAGTTGAAGACGATGTCGGCGCCGATGTCCTCCGCGCGCAACACCGCGTCGCGGATCAGCGTGTACTCGGGCGCGTGCTGGGGCTGGAGCTGGACGCCGATACGCACGGGACGGGTCATCGGAACTCCTTCGCACCGGGATCGCATCTCACCGTATCCCCGTAACAGGTTCGTCGCACGACGTTGGGGCGCACCCGCGCGGTCCGCGAATCGCCCGGCGTCCGGACCGGCCCGCCGGCCGGAAGCGCGGCCCGCCACCCGGGCCCTCACCGGATGAACCAGGGCCACCACCTGGCGCCGGAGCGCATCGGGCGATAATCTCCGCACCACCCGAACACGGACAGTCCCGGCAGGCACGCCGCCGGTGAAGGGATCGACGACATCCGATGGCGACAGTCACCTACGACTCGACGACCTGCCTGTTCCCCGGCTCCGACAAGCCGGCCGTGGACAGTTTGCAGCTGGACATAGCGGACGGTGAGTTCCTGGTGCTGGTCGGCCCGTCGGGCTGCGGCAAGTCCACGTCGCTGCGGATGCTCGCGGGGCTCGAGGACGTGCACGCCGGCCGGATCCTGATCGGCGGCCGCGACGTCACCGCGTCCGAACCGAAGGACCGTGACATCGCGATGGTGTTCCAGAACTACGCGCTCTACCCGCACATGTCGGTGGCCGAGAACATGGGCTTCGCGCTCAAACTCGCGAAGACGCCGAAGGACGAGATCCGGCGGCGCGTCGAGGAGACCGCGAAGATGCTGGACCTGTCGCAGTACCTGGACCGCAAGCCGAAGGCCCTCTCCGGCGGCCAGCGGCAGCGGGTGGCGATGGGACGCGCGATCGTGCGGCAGCCGCAGGTGTTCCTGATGGACGAGCCGCTGAGCAACCTCGACGCCAAGCTCCGGGTGCAGACCCGCACCCAGATCGCCCAGCTGCAGCGCAGGCTCGGCACCACCACGGTCTACGTCACCCACGACCAGGTCGAGGCGATGACGATGGGCGACCGGGTCGCGGTCCTCAAGGACGGCATCCTGCAGCAGTGCGCGTCCCCGCGGGAGCTGTATGCGCGGCCCGTCAACGTGTTCGTCGCCGGCTTCATGGGGTCGCCGTCGATGAACCTGTTCACGCTGCCCGTCGTCGACGGCGGTGTCCGGTTCGGCGAGGCGGTCGTTCCGGTGCCGCGTGACACCCTCGGCCTGGTGCACGAGTCCGAGGTCGTCGTCGGCCTCCGGCCCGAGCACCTCGAGCTGGCAGGCGCGAGCGACGCGACGGGGAACGGAGCGCAGTCGGGTGTCGAGATGGAGGTCGACGTGGTCGAGGAGCTCGGCTCGGACGCCTACATCTACGGCCGCGCCGCGCTGGCCGGTGTCGGGCAGGAGATCGTCGCCCGCGCGGACTGGCGGCGTCCGCCCCGCAAGGGCGACCGGGTCCGGCTGCACGTCGACCCGTCGGAGGTACACCTGTTCTCCACGGTCGACGGCCGGAGGCTGGGCTGACCATGACCGATCCAGTGCGGGGGTAATGACCGACAATCCGCTCCGACCGTGCCACAGTAGGCGACGACACATGCCTCGGCCCGGGTCGGTTCGGTGGCCGCGGAGGGTCGCGGACTCGTCTCTTTTCGAAAGGTGGACCATGCGTTCTTTCAACACGCGGTCGCGGATCGCGGTGGCGGCCTCGGCCGTCGCGCTGCTCGCGCTCGCCGGCTGCTCCAGTGACAACGGCGGCGGCAGCGTCGACGAGGCCGTCGGTCAGAACCTCGACGGTCGCGGCGCGATCTCGTTCGCGATGGGCAAGAACGACGTCGACAAGCTGCAGCCGGTGATCGAGAAGTGGAACGCCGCGCACCCCGACCAGCAGGTGTCGCTGAAGGAGCTGCCCGGTGAGGCCGACGACCAGCGCAACAAGCTGGTGCAGTCGCTGCAGGCCGGCAACGCCGACTACGACGTGATGGCGCTCGACGTCACCTGGACCGCGGAGTTCGCCGCGAACGGCTGGCTGCAGCCGCTCGACGGCAGCCTGGCGCTCCCGGTCGGCGACCTGCTGCCCGCCACCGTCGCCAGCGCCACCTACCGCGGCACCCTCTACGCGGGCCCGCAGAACACCAACGCCCAGCTGCTGTACTACCGCACCGACATGGTCCCGGCCGCGCCGGCGAACTGGAAGGCGTTGACCGACAGCTGCGCGGTCGCCACCTCGAAGTCCGTGGACTGCATGGTCACCCAGCTCAAGCAGTACGAGGGCCTGACGGTCAACACCACCCAGTTCATCAACTCGTGGGGTGGCGCTGTCGTCGGACCCGACGGCAAGACCCCCGAGGTCGAGTCGCCACAGTCGAAGGCAGGCATGCAGGCGATGGTCGACGCCTACCAGGGCGGGCAGATCGCGAAGCGGTCCACCGGGTTCACCGAGGAGCAGACCAACCTCGCGTTCGTCGGCGGTGAGTCCATGTACGCCTACAACTGGCCGTACATGTACACCAACGCCGAGAAGGACGGTTCCGCGGTGAAGGGCAAGGTCGGCGTCGCGCCGATCGTCGGCCCGAACGGTCCCGGCGCGTCCACCCTCGGTGGCTACAACGACGGCATCAACGTCTTCTCGAAGAACAAGGCCACGGCCCGCGACTTCATCGCGTTCATCCAGAGCCCCGAGAACCAGATGGCGTTCGCGGACGCCTCGTTCCCGCCGGTGCTCAAGTCCGTCTACGACGACGCGGCGCTGGTCGCGAAGTACCCGTACCTGCCGGCGCTGAAGGCCGCGCTCGAGAACGCGGTCCCGCGCCCGGTCACCCCGTACTACAGCGCGATCTCCAAGGCGATCCAGGACAACGCGACCGCCGCGCTGACCGGCAAGGCGACCGTCGACCAGGCGGCCGCGAACATGTCGGCCGCGATCGTCAACGCCGCCAAGTAGCGGACGAGGCCGGTTCGGCAGATCCGTTCGAGACGAGGAATCAGGTAGTTGAAGATGGCCGACTCTGCCGAGCCGGGCACCCACGACGGGGACGCCGTGACCGAAGTGATCGACTTCGGCCGCGGCGTCCCCTCGTCGGGTACGCCCGCCGATCCGCCGACCCGCCCGAAGCGGGCCCGCGACTGGCGGCCGCTGTACCTGATCGCCCCGACGATGGTGATCCTCGCGATCGTCATCGTGTATCCGGTCGTCAAGGCCGTCCTGCTGTCCTTCCAGCGCAACCCGGGCGTCGACCCGAACACCGGACGGTTCGTCAAGGGCGGGTTCGCCGGAATCGACAACTACCTGCTGTGGCTGACCGGCAACTGCGGCGCCGGTCGCGGCACCTGCCCGCCCGGCACCCTCGGCGCCGACTTCTGGCCCGCCGTCGGGGTGACGTTCTTCTTCGCATTCGCGATCGTCGGCATCTCGACGCTGCTCGGCCTGTGGATGGCGACGATCATGAGCCGCACGTTCGTCGGCCGCTCGTTCGTCCGCGCCAGCGTGCTGATCCCGTGGGCGATCCCGACCGCGGTGACCGCGAAGCTGTGGTTCTTCATCTTCGCCGAGGACGGGATCGCGAACCGGCTGCTCGGCACCGACATCGCCTGGACCACCGACCCGTGGGCGTCGCGGTTCGCGGTCATCGTCGCCGACGTCTGGAAGACCACCCCGTTCATGGCCCTGTTGATCCTCGCCGGACTGCAGATGATCCCGCAGGACGTCTACGAAGCGGCCCGCGTCGACGGCGCGACCGCCTGGCAGCGGTTCACCTCGATCACCCTGCCCCTGGTCAAGCCTGCGCTGATGGTCGCGGTGCTGTTCCGCACCCTCGACGTGCTGCGGATCTACGACCTTCCGGCGATCCTGTCCGGGACCTCCGGCGCGACCCCGGTCACCAGCGTGTCGATCCTGACCGTCGCGGACATCCGTCAGGGCAACCTGCAGAGCGCGTCGGCGCTCTCGACGCTGATCTTCCTGATGATCTTCGCGGTGGCCTACATCATGGTGAAGTTCCTGGGCGCCAATGCGGTGCGTACCCAGGACGAGCAGCGCAAGGGTGGTGACCACTGATGGGTCGGCACAGCAGACCCGAGGGTGGGGGCTCGGCCCCGTACGAGCGGTTCACCTCCGAGGTCCCGAACGACTCCCTCGAGACGACCGTGCTCCCCGCTGTGCCTGCAGCCCCGGAGCCCGATCCGTCCCGTTCCGCGACCGCCGGCGCCCGGGTGATCGAGGCCCCGGCTCCCGCCGCGGTCGCGCCCGCGGCCGCCCCTGCCCGATCGGCCGACGAGGGCTCTCCCGCACCCGCGCGGCGCCGGACCGTCGGCCCCGCGGCCCGCAACTACATCGGCGTCGTGATCATCCTGCTGTGGGGGCTCGCCCCGTTCTACTGGATGGTGGTCACCGCCTTCCGGGACAGCGCGTACACATTCGACACGACCCCGTGGCCGACGCACCTGACCCTGGACAATTTCCGGGACGCGCTCGCCACCGACAAGGGCAACGACTTCCTCGGCGCGATCGTCAACAGCCTGATCATCGGCGCGGTCACGACCGCGGTTGCGCTGCTGCTCGGTGTGTTCACCGCGTACGCGTTGGCGCGGGTCGACTTCCGCGGCAAGTACCTGGTCACCGGGATCATCCTCGGCGCTTCGATGTTCCCGACCGTCGCGCTGGTGACCCCGCTGTTCCAGCTGTTCGGCGACCTCGGCTGGATCGGCCAGTACCAGGCGCTGATCATCCCGAACATCTCGTTCGTGCTGCCGCTGACCATCTACACGCTGACCTCGTTCCTGTCGGACCTGCCGTGGGAACTCGAGGAGGCGGCGCGGATCGACGGCGCCTCCCGCGGGCAGGCGTTCCGGTTGGTGATCGTGCCGCTGGCCGCGCCGGCGCTGTTCACGACCGCGATCCTCGCGTTCATCGCGACGTGGAACGAATTCATGCTGGCGAGCCTGCTGTCGACGGAGCGGACCGAGCCGGTGACCGTGGCGATCGCCCGGTTCGAGGGCCCGGACGCGTTCAGTCAGCCGTACGCGGCGATCATGGCGGCGGGCACGCTCGTCACGATCCCGCTGGTGATCATGGTGCTGGTGTTCCAGCGGCGCATCGTCTCGGGCCTGACCGCGGGCGGCGTCAAGTCGTGAGCGAGGACCGCCGCCGGGCGCGGCGGCGTCAGCAGCTGGAGATGCTGGTCGGCGTGCTCGGCTTCTTCACCGTGATGGCGTTCCTCGGCGCGGTCGTCGGCATCGTCCGCGGTGACCAGGCGGTGACGCCGTCACTGGTGCTGCTCGGCTGCGTGGCCGCCCTCGGTGCGGCGCTGATGGCATGGCGGCGGAGCCGTTGACCGTCACCACGACGGACACGCTGGCGGGCCGGGTGGTGGACCTCGCCGTCGGGTGATGCCACGATGCGGGAGGGACGGGCGCACCCGCCCCGACACCGTCACGTTCTTCTGACCCATCAGGAGAGTGCATGTGAGCCAGCCGCCCGGCGCGACCTCGGAACCGCCCACACCCCCGGACGACCCGGGAGGTGACGGTCCCCCGGGCGACGTCGGGCCTCCCGACGGCGGTGACGGTGCGCAGCCCCCGCCCCGTCGACGGAGGGGCCGCCGGATCGTGTGGGCGGCGGTCGCGGTGGTGCTCGCGCTGGTGGTGCTGCCCGCCGCGGCGTTCGCGATCGCGTACACGCGGGCGGTGGTGCCCCGGCCGGCGGACATGCGCACCAACCAGGTCGCGACCGTCGTCGCCGCCGACGGGTCACCGTTGACGAGTGTGGTTCCGCCCGAAGGCAACCGCACGGAGGTGGCGATCGACGACATCCCCGTGCACGTGCGGATGGCGGTGCTCTCGGCGGAGGACCGCAACTTCTACTCCAACCCGGGATTCTCGATCAGCGGCTTCGTGCGCGCGGCCCGTGACAACGTCCTCGGCAAGGAGAGCGCCGGCGGCGGCTCGACGATCACGCAGCAGTACGTGAAGAACACCCTCGTCGGTGCGGACCGCAACGTGGTCCGCAAGTGGCGGGAGCTGGTGATCTCCTCGAAGATGGCCCGGCAGTGGTCGAAGGACGACATCCTGGCCGCCTACCTCAACACCATCTACTTCGGCCGCGGCGCCTATGGCATCGCGGCGGCGTCGAAGGCGTACTTCGGCAAGCCGGTCGGCGACCTCACGGTGTCGGAGGGGGCGGTCCTGGCGTCGGTGATCCGCAGCCCGTCGTCGTTGGATCCGGAGTCCAATCCTGCTGCCGCGCAAGCACGATGGGGGTACGTTCTCGACGGCATGGTCGAGATGGGTGCGCTCACCGCCGCGGATCGGGCCGCGCAGGAGTTCCCGCGGGTTCTGCCGCTGGCGCAGCTCGCCGACGCGGGTGCCGCTCGCGGACCGGAGGGACTCATCCGGTCGCAGGTCCTGGCTGAGCTGGCCGCGTTGGGCATCAGCGAGCAGGAACTCAACACCGAGGGGCTGCAGATCACCACGACGATCGACCCGGTCGCGCAGGCGGCGGCGGTGGAGGCGGTGACCGAGACACTCGACGGGGAGCCGGCCGAGCTGCGCACCGCCGTGGTGTCGATCGACCCCCGAACCGGTGGTGTCAAGGCCTACTACGGCGGCGCGGACGGCGCCGGATTCGACTTCGCGCAGGCACCGCTGCAGACCGGGTCGGCGTTCAAGGTGTTCGGCCTGGCCGCCCTGCTCGAATCCGGCAAGGGGCTGCAGACGACGTTCAACTCGGCGCCGGTGACCGTCGGCAACGTCACCATCACCAACGTCGAGGGCGAATCGTGCGGCACCTGCACGATCGCCGAGGCACTCAAGAGGTCCCTCAACACCAGCTTCTACCGGTTGACGCTGTCGATGGAGGACGGAGCGCAGAAGATCGCCGATGTCGCCCACTCGGCCGGCATCCCGCTGCACATCCCCGGCGTCGAGGGCATCAGCCTCAGCCAGGACGGTGGTCCGCCGGAGAACGGAATCGTGCTGGGCCAGTACCAGACTCGCGTGGTCGACATGGCGTCCGCATACGCGACGATGGCGGCGTCCGGGGTGTACCGCGCCCCGCACCTCGTGCAGCGGGTCGTCACCGCCGAGGGACGGGTGCTGTTCGACCGGGCTCCCGATCCCGGCGAGCAACGCATCCCGGCGGCGGTCGCGGACAACCTCACCCAGGCGATGCTGCCGATCGCGTCGTACTCACGCGGGCACGCGCTCGCGGGCGGTCGGCCGTCGGCGTCGAAGACCGGGACCGCGCAGCTCGGCGACACCGGTCAGAACAAGGACGCGTGGATGGTCGGGTACACGCCGTCGCTGGCGACGGCGGTGTGGGTCGGGACGGAACAGTCGCGGCCGCTCGTGAACAGTTGGGGCGGACCGGTGTACGGCTCCGGGCTGCCGTCGGACATCTGGAAGAAGACGATGGACGGCGCCCTCGACGACACGGACTGGGAGTCCTTCCCGTGGCCCAAGCCGATCGGCGGGCAGGCCGGGGTACCGGCCAACTCGGGAGCGGGGGGCGCGACCTCGACCGCGGGTCCGGGTGCCCCGGCCCCGGCCCCGGCCCCGGCCCCGGCCCCGGCTCCGGCGCCGGACGTGGCGTCCGCGCCGTCGGCACCCGCCCCGGCCCCGGCCCCGGCCCCCGTCCCGGTGCCGGTGGCCCCGCCGCCCCTGCCGCGGTCCGTGGAAGTCCTTCCGGGCGTGGTCATCCCGCTCCCCGGCTGACCCCGCCACCGGGGGTGTCACCGGTCAGCCCCGTGCGGGCACCAGCTTGGGTGGCTGCCAGGTGCCGCGCCGCACCGTGGCGCGCGGCCGGTACAACCGGACGAGGTAGTTCCACCCGTCGGTGGTGGGGATCGCGTTGGGGGTGCCGTCCGGGAAGTCGCCGAAGCGCACGGTCACCGACCCGTCGGTGTTCGGGGTCCCGGTGATGTTGTTGACGCTGTAGACGTTCCGCGGGTTCTTCTCGAAGTAGCCCTGCCCGTTGTAGACGGAGATCGACCAGAACCCGTCGACGGGCACGTCCCGAAGCGTGCACTCGTAGTTTCCCTCCGGGACGTCCGGGGTGACTCCGATGTAGGACGCCTCGTCGCTGGGGAGCCCGCCCCACCCGGCGGCGGTGCCGATCAGGTGCCGCACGGGATCGACCTGGTCGGGGCGGCCGAACGTAGAGTGGAATCCGGTGAGGCCGCCCGCGAGCGTCAGCAGTGTCTCCCGGGTGCTGTCCATGCTGGCGGTGTCGTACTCCGGCGGGACGAAGGCCTGTGCGGAGCCGGCCGTGATCTGCAGCCGGTCCTGCAGTTCCGAGACCGTCCGAACGTCCTCCACCGCGTTCGGGTCGACGAGTGTGCGCACGGCGACCAGGGCGTGCCGCGTGCCGAAGTCGGCGGCCCGCAACTCGTATGCGCCGGGATCGTGGAAGATGGCGCCCACGTAGTGATCCTGGTTGACGACCATCGCCGACAGGTAACGGTCGCCGTGCTCCGGAATCGTCAGCGTCGCGCCCGCGGCGAGGTCGACGACGGCGAAGCTGTACAGGGTGTCCCGGTTCATGCGGATCACGGTCTGCCGGTCGATCGACGCGGGTTCGCGATGGTGCATGAAGGTGTTGACCGCCCCGGCATCGCGTTGCAGATCCGCGAACATCCGGTCGGTCTCGGCTCGGACGAAATTGTCGACGCTGACGTGAATGTGCACGACTGTCAGTCCTTTTCCTTCGTGCCCGGATCGGGGACGAAGGTCTTCCGGTGCACGAACCCGGACCCGGGCGTCGGAGGCTGCCGTTGCCCGCGCCGGGGTCGTCGTACCGGCGACCGAGCAGCGGCACCGCCATGATGATGACGGTCTTCACCGTAGGCCATCGGCGGCGCGAACCGGGTGAACACGCAGCCGTGTCCGGGACCGAGAACTCCGGACCCCGTGTCGGGAGTGGAGGAAGACGATACGCTACGCCACGACGGATCGAGGTCACCTCGATCGGGTGGAGGACGAGGGATGGGCAGGAACGCGACGCGCGGCAACATTCTCATCACCGGGGCCAGTTCCGGACTGGGCCGCGGGATGGCGCGCGAATTCGCGGCGCGGGGACGCAATCTCGCGCTCGCGGCGCGCCGGACCGAGAGACTCGAGGAACTGCGGAGCGAGCTGGTGGCCGCCCACCCGGGCATCAGGGTCGCGATCCGGACCCTCGACGTGGACCGGCACGACGACGTGTTCGGCGCGTTCCGCGAACTCGACGACGAGCTCGGCGGCCTGGACCGGGTGATCGTCAACGCGGGGCTCGGAAAGGGGCAGCCCCTCGGAACCGGGTACTTCCGGGCCAACGCGGCGACCGCGACCACGAACTTCCTCGGCGCGCTGGCGCAGAGTGAGGCCGCGCTCGAGTTGTTCCGGCCCCGGAACGCGGGCCACCTGGTGCTGATCTCGTCGGTGAGCGCGGTCCGCGGGATGCCGCGCAACCTCACCACCTACGCGGCGTCGAAGGCCGCGGTCGCGTCGCTCGGCGAGGGCATGCGGGCGGACCTGGCCAGGACCGGCATCACCGTCAGCACGATCTTCCCCGGCTTCATCCGCTCCGAGATCAACGAGAACCTGACCAGGGTGCCGTTCATCGTCGACACCGAAACCGGGTGTCGCGCACTGGCTGCAGCCATCGAGAAGGAGCCGAGCACGGCGTACGTCCCGGCGTGGCCGTGGCTGCCGGTGGCCCTGGCGATGAAGGTGCTGCCTCTGTCGGTCGTGTCGAAGATGGCGTAGTTCCGGCAGCGACAACGGCAGCACCTCCCCTCGCGTCCGCGGTCACAGGGTGAACCGGTCGCCGCGGAACCGTTGGCGCATACGGCGATCGTGGGTGACCAGGACGACCGCGCCCGCGAACGAGTCCAGCGCATCCTCGAGTTCCTCGACCAGAGCCGGGGAGAGATGGTTGGTCGGCTCGTCCACCAGCAGCAGGTCGGCGCCGGAGGTCGCCAGCCACGCGACCTCGAGGCGCCGGCGCTGTCCGAACGACAGGTCCGCCAGCGGGCGATGCAGATCGTCGGGTCGGAAGAGGCCGAGCGAGAGCAGTTCGGCGGCCGCGTCGTCGGGGAAGCCGCGCCGCTGCCCGGCGTAGGCCTGCGCCAGGGTCGTGGTGTCCGGCCAGGTGCCGCCGCTCTGCCTCAGGAAGCCGACGCGGGCCGGTGCGTGCACCTCGCCGCTGTCGGGCGCGATCTCCCCGGAGATCACCCGCAGCAGGGTGGTCTTACCCGCACCGTTGGGTCCGGTCACCAGGAGTCGGCCACCGTGTGGCACCTCCAGTTCGGGAATCGACAGCCGCGACCCGACCCGCACGTCCCGCAGTCGCACCAGCGGTCCGCCGGACGCCCCCGAGGTGTCGGCGGACAGCATCGGGGTGAACCTCAGTGGCTCGGGAGGCGGCGTCACCCGGTCCCGGGTCAGTCGCTCGATCCGCTCCTTGGCGTTGCGGATTCGTCCCATCGTTCCGTGCTGGCGTCCGCGTGCCCGGAACGCGCCGTGCCCGAACCCGGCCTTCTCCTGCTTGCGTGGGATGGCATCGAGCCGGGTCGCGTTGGTCGCCACGAGCCGTTCGCTCCGGGCGAGTTCGGCCCGCCAGGCCTCGTGGTCCTGCAGTCGCCGTCGCCGCTCGGCGGCCTTCGCGACCAGATACCCGTCGTAGCCGTCGCCGTAGCGGCGCACCCCGCGCTCGGCGACCTCGAGGATCACCGGGGTCAGGCGCGCCAGGAAGGTGCGGTCGTGGGTGACCGCGACGACGGTTCCGCGGTGCTCGAGCAGCCGGCCCTCGAGCCAGGCGACCGCGGCGTCGTCGAGATCGTTCGTGGGCTCGTCGAGCAGGAGCAGGTCGGCGTTCGACGCGAGAGCCGTCGCCAGCGCCAGCCGCGCCTGCTCGCCGCCCGAGAGTGTGTCGAGGCGGCGCGACCGGTCGAGGTTCGGCAGGCCGAGCGTGTGCAGCCCGACGGCGACCCGGTCGTCGACGGCGTAGCCCTCCCGACTCTCGAAAAGGCTTGTCGCCTCGTTGTATTCGTCGAGCAGTGCGATCAGGGCGTCTCCGGTGGCGTACGCCAGCCGCCGTTCGACGTCGCGGACCCGCGACTCCAGTGCCCGCAGATCGCGCAGGATGTGGTCGATCGCCGCCTGGACCGTGGCATCGTCCGGTAGGTCCAGCGACTGCGCGGCGTGGGCGATGCCGCCGGGCGCGAGGGCGTGGACGGCGCCGTTGTCGGGGCGGGTCCGGCCGGCGATCAGGGCCAGCAGCGTGGACTTGCCGGATCCGTTGTCGCCGACGACGCCGACCTTGGTTCCGGGCGGAATCGACAGGTCGACACCGTCGAGGACGACTCGCTCGCCGAAGCGTTTCGTGACCGCGTGCAGGGACAGTCGAGGGACGGGCATGGGCGTGCTCCTGTGTCCGGACAGATCCGGATCGATCGGGGAAATGTGCCCTCGCACAGACGATCCGGCCGTGTTCGGCAGGATTGCGCGTGCGCTCAGGACGCACCGCGGAGCAAGCTCGACGCGGTGTCCCGATCTAGTGAATCAGTGTGCCCACGAAAGTCACCGTAGCACCGGGCGGTTCGACTGCCCAGTGAATATCGGGCACGGCTGTGCCCGAGGACGCCTGTGGCGGTGGTCGACGAATCGACCACCGCCACAGGAGGTTCACGCGGAGTCAGGCCTCGATGATGAAGGCCTCGAGCTCGGTGCGCGCCTTGTCGTCGGCCATCTGGACCGGCGGGGACTTCATCAGGTACGCCGACGCAGGCAGGATCGGGCCGCCGAGGCCGCGGTCCTTGGCGATCTTCGCCGCGCGGATCGCGTCGATGATGATGCCGGCGGAGTTCGGGGAGTCCCAGACCTCGAGCTTGTACTCCAGGTTCAGCGGGGCGTCACCGAACGCGCGACCCTCGAGGCGGACGTACGCCCACTTGCGGTCGTCGAGCCACTCCACGTAGTCCGAGGGACCGATGTGGACGTTGCGGTCGTGGACCTTGCCGGACAGCGGGCCGTTGAGGTTGGAGGTGACGGCCTGCGTCTTGGAGACCTTCTTCGACTCCAGGCGCTCGCGCTCGAGCATGTTCTTGAAGTCCATGTTGCCGCCGACGTTGAGCTGGTACGTGCGGTCGAGCACGACACCGCGGTCCTCGAACAGCTTCGCCATCACGCGGTGGGTGATGGTGGCGCCGACCTGGCTCTTGATGTCGTCACCGACGATCGGGACACCGGCGGCGCGGAACTTCTCGGCCCACTCCGGGTCGGAGGCGATGAAGACCGGCAGCGCGTTGACGAAGGCGACACCGGCGTCGATCGCGCACTGCGCGTAGAACTTGTCGGCCTCCTCGGAGCCCACCGGCAGGTAGGAGACGAGGACGTCGACCCGGGCGTCCTTGAGGGCCTGGACGACGTCGACGGGCTCGGCGTCGGAGACCTCGATGGTCTGCGAGTAGTACTTGCCGATGCCGTCGAGGGTCGGGCCGCGCTGGACGGGCACGTCGAGCGGCGGGACGTCGGCGATCTTGATGGTGTTGTTCTCGCTGGCGAGGATCGCCTCGGACAGGTCGAACCCGACCTTCTTGGCGTCGACGTCGAACGCGGCGACGAACTGGACGTCGCGCACGTGGTAGGAACCGAACTTCACGTGCATCAGGCCGGGGACGGTGGAGTTCTCGTCCGCGTCCTTGTAGTACTGGACGCCCTGGACCAGGGACGAGGCACAGTTCCCCACGCCCACAATGGCCACGCGCACCGCGGTGCTGTTCTCACCCATGGTCGGGTTCTCCTTCTTTCTTGGGTAACGCAGTTGATGTTTGCTCGGCGGCGATCAGCTCGTTGAGCCACCGCACTTCACGCTCGCTCGACTCCAGGCCGAGCTGGTGGAGTTGGCGGGTGTAGCGGTCCAGTGAGCCGCTGGCCCGCCCGATCGCGTCGCGGAGCCCTTCACGGCGCTCCTCGACCTGACGGCGCCGGCCTTCGAGGATCCGCATCCGCGCCTCGGCGGGGGTGCGGCTGAAGAAGGCGAGATGCACCCCGAAGCCGTCGTCGGTGTAGTTCTGCGGACCGGTGTCGGCCACCAGCTCGGTGAACCGCTGCCTGCCCTTGTCGGTCAGCTCGTAGACGCGGCGGGCGCGGCGCTTGACCGTCCCGTCCGGGCCGGCGTCCTCGGCGATCAGCCCGTCCGCCTGCATGCGGCGCAGCGTCGGGTAGAGCGAACCGTACGAAAAGGCACGGAAGGCGCCCAGGAGACCGGTCAGCCGCTTGCGCAGCTCGTATCCGTGCATGGGCGACTCGAGGAGCAATCCGAGAATCGCCAGCTCGAGCATTCGTGTCCACCTCCCCTGTCGTCCGAATCCATCCGTGTGATGCGACGCCCAACTATATCGCAGCGATATATACGAACGCACGGTGACGGTTTGTGTGACGAGCGGTATCTCTCAGATGCGCGGCTCAGTCGGCCGCGGGATACACCGACACGATCTCCCCGTCGAGCCCGACGGTCATGTGTCCGGAGCGTCCCGCCCGCTGGTCGGACAGGTGGATCGTCACCGCCGGACCGTGGTCCTCCGTCTTGATCGTCACGAAGGTCGAGTCCGGCGTGATCACCCGCAGGGACTGCGGCGCGCCGAGCAGCAGTCCGGTGACCGCACGCACGTCGAGCGCGTCGAGATCCACCGGAACCGTTCCCGGGGTGCGACCCGGTGAGGTGCCGTTGTCGTCGAGTCCGTCGTCGTATCGCAGGTTCCGCGACAGTCCCGGAGCGCCCGGTTCCGCGCGTTCGATCACCGCGTAGTCGGCGTGGACCGTCATCTCGTCGACGGTCGCGTCGCCGTACCCGCGGTGCAGGTCGGCCACGATCCGGGCCAGTCCCGCGGCCGACAGCGGCGAGTCGGGGCGGGCGTCGTCGGCGGTCGCCGAGTCGGTGACCCGTGACGCGACCACGCCCCCGGCCACGGCGATCGCGGCGACGGCGAGTCCGGCGATCCACCGGCGCGTGTGCTCGGCCGCAGGTACCGGCAGCCGGTCCCGCATCGGGCCGCGAACCTGCAGGTCCCGGACCAGCCGGTCGAGGTCCGCGAGGGTGCGCGCCTGCTCGGCGGCCTCCGCCCGTTGCCGGTGCTCGTCGGCGGACAGCTGCCCTTCCGTGTATGCGGTGTCGAGGAGTTCGCGGACGCCGACGCGGTCGCTGTCGCGGGCGCGCAGCCGGGGTGCGGGATTGCCGCGCATCGCGGGCTACCGGTCCCCGTAGGTGACGCGGATCGGATTGCCCTCCGGCGACACCGTCAGGTATCCGCTCATGCCCTCCGCGTTGTCGACGTAGATCATCACCTCGGGTGTGCCGTCGTAGGTGCGCATGATCAGGTGCGAGATCGTGCCGCCCGGGACGCGCACGCTGTCCGCGGCCCCGGCCAGGTGGCCGGCGAGGGCGTCGAGATTCAGCGCGGCCAGGTCGAACTGGGGCAGGTTCGGGTCGCGATTCGAGTTCGGGCTGCCCGAGGTGTCGAAGCCGCCGCGGAACGACCAGTCCTGACTGCGGCGGGGCTGCCCGGCCACCATCCGCTCCACGCTGACGTACTCGTCGTGGAACGAGGCGTCGTCGATCAGGGTGTCGCCGAACTTCGCCCGGTAGGCGTCCCGGAACTTGCCGATCCCGCCCGCGGTCAGCGGGTCGATCTGTTCGATCACGATCGGCGCGATGCCGGCGTACGGATCCTGCGGGCCGGCCGGGGAGTCCGGTGCCGCGGGGGCCTGCGCGACGGGCACTGTCGCCTGCGCCGGCTCGCCGTCGTCCGTGCCGGCGAACATCACCACCGCCGCGACCGCCACGGCGGTGACCAGCGCGGTCCCGACCGCGAGCCGGCGGACCGGGACCGGTTTCCGCGGCTCCGGCCGGGACAGCGCCGTGTCGGACGGCAACTGCAGGTCGGAGATCGTCGCGTCGAGTTCGGCGAGCGTCTTCGCGGACATCGCCGCGCGGGTCCGGTCCCGGTGTTCCTCGTCGGTGAGCTGGCCGTCGCCGAGCGCGGCGTCGAGGAGTCCGCACGTCTCCACCCGATCGGTGTCGCGGGCCCGCAGGCTGCTCGGTCGGTTTGCCACGGAGTGAATGATAGGAGCGGGTCCGCGGGGTGTGGGGACCGTCACCTCACCGCGCGATGGCCTGGCGATTCGGGGCGATCTCGGACCCGAATCGTCAGGATGACCCGAGACCGCGAGGAGCCGCCCACGTACTCTGGTCACCGTGCGATTGCAGCGGCAGGTGGTGGACTACGCCCTCCAGCGGCGATCCCTGCTGTCCGAGGTGTACTCCGGCCGCACGGGGGTCACCGAGGTGTGCGACGCCAGTCCCTACCTCCTCCGCGCGGCGAAGTTCCACGGGCGGCCGTCCGAGGTGACCTGCCCGATCTGCCGCAAGGAACAGCTCACCCTCGTCTCGTGGGTGTTCGGCGACAAGCTCGGCCCGGTGTCCGGGTCGGCCCGCACGTCCGAGGAGCTGGTCCGGTTGGCGGCGACGCAGGAGGAGTTCTCGGTACACGTCGTCGAGGTGTGCCGGACCTGCAATTGGAATCACCTGGTCCAGTCGTTCGTTCTCGGCGCGGTCCCCGCGCCGAAGCGTCCGCGGACCCGTTCGTCGCGCGGCCCGAGCCGGCGCACGGCGAGTGAGTGAGCCCGCACCGACGACCTTGACCGACGCCACGGCGTGACCGAGTGACACTGCTGTGTCCACGCGAGTACTGGAGAAGCCCCACGTGAGTTCCCCCTACAACGACCCGCAGGGCGGTCGACCCATTGGAGCGCCGCGACCGACCGGCGCGCAGCCGGGTGGCCGGCCTCCGGGGTACTCGCAGCCGAACCAGCCACCGCCGCCCGGTTACGGCCGTCCCGGACAGCCGGGGCCGATGCAACCGCGGTACACCGTCGGTGGTCCCGGGGGGCGTCCGCAGCCGCCCCGGCCGCCGCAGGCCGCGCCGCAGCGTCCGCCCGCGCCCCAGCACTCTGCGGCCGGAGCGCCGCCGCGCCCGGCCGCGCCGCAGGGCGCGCAGAAGCGTCCGCCCCAGGGGGCGCAGCAGTCCCGTCCGGCGGCGTCGCGTTCGCAGCAGGGGTCCGCGTCCCGGTCGACCGCACCGTCGCGGTCCACCCAGGGGGGCGGCGGTGGTCGGCCACCGTCAGGTCCGCCTCCGAAGGGCCGCACCGGCGGCTCCGGCGGTCAACCTCCGAAACCCCCGAAGAAGATGAAGTCGAAACGCTGGAAGATCGCTCGCCGGACCGTCTATGCCCTCGTCGCGGTCGGCATCCTGGTGCCGCTGCTCACGTTCATGGTCGCCTACGTCGCCGAGGACGTCCCGCGTCCCGGTGACATGAAGACCAACCAGGTCGCGACGATCTACGCCAGCGACGGCGGCACCGTGCTGAGCACGATCGTCCCGCCGGAGGGCAACCGCACGGACGTCACCGTCGACCAGATCCCGCCGCACGTGCGTAACGCCGTGCTCGCCGCGGAAGACCGCGACTTCTACTCGAACCCGGGCTTCTCGGTCAGCGGCTTCGCCCGCGCGGCCCGCGACAACGTCCTCGGCAAGGAGAGCGCCGGCGGCGGCTCGACGATCACGCAGCAGTACGTGAAGAACGCCATGGTCGGGTCGGAGCGGTCGATCACCCGCAAGATGAAAGAGCTGGTGATCTCCGCGAAGATGGCCCAGCAGTGGTCCAAGGACGACATCCTGGCCGCCTACCTGAACACCATCCCGTTCGGTCGCGGCGTGTTCGGCATCGCGGCCGCGTCGAAGGCGTACTTCGACAAGCCCGTCGAGCAGCTCACGGTCGAGGAGGGCGCGGTCCTCGCCGCGACCATCCAGCAGCCGTACGGCCTGGACCCGTCCACCAACCCGACCGGTGCCGAGTCGCGCTGGAACTACGTGCTCGACGGCATGGTCGACGCCAAGACCCTCGACGCCGGTCAGCGGGCCCGAATGGTGTACCCGCACGTCGTGCCGCTGTCCGAGGTGGACACCGGCGCCAAGGGCAGCGGCCCGGCCGGCCTGATCCGCAACCAGGTGGTCAAGGAGCTCGAGGCCAACGGCATCAACGAGCAGGTCCTCAACACCGAGGGGTTGCAGATCACCACGACGATCGACGAGCAGGCGCAGCAGGCCGCCGAGGACGCGGTCAGCAACAACATGGAGGGCGAGAAGCCGGAGCTGCGGACCGCGGTCGTCTCGGTCGACCCGAAGACCGGCGGCATCAAGGCCTACTACGGCGGCACCGACGGCGCCGGCTACGACTTTGCGCAGGCCGGTCTGCAGACGGGCTCGTCGTTCAAGGTGTTCGGACTGGCGTCGGCGCTCAACGAGGGCATCCCGCTGTCGAAGATGTACGACAGCGGCCCGCTGACGGTCGGCGGCACCACCATCACGAACGTCGAGGGCGAGTCCTGCGGCACCTGCACGATCGCCGAGGCGCTCAAGCGGTCGCTGAACACGAGCTTCTACCGGCAGATGATGGCGATCGAGAACGGCCCGGAGAAGATCGCCGACATCGCGCACGAGGCCGGCATCCCGGAGCAGATCCCCGGTGTGGCCGGCACCAGCCTGCAGGAGTCGAACGGCAGGTCCGAGTACGGCATCGTGCTCGGCCAGTACCAGTCGCGGGTCCTCGACATGGCGTCGTCGTACGCCACGCTCGCCGCGTCCGGCGTGTACCGGTCGCCGCACTTCGTCCAGAAGGTCGTCACGGCCGACGGCACCGTCCTGCTGGACCGCGGCTCCGCGTCGCCCGGTGAGCCCCGGCTCAAGCCGGCGGTCGCCGACAACGTGACCGCCGCGATGCAGCCGATCGCCCAGTACTCGCGCGGCCACGGGCTCGCCGGTGGGCGGCCCTCGGCCGCGAAGACCGGTACCGCGCAGCTCGGTGACACCGGCCAGAACAAGGACGCATGGATGGTCGGCTTCACGCCGTCGCTGGCGACGGCGGTGTGGGTCGGCACCGAGCAGGGTCTGCCGCTGCAGAATTCGTGGGGCGGACTGATGTACGGCTCCGGTCTGCCGTCGGACATCTGGAAGGCGACGATGGACGGCGCGCTGAAGGGCTCGCCGGTGGAGAGTTTCCCGACGCCGGAGGCGATCGGCGGCCAGGCCGGTGTGCCCGCGTACACCGCGCCGTACACGCCGCCGAAGACCACGTCGGCGGCACCCACCACGGCACCGGGGGCGCTGCCCACCCTGCCGCCGGTGGTGGTGACGCAGTCGCAGGTCGAGATCCTGCCCGGTGTCACCATCCCGATTCCCGGCATCAAGCCCTCCCCGACCGCGGCGGCGCCGCAGACGACCGTCGGGCCCGCGCCCGGCCAGCCGACCGTCGGCGAGGAGGACGCCGTCGGACCGGGCAACAGGCAGGCCGTCCCGCGCGGACAGGGGCAGTAGTCGGTCGGTAACCTCGCGACGGTGGCCGACGACTCAGGGGACAGCACGGCGGACGGCGGTGCGGGCACCACGATCGTGGTGTCGCCCGCACCGCTGGCGGACGACCGGAGGTGCGCGGACCGGGACCTGCCGGGACGCACCGATCCCCTGACCGCACAGGCGACCAGGGTCGTCGGCGGTCCGGTCGGCCGCCGCGCGGTGGTCGGGCGGCAGCGCTTCTGGACGCCGCTGCGGGTGATCCTGCTGCTCGCCGTCGTGTTCCTCGGATTGGGCTGGTCGACGAAGGCGGCCTGCATCCAGCAGGCGCCGAACGGGCCGAACGGCGCGCTCGGCCTGGACTGGAGCGGCAGCCGCCAGTACACGGCGCTGTGCTATTCGGACACCGTCCCGCTGTACGGGGCCGAGCGTCTCGACGAGGGTGCGCTCCCGTACAAGAAGTCGTGGGAGGAGAAGGCGCCGGACGGGTCGATGCAGGCCCGGTACATGGAATACCCGGTGCTCTCCGGTCTCTACCAGTACGCGTCGATGGGGGTCGCGAAGGCCTGGCACGCGGCGCCGTGGCTGCCCGGCGCGCTGCAGGTCGTGCTGTACTTCAACGTCGTCGCGTTCGGACTCGCGGTGGCGTGGCTGGTGACGGTGTGGTCGACGGTGCTGCTGGCCGGCCGCCGGGTGTGGGACGCCGCGTTGGTCGCGATCTCTCCCCTGGTCGTGGTGCACGCGTTCACCAACTTCGACCCGCTGGCAACGGCTTTCGCGGGCACCGGGTTGCTGGCGTGGGCGCGGCGGCGGCCGGTGCTGGCCGGGGTGCTGCTCGGGTTGGGCGGGGCCACCAAGCTGTACCCGCTGATGCTGCTCGGTCCGCTGCTCGTGCTGTGTGTGCGGGCCGGTCGCGTCCGGGACTGGTGGCGGGCCGCGGGCGCCGCGGCCGCGGCGTGGCTGGTGGTGAATCTGCCCATCGCGCTGGCCTTCCCGGCCGGATGGCGGGAGTTCTTCCGGCTCAACTCCGAACGCGGTGCGGACCCGGACTCGCTGTACAACGTCGTCAGCTCGTTCACCGGGTGGGCCGGCTTCGACGGGGTGCTGGCGCCCGGTGAGAGCCCGACGATCCTGAACACGGTGTCGCTGCTGCTGTTCGTCGCGGTGTGCGTCGGTATCGGGTGGATCGCGTTGACCGCGCCGCGCCGGCCGCGGGTCGCCCAGTTGTGTTTCCTGCTCGTCGCCGGGTTCCTGTTGACCAACAAGGTGTGGAGCCCGCAGTACTCGCTGTGGCTGGTGCCGTTGGCGGTGCTCGCCCTGCCGCACCGCCGGATCCTGTTGGCGTGGATGACGATCGACGCCCTGGTGTGGGTGCCGCGGATGTTCTACTACCTCGGTGTCGGGAACAAGGGCCTGCCCGAGCAGTGGTTCACCGCGACCGTCGTGGTCCGGGACCTCGCGGTACTCGCGCTGTGCGTCCTGGTGATTCGACAGGTCTACCGTCCCGGCGAGGACCTGGTCCGGGCCGCCGGCGTGGACGACCCGGTCGGGGGCGTCCTCGACCGCGCGCCCGACGCCCCGCCCGGATGGTTGCCGCGGTGGCTGCGACCGCGGGTCCCGTCGGCCGCATGGTCGGTGTCGGGTCCGCCGGCGCACGTGGCCTGACGCCACCCCGTTCCCGTCCCGCCGCCCGCCCACTCCGAGAGATCCGATGGGCGCGTCGCATGGGTGGTTCGCCCGGTTGTTGCTAACGTTAAGGAACAATCGGCACTACAAAAGGGAGGGGGTGTACAGGAATGCTTCTCGGATCTCTCGGGCTGACCGTCGACGGTCTGCTCCACGTGCTCGGTGGCGTGCTGGGCGGTCTGCTCGGCGGCCTCGGCAGCGTCCTCTGATCGCATGCACCACGCGAAACCTCCGCCGAAACCCCGACCCTCGGCGGAGGTTTCGTGTGTCACGGCCCGGCCGGTAGTCCGCATGCGGCCGCCGCCGCGAGGCGCGGTCTGCGCGCCCCTGCCGTTCCGGTCCGCGCTTCGCGTACGGCAGCGGTCGCGGATCGTCCTGTGCCGCAGCGACGAGCGCGTCGGCGTCCGCGACGTCACGGATCGTCGCTGCATGCCCGGACAGCGTGCTGCCGGGGCCGCCGCACATGAGCGCGGCGGTGGTGCGTTCGAGCTGGGTGGGAAACCCGTTGTGCAGCAGAACGAGTCCGGGCCGGATGCGCTTCCGGGTACCGCCCTGCAGGCAGCGTGCGGAGATCGTCGCGGGTGCGGCACCGAATTCCGCGAGGACACGGCAGCCGGAGAACGGCGAGGCCGTTGGGACGGCTCCGGAGGCGCCCACCGGTGGATCGATGGCCGGCCTGTGGACAGGCCCGGTCGGATCCGTCCCGCCCCGGCCGCACCTTCCCGAACGGCCTCATTCGGTTCAACTGACCGAATGGGCCATTCGGGAACAGGGATGGTCAGCGCTCGTAGACCCGCATCATGCCGGGGCTCCAGAGGCCGGAGCGGGTGACCTCGGTGGTGTCGAGCGTCGCGGCGGTGGCGTCGGGATAGTGCTGGGTGTACCGCTCGAGCGCGCCCCAGTCCCGACCCCAGTCGTCCTTCAGATAGGTGGGGACGGTGGTGGATTCGGCGAGCATCTCGGTCCAGCCGAGCGGGCCGCCGTTCTCCGCGGACTGCCACGTGTCGGTGGAGCTGACAGCCAGCGGGCGGTCGGGCAGGATGCGGTAGCCCGGGACCTCCGCGACGCCGTCCAGGTGGTCGAACGGGCGCTGGCACGGGAACTGCAGGCCGACGGCCCAGTCCAGCAGGATGGGCTGATCGGAGCCGAGGTAGTCGCCGAGGCTCTGCAGCTTCGGCACCCGCGGCGGGGTGAACGCGAGCCACTGGTCGCCGGTCAGGTTGGGGTCGTTGGCGACGATCCGGACGACGTCGGTCTGCGCAGGCAGTTCGTCGATCGGGACCCGCAGGTTCCGCCACGACGGTGCCGGGCCGATGTCCTTGGGCAGGTAGGTGCCCAGTGCGGTGACGGATCCGTCCGACTCGCGGTGGCCGTACTCGAGTCGCAGCGACTGCCCGTAGGTGACCTCACCGTCCTTGCTCTCCGACCAGATCCGGCCGGCGGCGGTGATCACGACCAGCGGCGACTGGTCGCTGCGCGGGGGCAGGGCGTACCAACTCGACGTCAGCAGGGCCGGTTCCTGCACCCCGGTCTGGTAGCTGCCGAGGACCGGCGTGGTGGCGGGGTCGAGGCCGAACGGCAGCTTCACCGTCGACCCGTTGACGCCACGGGCCCCGGTGCCGCCCTCGGTGCCGGCGGACGACCCGTTCACGAAGGTCGCGCCGACGGACTGGTTGTCGGTGTTGGCCTGGCCGGGCTTGACCTCGGTGTAGTCGGCGGACAGGTCGGTGGGTACGCCGTTCGGGCTGAACCCGGTCGGGTTCGCCCCGCCGAGGGGGTCGTTCGGGTTGGTCGGCGGATTCGCCGGATCGGTGACCGGCTGCAGTCGGCCGGCGTTCGCGTCGGCCTCGGTGAGGACGTCGTCGGCGAGTCCGCACGGCGACCCGGCGACCGCGTCGATGTTGGACCGTGCCAGCGAGTACGCCGGGTACTGCGACACCGCACCCTTGACCAGCGACAGCACCTCGAAGAGCACCATCAGTGCCGCGACGACGGTCAGCGGCATCGCGGCCAGCGCCTTGACGCGTCGGCCGCGGGGGTCGGACGGCTTGATCTCCTCGCCGACGTAGTCCTGCCGGAAGTACTGCCAGCCGACGAACACGACCGCGATCAGGAACAGGGCCAGCAGCGCGGTGTTGACCTGGTACCCGGCGAGGGAGACGGTCTTGTCGAACCACGGGATTCCGTAGCTCGACACGTACCACCAGCCGTTGATGCCGGAGAACGAGAACGCCAGGACCAGCAGCAGCCCGGCCGCGAACATGGTGCGGTTGCGCCGTGACCGCAGCGCCGCCGCGGACACCGCCACGGTGGTCAGCGCCGCGAGGGCGCCGGCGATGCCGGCGTACGCCCCGAAGTGGTGGGTCCACTTGGTGGGGTTGAACATCATGAAGAAGACGGTGCCGAACACGACGCCCAGCAGTCGCCACGACGGCCCGACCGCGGCGCCCGGGACCCGCTTGCGGCGCAGCAGCACGAACAGCGTGGTGAACAGGCACAGCACCATCACGAGGAACGCGAAGCGGCGCGCGACGGACCCGTCGACGGTCTGCACGAACAGGTAGTAGTAGCGGAGGAACTCCTCGTACCAGTGCATGTTCGGGCCGATCAGGGTCCGCACCCGGGTGGCCTCCCGGACCGCGGCGAAGGTCTGGTCGGCGAAGACGACGACCAGGACGACCGCGCCGGCCGAGAGCAGCGGCGCGACCAGCGGCAGCGCCCCGACCTGGCGGTGTCGGCGGACGATGATCCGGATGATCGGCCGGGCGCCGGCGAGCAGGGCGGCGATGCACATCAGGCCGGTGGGGGCGGCGCCGAGCGAGAACGCGGCGATCAGGATCGCGACGGCGGCGGGCAGCAGCCGTCCGGTGGCGACGGCCCGTTCGACGGAGCACCAGGTCAGCAGGGCGCCGAGCGCGACGATCGGCTCGGGGCGCAGGCCGTTGTCGTAGGGCAGCCAGAACGCGAGGAACACCAGGCCGCCGGTCCACACCGCGGCGGCGTTGAGCCGGACCGCGCGGCCGAGGCGGGGGATCACCTCGCGGCTGATCACCATCCAGCACAGGATCCCGGCGATCAGCGCGGGCAGCCGCATCCACGGGCTGGCCGTCGACACCTTCGCGAACGCGGCGAGCACGTCGTAGTACCAGCCGAACGGCGCTTCGGGGACACCGAACCAGCGGAAGTAGTTGGCCATGTACCCGGAGTGTTCGGACACCCGGGCCATCGTCAGCAGGTAGCCGTCGTCGGAGGTGTTGGCGCCGACGAAGTGCCAGAGCACCAGGATGCCGACGACGACGCCGTCCACGGGTCGCACGCGCCACCAGTGCGACGGGAAGAAGCGGCGGGCGCGGCGGCCGTCGGTGCCGTCGAGGCGGTGCAACGCGGCCAGCGACGCGATCGTCAGCAGCACCGCCAGGATCATCGCGGTCAGCTTCACCACGGTCGGCGACGACGAGAAGCGCGAGTCGACGGCCGCGGTCAGCGACAGGTCACTCGGGGCGGCGCCCTGCAGGTCGGTGAACACGCCGACGACCTGGGGCCGCAGGTCGCCGGTCAGGCTGCCGGTCGCGGCCCGGCCGTCGACGCTCAGGCCCTCGAAGGTGGCGGTGGTCTGGTCGATGTCGGAGGCGATCGTGATCGCCGAGCAGCCGCCGGACGCGACGACACCGCGCGGCGCCGTGGCGACGACGACGTTGCGGTCGAGGACGTCGACGCTGGAGTCGGTGACCCGGACGAACATCGCGTTCAGCGGGGCGCCGGTGCCCTGCGGCGGCGCGGTGCCGAGCAGCAGACCGCCGGACGGCGGCAGGTCCCGCACCAGCGCGCACGGCACGCTCGCGTGCAGGTCGACCGGGACCTGTGCCATCAGCGGCGCGTCGACGCTGCCGACCACCCCGGATTGCGGCCAGTTCAGGGTGGCCGCGGTCTGCTTCACCGGCAGGAACGGGACGGCCAGGGCGAGCACGAACCCGAGCAGGCCGGTGGCGATCGCGATCAGCCGCGCCGTCCGGTACCGGGTGCGGAGGTCGGGTTGCGGCTCCGCCTCGGGGGCGGGCGCGGTGGCGGTCAGGGCATCGGACACGGTTGTCGATGGTATGACAGCAACCTGAGCGGCGATCACAGCATGGGAAATGCCGCTTTTGCCCGGCCCGTCGGGCTGCTACCGCGCGGCGATCGGTCCCGGCGACCACAGCCCCGACCGCGTCACCGTCTCGGTGGCGACGCGGGCCGTCGTCGCGGACGGATCCAGCGGCGTGTACCGCTCCAGCGATCCCCAGTCCCGGGCCCAGTCGCGGTCGAGGTAACTGGGCATCGTCTGCGCGGACAGCAGCAGGTCGATCCAGCCGAGCGGTCCGCCGCCGTACTTGTCCTGCCAGGCGTTGGTGGAGTCGGCGCCGACCCGGTCCGGCAGGATCCGGTACTCCGGCACCTCCGCGACCCCGTACTGGTGGTCGAACGGCCGCTGGCACGGGAACGACAGGCCCACCGACCAGTCGAGCAGCACCGGCGCCTGCGACCCGACCACCTCGTTCAGCGTCTTCGTCTGCGGCACCCGCGGCGGGGTCACGGCCAGCCACTGCTTCGGGGTGAGGTCGTGGTCGTCGGCGACGAGCCGGACCGCGTCCGCGTCGGCGGGGATCTGCGACATCGGAACCCGCAGGTTCCGCCACGACGGCGACGGCCCGATGTCGATCGGGGCGATCGAGCCGCGGACCTCCACGCCGCCGCCGCCGGTGCGTGTGCCGTACTCGACGTGCAGGTCCTGGCCGTAGGTGACGATGCCGTCGCGGTCGACGTAGCGGATCCGGCCGGCCGCGGTCACCACCAGCAGCGGGGTCGCGTCGCTGCGGGCGGGCAGCGCGTACCAGCCCGACGTCAGGTGCGCCGGCTGCTGCTCGCCGGTCCGGTAGCTGCCCAGGACCGGTGTCGTGGCGGGATCGAGCCCGAACGGCAACGCCACCGAGCTGCCGTTGACACCGGTCGCGCCGGTGCCGCCTCCGGTGCCCGCCGACGTACCGGTGGTCGTGGTGGCCTTGTTGTCGACGGTGTTGGGGCCGCCGGCGGCCTTGGCCTCCTCGTCGGCGGTCAGGTCGACGGGGACGCCGTTCGGGGTGAAGCCGGTGTTCTCCCCGCCGCCGAGCGGATCGGGACCCGGGACGAGCGGCGCCAGCATGCCGGCGTTCGCGTCGGGTTCGACGAGCACGTCGTCGGCCAGCGCGCAGGTGTCGCCGGTGAGGGTGTCGACGTTGGATCGGGCGACCGAGTACGCCGGGTACTGCGCGACCGCGGCCTTCGCCAGCGACAGCACCTCGACCAGCACGATGAACGCGGCGGCGAGCGTCAGCGGTGACGCGATCAGCGTGCGCAGGTTTCCGCGCACCGGCTCTTCCGGCCCGCGGTAGGGCTCCCGCAGGTGCTGCCAGCCCGCGTACAGCAGCATCAGCACGCTGAGCACCAGGAACGCGGTGGAGAACGGCTTGCCGCCGATCGAGGGCGCCTTGTCCCACCACGGGACGCCGTAGCTGGAGACGTACCACCAGCCGTTCGAGCCGGTGAACGCCAGCGCGAGCAGGAACAGCACACCGGACGCGAACAGTGCGCGGTTGCGACGTGAGCCGGCGGTCGCGGTGGCGATCCCGACCGCGGTGACCGCGGCGATGGACCCGGCCAGGCCCGCGTACACGCCGAAGTGGTGGGTCCACTTCGTCGGCGTCGCCATCATCAGCAGCAGCGAGACGAAGACGATGCCGAGGATGCGGCGCGACGGCCCGGCCGCGGCGCCGGGAATCCGGCCGCGGCCGCGCAGCAGCAGCATCGCGCACACGATCAGGCACAGCACCATCGCGAAGACGCCGAACCGACGCGCGAGGGAACCGTCGGGGGAGACGTTCAGCAGCGCCTCGTACCGCTGGTACTCGCCCCACCACTTCACGTTCGGCCCGATCGCGGTGCGCACCTTGATCGCCTCGAGCACGCCGGCGAGGGTCTGGTCGGCGAAGATCGCGACCAGCACGACGGTGCCCGCGGCGAGCACCGGTGCGACCAGCGGGACGACCCCGACGACGCGCGCGCGGGTCACGACCAGTTTCACCAACGGCCGCAGGCTGACGATCAGCGCGGCGACGGCGATCAGGCCGGTCGGGCCGGCGGCGAGGGAGAACGCGGCGAGCAGCACGCCGACCGCCGCGGGCAGGACCCGGCCGGTCGCGATGGCCCGTTCGATCGAGCACCAGGTGAGCAGGGCGCCGAGCGCGATCACCGGCTCGGGGCGCAGGCCGTTGTCGTAGGGCAGCCAGAAGGACAGGAACACCAGCCCCGCGGTCCACACGGCGATCCGGTTGCGGCGCACCGCCCGTCCGAGGCGGGGGATGACCTCGCGGCTGATCACCATCCAGCACAGGATCCCGGCGATCAGCGCGGGCAGCCGCATCCAGGTGCTGGCGGTGGAGACCTTCGCCATCGCGGCGAGCACGTCGTAGTACCAGCCGAACGGGGCCTCGGACGCACCGAACCACCGGTAGTAGTTGGCCATGTACCCGGAGTGTTCGGACACCCGGGCCATCGTCAGCAGGTAGCCGTCGTCGGAGGTGTTGGCGCCGATGAAGTGCCAGACGACCAGGGTGCCGATCACGACGGCGTCGACGCCGGTGAACCGCAGCCAGTGCCGCGGCAGGAAACGGCGGGCGCGGCGGCCGTCGGACAGGTCGAGGCGGTGCAGCGCGACCAGCGACAGCAGTGTCGCGAGCACACCGACGACCATCGCGAGCACCTTGAACGCGGTCGGGCTCGAGGAGAAGCGCGAGTCGACGTCGGCGTGGACCTCGAGACCCGCCGGGGCGGCACCCTTCAGGTCGGTGAAGAAGCCGACCATCTGGGGGCGCTGATCGCCGGCGACGTCGACGCTGACGGCGGACCGCTCACCGGACGCGGTCAGTCCGGCGAACGTCGCGGTGGTGTGGTCCGCGTCCGAGTGCACGACCAGAGCGGTGCACCGGGCGAGATCGGCCAGCGGGGCCGCGATCAGCCGGGTGCCCCGCAGGACGACCGAGACGGTGCGGTCGGGGTCCGATCCGACGGTGACGGCGAACCCGACCACCTCGGCGTCGGCGGACTGCTTCGGGACGGTCGACACGACGGTGGACACGTCGCCGGGCACGGACGCGAGGACCGGGCAGGGAATGTGGACGTCGAGGGCCAGCGGCTCGTAGGTCACCAGCGGTGCCTTGACAGCGGTCAGGTCGCCGTTCTGCGGCCACGACACGGCGGCGGCGGTCTGCGAGACCGGCAGCAGCGGGGTGACGACCGCGAGGAGGAAGCCGATCAGTCCGGCGACGGCGGCGATCAGGCGGGCGGTGCGGCCGGGATCGGGGGCCGGTGCAGCAGCGGGGACGGCGGGGGCCTCTGACTCGGCGGACACAAGGGTCGATCGTATGGGATGGCGGGGCGTCGGCGTCGCCGCCGGGGACGCGGGTCGGGACGATCGTTGCGAGGGAGCGGATCCCGACCCGCGTCCGGCAGGGTCAGGACCCGAAGTGGAATCCGCCGCCGCCGCCACCGGTGGCCCCACCGGTGCCGCCGCCCTCGGCGTTGCTGCCGAAGCTCGGGCCGAGCATCTGGGCGATCAGGGAGAACATCGTCGAGAAGGACATGGGTACTCCTGGTCTTGTCCGTGCGATCGGCACCGGTTGGTGCCGTTCGCCATTCGACCCTCCGGCGCCGCCGCCCGGCGACGTTCCGGCGCAGGTTAGGGGACGGTTAGGGAACAGTCGGGCATCCCCGTGCCCCTATCGGTGCCCCCCAACGGGGTCAGGCCCGGACCAGGGGTCGCACGTCCCACACCCAGACGTCGTCGACCCGGGAGCCGGGGGCGCCGAGCAGCGCCTCGACGGTCTGGCGCAGGACGCGGTCGTTGTCGCCGGCGGGCAGCACGACGACGTCGGCGCGCCAGAACGTCAGGTCGGCGACGGCCTGTGCGCGCATCGCGTCGGTCACGTCCGGGACGATCCCGGTCTGCTGGGTCTTGCCGAACAGTCGCGCGGTGGGCCGGTCGTCGGGCCCGTACTTGGCCTTCTTGTCGGGGCCGACCGGGCCGACGAAATAGCCGCCGGCCAGCGGGAACCCGAAGTCGGCGTCGACCTGCCAGGTCAGTGCCCGCGCATCCTCGGGCCGGGGCAGGGGGACGGTGACGACCGACCCGGCGGTGACGTAGTGGCGCCAGCTGCCGTCGGCGAAGAACTGCGGGTCCGGTGCCCGCTGCACGGCCTGCAGCGGCAGCGGGGTCAGCGGGACGAGCGCGACCGCGAGCGCCACCGTCCACGGGATCAGGGTGGCCCGCTCGCGCAGCGCCCGGTCCAGCGTCAGGGCGAGCAGCAGCGCGATCGCGGGGACCGCGCCCATCGCGAACCGGGTCTCGAGCACGGATTCGAACAGCGGCAGCCGTTCGAGCCACGACCACGGCAGATCGACGCCCGTCTTGTCGCGGCCGATCGTCAGTTCGGCGCCGAGGGACAGGACGCACAGGACGACGACGGTCACCGCGGCGGCGCGCGCGGCGACCTCGCGGCGCAGCCACACCGTCGAGGCGAGGACCACCACGAGCAGCGGCCACCCGAAGTAGGCGTTCTCCTCGGTGCCGTTGATCGCGACGTCCTGGCCGGGGCTGACGTGCCCGCCGACGGACTGGCGCGGGAACTGCAGCAGCCCCAGCAGGTCGTTGCCCATCGGGCCGTGGTCGATGAAGCGGTAGCTCTGCGGGCCGAAGAACTGCCACCACAGCGGGCCCGCGGTCAGCACCAGCGCGATCGCGGCGGCGAGCAGCAGAGGCCGGGTGGCGTTGCGGACCGCGGCCGCGGCGAGCCGCGGACGGAAGGCGAACCAGGCGAGGGTGAAGACGCCGAACGCGACCGCGGTGATCAGCAGCGGCTCCTCGCCGAGCGCGATCTGGGCGGCGACCAGCACCCCGAGAACGACCGCGGTGCGGGTGCCGCCGCCGCGCGACAACCGGATCACGCAGGCGAGGATCACCGGCAGCAGCGGGAGGACGACGAAGTTCGGGTGCCCGTTGGCGTGCGAGATCATCGCGGGGGCGAACCCGCAGAACAGGCCGCCGACCGCGGCCGCGATCGGGGACTGCACGGCGTAGCGGCCGAGGAACCAGTACCAGGCGTACGCGGTCGAGGCGAGTCCGAACGTCAGCACCAGCGTCCAGGTGAAGGTCGGCCCGAACAGCAGGGTGAGCGGGGCCAGCGGGACGCTCACGCCGAACATCGCGGTGTTCGCCATCAGGTTGACGCCCTGCGGGTGGTTCTGCAGCACCGTGCCGAGCGGATTGTCGAGGTGGGTGATCGAGCGTGCGGCGAGTGCGAAGAACCATTCCCACATCCGCTGGTCCTGGCCGCTACCGGTCAGGTAACCGGACGCCGGATGTCGCCACTGGTTTCCCATGACGTAGGCGGCGAGCGCGGTGAACACGAGTGCCGCGGCGGCGTCGGGACGGGAGAGGCGTAGTCGGCGGCGAAGGGGTGCGGTCGTGGTCGCGGTCGCGGTGTTCGGGCCTGCGACGCCCACGGGGAGTGCAGCCATTCGCCCTCCTTGTCCGTCGGTCGTCCGGCGGGTCGCCGGTCGTGGTGCTTCGAACACGGTACGCATCGACCCTGGGATTGCGCTGGGTGCGGTACGGCCGCCGGGGGGAGCTCAGGACGCGACGTCACGGGGGATCGGCGGTTCGGTCAGGGCGTCGGCGACCCGGTCGAGCGACAGCCCGAGGACCCGGGCGAGGGCGGAGACCGTGAAGAACGCGGGCGTCGCGATCCGGCCGGTCTCGATCTTGCGCAGGGTTTCGACCGAGATGCCGGCCGAGGTCGCCACCTCGACCATGCTGACCGCGCCGCGGGCCGTGCGCAGCAGGTCGCCCAGCCGTCGGCCCCGTTCGATCTCGTCCGCTGTCAGTGGCACGCGCACCATGGCCCTATAGTAATACCGGTATAGTTATTCGAAACGGGGTGTGGTGATGGTGGAACTGAAGACGGCCGGGGAGATCGACGCGATGCGAGAGGCCGGCCGCGTCGTGGCCGCCGCTCTGGCCGCGGCCCGCGACGCGGCGGCGGTCGGGGTGAGCCTGCGCGAGATCGATGCGGCGGCCGCCGCCGCGCTCGCGGACGCCGGGGCGCAGCCGGCGTTCCTCGGTTACCACCCGAACTGGGCGCCGACCCCGTTCCCGGGGGTGATCTGCGCCAGCGTGAACGACGCCGTCGTGCACGGGATCCCGGAGGGTCCGCGGCTCGCGGACGGCGATCTGGTCAGCATCGACTGCGGCGCGTTCGTCGACGGCTGGTGCGGCGACGCCGCGATCAGCTTCGTCGTCGGCGACGCCGACCCGGAGGACCTGCGGCTGATCGCCGACACCGACGAGGCACTCGCCCGCGGCATCGCCGCCGCGCGTGCCGGAAACCGGCTCGGCGACATCGCCGATGCGATCGGATCGTTCGCCCGGTCCCGCGGCCGCGGTGTGCTCGCCGACCACGGTGGGCACGGCATCGGTCGCGCGATGCACGAGGACCCGGACGTGCCGAACGAGGGCCCTGCGGGACGCGGGATGCGGTTGCGGCCGGGGCTGGTCCTCGCGCTCGAGCCGATGCTGATCCGTGGCGGCGGTGACGACTACCGGCACGACGCCGACGGCTGGACGCTGCGCACCCTGGACGGGTCGCGCGCCGCGCACAGCGAGCACACCATCGCCGTCACCGTCGACGGGCCGCTGGTGCTCACCGCGGTCTGAGCGCCGACCCGACCTCCTGATGTCGTTCTCGCTCATCGGGACTCCTCCGGTCGTGGGGCGCCGCTCGGTATGAACAGTCGATATCGGCGGATGATCTCGTGGGCGTCCGGAGACGAGCCCGATGTTCCCGACTTCGCTCCCGTGGGCGGCACGAACCACATGCCTGCCCGGTCGTTGGCTGAGGCGATCTGGGACGCCCTGCAGAATGCGGAGCCGGGTGCCGCGTATCTCGTTGGCGACCGGAATCTCTCGTTCCGCGAGTTCTTCCAGATGCTCGTCGACGCCGCCGGTGGGAATCGGGTCGTGGACGAGCGCGACGAGGAGCACCCGCTGCTACCGGATGCCTTCATCGTCCAGGGTCGCGGAAACAGGTTGTCCTATGAGCCGACGCCTGCGAACGTGTCCCGGCTCGGCTACACCCGCAACGACTGCGCGCGTGCGGCCGAACAACTGGTCCGGGTGGTGCGCGCAGCGTCTCGTTGGCCGCTCGAACGCATACGGCCCCCGGCCTGGCGAACCGAGTTCGCCAGGCCGGGGGCCGATTTGGTTGTGTCTGCGGGCAAGGACGTCATCGAGACAAGAATCCGGCCATGCCCGCCGACAAGGCCCCCAGCGCAATCACACACGCGCCCGCCGCCACCGGGTGACTGTTCGCGGTCGTTCTTCCCTCGCGTGGCCGGCGTGCCCGAAGGTGACCGATCGCCGCCAGCCCCAGCATCATGCCCGCCGTCGGCAACCAGGGGATTGCCGCGGCGCTCCGTTCCCGCTGCACGACCTGGTTGACGAAGAGCGCAGCAGCCGCCGGCGCACAGCGCGGTTCGACGCCAGGCGAGCGACGTGCGTTCGACCGCGGGCCGGGGTCTCGCGCCGGTGCCGTCGTCACGAGACGATCAGCGCGGCGCTCGTGAGCACGGCGATGGTGCCCGCGCCCGCGCGTCGTCCTCTCCTTCGTCCGCCCGTGCCGAGCGTCGACGGACGTCACATCCGCTCGATGATTGCCCCGCTCGCCATCGCGCCGCCGGCGCACACGGCGACGAGCGCCCGCTCACCGTCACGGCGTTCCAACTCGTCGATCGCCGCCGCGATGAGTCGTACCCCGGACGAGCCGACCGGGTGCCCCAGTGCGATCGCGCCACCGTTGACGTTGAGTCGGTCCTCGCCGACGCCATGGACCCGCGCCATCGACATCGGGACCGCCGCGAACGCCTCGTTGACCTCGAACAGGTCGATGTCCTTCACCGACATCCGCGAACGGTCGAGCAGCAGCTCGACCGCCTGGACGGGCCCGTCCAGGAGAAAACGGGTCTCGGCACCGATCAAGCACTGCATGACGATTCGGGCCCGCGGACGCAGGCCGAGTCCTCGCGCCACGGTCTCGTCCATCAGCACCGCGGCGGCCGCGCCGTCCGAGATCTGCGAGGAGGTGCCCGCGGTGTGCAGGCCGTCGTCGAGCACGGGCTTCAGGCGGGCCAGGGCTTCCATCGACGTCTCGCGCAAACCCTGGTCGCGCGTGACGACGGTGGGCTCGCCTCCGTCGGCACCTGGCGCCGTGACCGGGATGATCTGCCGGTCGAACCGACCCTCCTCCCACGCGAGCGCGGCCCGCTGCTGCGACCGGAGACCGAATGCATCCAGCTCCTGCCGGGTGAAGCCGCGCCGCCGCGCAATACGATCGGCGCCGAGGAACTGGGCGGGGATGTCGACCGTCCATCCCTGAGGCCGAGGGTGGCCGAACTCCCCGGAGATGTTGGACAACAACGGAACCCGCGACATTGCCTCGACTCCGCACGCCATGCCGGCCTCGATGACACCGGCCGCGATCTGGGCTGCGATCAGGTTCACCGACTGCTGCCCGGAGCCGCACTGCGCGTCGATGGTCGTCACGCCGGTGCGCTCGGGCAGGCCCGCGTGCAACCATGCGTTGCGGCTGACGTTCGATGCCTGTTCGCCCGCCTGGGTCACACATCCGCCGATGACCTGCTCGATGATGTTCGGGTCCAGCTGCAGGCGTTCGAGCAAGCCCGCCTGGACGGCCGCCAGCAGTTCCGCCGCGTGCAGTCCGGACAGCCAACCGCCCCGCCGACCGTACGGCGACCGCGCAGCATCAACGATGACCGGATTACCCACAATTTCTCCTCGCGCATTGGCGACGCCCAAGCCGCTGGACGCCGCGTGTTGTATTCGCCCATCACGTGTTTGGTGGACGGTCTCCGGAGTCGACGGCCGGTGTCACGTTCCGGGCTCGGGGTCTCGGGGGAGACCCAGGATTCGCTCGGCGATGATGTTCAGCTGGACGTTGGTGGTGCCGCCGGCGATCGACAGATTCTGCGAGCTCAGGAACATCCGCGTCGCGGACCGACCCTGGTCGCCGAGCAGTGCGCTCGGGCCGGCCCAGTCCATCGCGACCTCCCACACCTGCTGGATGTGCTCGACACCGAGCAGTTTCGAGATCGACGACTCGGCGCCGGGCTGACCGCCGGTGAGTGAGCGCAGTGTGGTGCGCAGGCCCATCAGTCCGCCGGACTGCGCGTCGCACAACACCTTCCCCAGTACGGCCAGCTGCTCGTGGTCCAGGCAGCTCGGGAGCTCGGCGGCCAGGTCCAGCAGCGCCTCACCACCGGAACCGAGGGACGAGTCGTTCGACAGCGACACCCGCTCGTTCGCGAGGGTGGTGCGGGCCAGCTTCCAGCCGTCGCCGGGCGCGCCGAGCAGGCACTCGTCCGGGACGAACACGTCGTCGAAGAACACCTCGTTGAACAGGGCCTCGCCGGTGATCTCGCGCAGCGGGCGGATGTCGAGGCCGCTGTTCTTGATGTCGATGAGGAAGTAGGACAGGCCCTTGTGCTTGGGGACGTCGGCGTCGGTGCGGGCCAGGCAGATGCCCCAGTCCGCGGTGCGGGCCATCGACGTCCACACCTTCTGGCCGTTGAGCTTCCACCCGCCGTCGACCTTGGTCGCCTTGGTGGACAGGGCGGCCAGGTCCGAGCCGGCGCCGGGTTCGGAGAACAACTGACACCACACGATGTCGCCGCGCAGCGAGGGCGGCACGAAGCGCTGCAGCTGCTCGTCGTCGCCGTGCGCGATGAGGGTGGGGATCACCCAGTTTCCGATGATCATGTCGTGCGGTGTGACCTGTGCAGCCCGCAGCTCCTGCGCGATCACGAGCTGGGTGACCGCGTCGGCACCCTTGCCCCACGGCGCGGGCAGGTGCGGCGCCGTGTATCCCTTCTCCGCGAGATAGGCCTTGCGGGCATTCCCTTCGAGGTCGAGGGCGGGTGCCAGTTCGGTGCGGACCTCCGTGCGGATCTGCTCCGCCTCCGCCGGTAGCTCGACGCTGAGCACCCGCCGCACACCGCCCAACGTCAGTTGCGCGACGCGGCGTCGCCAGAACGCGGTGGAGCCGAGCAGGATCCGCAGCGACTGTGCCCGCCGCAAATACAGGTGCGCGTCGTGTTCCCAGGTGTAGCCGATGCCGCCGAGGATCTGGATGCAGTCCTTGGTCACCTGGAACGCCGCCTCCGGTGCGACCGCGGCTGCGACCGCGGCGGCCAGCGACGCCTCGCGGTCGTCGGTGTCCTCGTCGAGGGCGCGGGCGGCGTCCCAGGCGGTGACGCGGGCCTGCTCGGTGAGGGCGAGCATGCGGGCGGCCTTGTGCTTGACGCCCTGGAATTGGCCGATCACCCGGCCGAACTGCCGCCGCACCCGCGCATAATCGGCTGCCGTCGTGGTGGCCCAGTCCGCGAGACCGGAGGCTTCGGCCGCGAACAGCGCCGCGGCGACCCCCTGGACCTGCCGCGAATCCAGTTCCAGCACCTCACCATCGGCCAGAGCCAGCCCGTCGACGGTGACCTCGGCGTTGCGGCGCACCACGTCGTGGCTCGGCAGCTCGGTCACCTCGAGGCGATCCCGCGGGACCACCACGAACGCGAGGTCGCCGGTGATGTCGGTGGCGGCGAGCAGGAACAGATCGCCCACCTGGCCGCCGAGGATGTGGCTGGACGTGCCGGACAGGGTGACCGTGCCGCCGCCCCGGGTGAGGCGAAGCCCACCCGGCTGTAGCGAGACGGCGCCGAACAGGCTGCCGTCTGCCAAACCGGGCAGTTCGGCGGTGCGGCCGGCCTCGTGCAGGACCGCGGAGACGATCACGGTCGGCAGGAACGGGCCCGGCACCATCGCACGGCCGAGTTCCTCTACGACGACGGCGGTTTCGACCAAACCGTAGCCACCGCCGCCGAACTCCTCGGGCAGGTGGAGGCCCAACAGGCCGAGCTCGGCGAGCGAACCCCAGAACACGGGCCGAGTCTCGGTCTTGGCGTCGACGGCCTCGCGGATCACGGTCGGGCCGGCGTGCCGGGCGGCCCAACCGCGCACCGAATCGCGGAGTTCGCGGTCCGCGTCACTCATTCCAATGGTCATGAACAATCCTCAGAAATAGGGGGAATCGATGTCGGATGCGCTCGGAGTGGTCAGCCGGCGGCTTCGAGAGTTGCCTTCGCCCAGCGGTAGTCCGCCTTTCCGCTCGGCGAGCGGACGATCTCGGGGACCACCACCACGGTCCGCGGCACCTTGTAGCCGGCGATCAGAGTGCGGCAGTGCGCGATGAGGTCGTCACGGCCGGGTGCGTCCGCGTCGGCGCGGGCCTGGATCACCGCCGAGACCCGCTGGCCGTAGGTCGGGTCGGGGATCCCGGCGACGACCGCGTCGAGTACGTCGGGATGAGCCTTGATGGCCTCCTCGACCTCCTCGGCGTACACCTTCTCGCCGCCGGTGTTGATGCACGAGGAGCCGCGGCCGAGGACGACGATCGAGCCGTCCTCCTCGACGCGGGCGAGGTCACCGAGCACGGACAGGCGGACGCCGTCGACCACCGGGAACGTCGCTGCGCTCTTCTCCGGATCGCCGAAGTACCCGATCGGGACGTGCCCCACGTGCGCGAGGTAGCCGATCTCGTCCGAGCCGGGAACGATCGTCGCGAAGTCGGCGTCGACGACGCGCACCTTGGGTGACGGCGACATCCGCAGCAGCCCGTCCTCGCTCGCCTTCAGCTCGCCGTCGTTTCCGGACTCGGATGAACCGAAACCGTTGCGCAATACCACATTCGGAAGGAGTTCCTGCAGCTGCTCGCGCACGGTGGCCGACCAGAGAGCGCCGCCTGAGCCGATGGCCCACAGTGAGCTGAGGTCGAAGCGGTCACGGTTCTCGGCGATGGCGTCGGCGAGCGGCCGGGCGATCGCGTCGCCGACGAGCTGAACGCAGCGGAGCTTGTGCTTCTCGATGAGCCTGAGCGCCTCGACGGGCTCGAACCTGGGCATGAGCACGTGCTTGGAGCCCATGAACATGCAGGTGAACAGTGAGTAGGACGCCGCACCGTGCATGAGCGGCGCGGTGAGCAAGTAGGACAGCGGGTCCGCGTTGGCGGCCGCGGCGGCCGCCAGCTCGGCACCGGACAGAATCGGTGCCCCCATGAGGTTGCCGCCGCTCAGCGCGGCGAAGTAGAAGTCCTCGTGACGCCACATGACACCCTTGGGCATGCCGGTGGTGCCGCCGGTGTAGATGACGTATCGGTCGTCGCTGCTGCGTTCGGGGAAGTCTCGTCCGGGTGACTGTTCGGCGACGGCCGTGTGGAAGTCGACCACCGAAACACCTGCCGCCGCAGCGGCGGTCGCGAGGGCCGGTCCGGCGGCCTCGCCGATGAGCACGATGTGTCGCAGCGTGGGGCACTTGGGCAGCACCTCGGCGATGACGTCGCTGAACTCGCCGTCCGCGACCACCGCGGCCAGTTCTGCGTCGTTGTAGAGGTACGTCAGCTCGGCGTCGATGTAGCGGAAGTTGACGTTGACCGGGACCGCGCGCACCTTGAGGCAGCCGAGCAGCGACTCGACGTACTCGATGCTGTTGCGGCCGTGGAGGCCGACGTGTTCGCCGGGCCGGATTCCTCGAGCGGTGAGGTGATGTGCGATCCGGTTCGCGCCGGCGTCGAACTCGATGAACGTCCGGGTGTCGTCGCCGCACACGAGCGCGATCTTGTCTGGAACCCCATCGATGAGCGCTTCGGTGAGATCCGCGAGGTTGAGTGACATGGCTGGTCCTTCAGGAGTATTCGCACGGTGAGAAGGTGTGAGGTGGTGCGACTGGGCGGAGCGCAATGACGGATTGCGGCTCTCGGCCGGAGAATGTCGCGTGACCGGTCGTCACGGAGTGGTCGGGGCAAGGCCGACGGGTTCGACGACACCGACGGCGTCCGGTGGGGTGTCCTGCCGCAAACCGCCCTGCGCAGGAGTGCGACCGTGCCGCATGATCAGCGCGACGCCGAGGCCCACGACGCCGACGAGCGCGGCGTACAGGTAGCCACGAGTGATCGCGCTGTCGGCATACAGCACGGCGTGCGTCTGCGGGTTCACCGCGAGCACGTGGCGTGACATCACCACCCCGGTCAGGGTGGTCGCGATCCCGCCGGCCAACAGCGAACCCATGCCACTGATCGCGTTGCCGATGCCGCCCTGCGAGGCAGGCAGCGCGTCCTGAATCAGGTTCGCATTCGACGAGTGCAGGAATCCGACGGCGAAACCCATGATGGAACTCATGACCGCGACCTGCCACTGGATCGTGAACAGACGCGAACCCAGGAACATCACGACCAGGAACGACACGGCTGCGGTCAACAGCACGTATCGTGCGCCGATTCGCTTGGAGATGATTCCGCCGACCGGACCCGCGAACATCGACACGACGCCGAGCGGGCACGTCCAGATCGCGAACTGCATCGCGGACAGGCCGGAACCGTAGCTGATCCCCGGCAGACCCGCGGGCGTCTGCAACATGGTCGGGACCAGCAGGGAATGGGCGCTCATCATCCACGAGATGCAGGCCACTGCGAGCACGGTCGGACCGAACCTTCTGCCGAACAAGACGTTGAGATCGATCAGGGGGCTGGGTGCAAAGCGTTGCCACACAACGAATCCCACCAGCATCGCGGCCCCGCCGATGAGAGCGGCGAGGGTCAGGGCATCGGTCCACCCGACCCGCGCGCCCCTGGTGATGCCGACGAGCATGATGCCGATCCCCGGACCGAGCAGGACGACCCCGAGGTAGTCCAGCGGCCGGTCCACCCGGACCGGGCTCTCTGGAACGATCAGTGCATAGAAGGGGATCAGGACGGCCACGTAGGCCGCCATGAACCAGAAGATTCCCTGGTATCCGGTGTGGTCGATGAGCCAGCCCGCGATGAACGGGCTCGCGATCGCCGACATCCCGATCCCTGTGACCGCGGCGCCGAGGGCGATCGGCACGACGTCGCGCGGAATGATGTCGCGGATCAAGCCATAGGAGATCGTGACGATTCCCATCAAGGAGCCCTGCAGGATCCGTCCGGCCATCAACATGGCGAACGACGTCGCCAGCGCGCACAGCACACTTCCCGCGATGAAGAACACGGCGAGCGAGAGAATCACCCGCTTCTTGCCCCATTTGTCCGAGGCCTTGCCGACGAGCGGCATCGTGGTGCCACCCGCCAGCGTCACGATCGAGACGACCCACGCGATGTCCAGGGTCTGGAAAGCGGGTGCCATGTGTGGCAACGCCGGGAGAACCATGAGGATCTCGAATGTGGCGATCTCCGACAGCAGGATGATGAAGGCGAGCACCGTGACGATGCGGCCCCGGCTCATGGATACGACTTGTGACTCCATCCGTTCACATCCGATCGCTCGCACCGGACACGCCCACAGGGGTGTCGCCGACGATCGAGATGCGCTCCATGACCCGACGAGCCGGGAAGTAGTCGCTCGCGGCATAGTGCTGACAGGATCGGTTGTCCCAGAACGCGATCGTGTCCTTCTGCCACCGCAGACGCACCTGGAACTCGGGACGCTGGACGTGTCGGTACAGCAGTCGGAGGAGTTCGTTCGATTCGTCGTCCGAGACGCCCAGAATCCGCTGTGTGAAGGCGGAATTGACGAACAACACGCGCCGGCCCGACTCGGGGATCACCCGCACCACGGGGTGGGTGACCGGCGGAAAGTGCGGGCGGAGGTGCGCCACCGCCTCCTCCGGCATCCTGGTCCCGAACGATTGCATCCAGTCGTGTTCGGCCTCGAGGCCGTCGATCCGGGACCGGATGTCCTCCGGGAGCAGGTCATAGGCGGCGCCGGTGTCTGCCCACAGTGTGTCGCCACCCACGGAGGGAATCTCCACGGCCCGCAGAACTGCTGCATACGAAGGGAACTCGTGCCAGGTGACGTCGTTGTGCCAGACGTTCTCCACGCCGACCGACATCGCGTCCTTGGCCAGGGTGGCCACATCGGCATCGCTCTGGCCCGGCTGGGTGTACTTGAAGAACGGGTGTTGCTCGAGCTCGCCCCACCGTGCCGCGAAGTCTCGGTGCTCGCTGCGATCGATGTCCTGGTCGCGGAAGAACAGGACCTTCCATTCCAGCAGTGCGCGGCGCAGCTCGGCGAGCACCTCGTCGGAAAGTCCACCGCTGAGCCTGATCCCCGCGATCTCCGCACCGATGGTCGGTGTGTGCGGCGTGAGCGTGAACAGTTCGTACGGACGCTCTTCCAGGGTTTCCGGCATTCTCGTGGCAACGAGTGGGCCGTAGGCCGCGAGCGGATCGGTGGGAGTGGGTACTGCGGTGACGGGAAGTGCATAGGTCATGGGCTGACTCCTTGGGTTCCGGGGTCTGTGCTGGGTGAGGTCTCGAGGATGGCGACGCAGCTGTCGATGAGATCGGTGACGGTCGCCGTTCTCTGGTCTTGCGTGCGGTCGCTGCTCTCGTACGCGGCGAGAACGGAAATGCTGAACACGACCACGTTCACGGCGCGCCACTCCGCGATCTCGCGTGGTGCCAGGCAGGCGTCGACCATCAATTGATGTACGCGCCTGTAGCTTTCCGAGCTCAGGTGTTGCTTGATCAGATCTGCCAGCGCGGGGTCGAACAGGGCCTGGACCAGGAACCGGGCATACCGGCTTCCGGGACGGCTCAGCGTCTCGGAGGCCAGCGGCCACACCATTGCCTCCACGGCCTGCCGCGCGGTCAGCGGGGTTCCGTGGCCTTCCATCTCGTCGAGTAGTGCCTGCCGCCGTGCATTCACGGCCGACCCGCGCGCCTCGACCACGGCCTCGATCAGTCCCTCCCGGGACCCGAAGTGGTACTTCGCTGCCGACTTGTTGGATTGCCCCGCCGCGATCTGGACGTCCTTGAGCGTCAGTGCGGGCATGCCTCTTTCGGCGACGATCTGTTCGGCTGCGTCGATCATGGCCTCGCGCGATGTGGTCCTGGTCACAAGGGCCACGTTAAGGCCGCGACCTTAATTGTGTCAATGCCGGAGTTCGAGCGGCGATCTGCGGCCGTCGGCGGACAAATGCGAGAACCCTCCGTGTCGGAAGGTGTTCACTGGTACGCACCGGCCCGGATCTGAAATCTCGTCGCCGGATCGCGATGAGTTTCGGTCGGCCGGAGAGTCTGTATGGACGACGACACACAACCGAGAGGTGGGGACCATGACCGACAGCGCGGTCCAGGAGGACTTCGCTCCGCTGGCGGAGCCGTATCGGCGCGAGCTGCTGGCGCACTGTTACCGGATGTCCGGTTCGGTGCACGATGCCGAGGACCTGGTCCAGGAGGTGTACCTGAAGGCGTGGCGCGCGTACGAGAAGTTCGAGGGGCGCTCGTCGCTGCGTACCTGGTTGTATCGGATCGCGACGACCACCTGCCTGACGGCGCTGGAGAGCAAGGGCAAGCGCCCGCTGCCCACCGGTCTCGGCGCGCCGAGCTCGGACCCGGCAGGCGAGCTCGTCGAGCAGGGCGAGGTGCCCTGGCTCGAACCGATCCCCGACGCCCTGCTCGGCACCGCGGCGAGCGATCCCGCGGTGGTCGCCACCTCTCGCGAGAGCATCCGGCTGGCGCTGATCGCCGCGCTGCAGTTCCTGCCGCCGAAGCAGCGGGCGGTGCTGATCCTGCGTGAGGTGCTGGCCTGGCCTGCCGCGGAGGTGGGGGAACTGCTCGGCATCAGCACGGCGGCCGTGAACAGCGCGCTGCAACGGGCCCGTGCGCAGATCGATCGGGCGGCGCCCGCTGAGGACGCCGTCGTGGAGCCGGTCGCGCCGGACCAGCGCGAGCTGCTCGACCGGTACATGGCGGCCTTCGAGACCTACGACATGGCCGCCCTCGAGGAGCTGTTCACCCAGGACGCCGTCTGGGAGATGCCGCCTTTCGTCGGCTGGTACCAGGGTCCCGACGCGATCCGCACCCTGATCGAGAACAATTGTCCCGCACAGGGTCCGGGGGACATGAAGCTGATCCCCACGGTATCGAACGGGCAGCCCGCGTTCGCGATGTACATGCGGGGCCCCGATGGCGTGTACTCCGCTTTCCAGCTGCAGGTGGTCTCGCTCGGGCCCTCCGGGATCGGTCATGTGACCGTGTTCTTCGACGTGTCGCTGTTCGGCAAGTTCGGACTGCCCGAGACGTTGCCGGCCGGGTCATGACCGGCGCCACGGTGGCGTGGCCGTTGGCCGACCCGGTTGCCTTGCTGGAGCGTTCGATCGCCTACACGGTGGGCAGCCTGCAGCTCGTGACCGAGGAGTCGATGGACAGAGCCACGCCCTGTCGAGGGTGGGACCTGCGAGAGCTGTTGGCGCACATGTACGACGCCCTCGGCACGTTGCAGGAGGCTGCCCTGGACCGGCACATCGCGCTCGAGTTCGTCGCGGCTGGGTCCGATCCCGCGGCCGATCCCGTTGCGGCGCTGTGCGATCGCGCCTGCCGACTGCTCGGGTCGTGGGCGCGCTCGGGCGACCCGGAGGGGATCCAGATCGGTGGCGTCTCGATGGCGGCGGGCATCGTGCCCGCCGCCGGTGCCCTGGAGGTCGCCGTGCACGGGTGGGACGTCGCCAGGGCGTGCCGTCGCGACCGGCCGATCCCGCCGGACCTCGCCGAGGAATTGCTTATCTGTGCAACGCTTTTCGTCAGCGATGCGGACCGTCCGGCCCGCTTCGCCGCCCCCGTCGAGATCCCGGCGGGGGCGGGACCGGGGGAGCGGCTGCTGGCCTTCCTCGGCCGGGACCCGCGAACCTAGGCGTCCGCGATCGCCCGGAGTACCTCGAACGTCGCCTGTTCGTCCTGCTCGGTGCCGTGGTCGCTGAGCTTGACGATGACGGTGCCGGTGGCCGGGTCGACATAGGTGTACTGGCCGTAGACGCCGAGCGCGGACAGGTCCGGGCTGTCGGGGGTGGGGTGCCACCACTGCGCGGAGTAACCCCAGTTCTCGTTCGTGACCCGGTGCGGGGCAGGGGTGCTGATGCGTTCGATCCAGGCGGGCGGGACGACCTGGGTGTCGCCGGCGCGCCCACCGTCGAGGACGAGCCGGCCGATCTTGGCGTAGTCGCGTGCGGTCGCGTTGAGGCAGCAGAACGCCTTTTCCCGGCCGCCGGGCCGGTCGAGATTCCAGGTGGCGCCGTCCTCGGCGCCGATCGGGGCCCACAGGTTCCGCTCGAGCAGGTCGGTGAGCGGCTTGCCCTCGACCCGGGCCAGTATCTGTCCCAGGAGCTCGGTCTCGACGCTCCGGTAGTCGCCCGCGCTGCCCGGGGTGTACGTGACCTGGCGGTGATCGGCGACGAATTCGTCGAGGTCCTGGGTCAGGTACATCCGGGCCGTGCCGGTCAGCGGCCAGTACGGGTTGTAGTTCTCGGACACGTCGACGCCCGCGGTCATGTCCAGCAGGTGCCGGACCGTCACGGTGTCGTACTCGCCGCCGGTCGCGAGCTCCGGCAGGATGTCGACGAGCCGGTCGTCCTCGCGGAGCTTGCCGGCGTCGACCGCCTGCCCGATCATCAGCGAGACGACCGACTTGGCCATGGACCACGAGGACAGCGGCGTGGTGGCCTCGACGCCGTCGCGGTACCACTCGTGGGTGAGCGCGCCGTTGCGCACCACCAGGAACGCGTTGGTGTGGGTGGTCTCGAGGAACTGCGCGACCGGGATCTGCTCCCCCTTCCACGGCACCGTCTCGGGCAGCGGAATCGGGTTCGCCTGCAGCGGAGCGGGATCGGGCGATGCCGCCACCGCACGGGACGGGTACAGCTGACCCTGCCTCGACGGTGCCTCGGTCAGCAGCCGGACCAGGGTGGGCGGCGCGGGGATCTCGAGCACCGCGGCGGCTGCATAGGTCGCCGCCACCAGCGTCGCGGCGACCACCGGGACGACGATCGCGGCCGTGCGCAGCCGGGAGCGCCGACCCGGGGGCTCGGGCTCGGCGGCGGGGGGCTCGGCGGCCGTGGTGGCGGGTTCGGTGGTGGTGCCGGGCTCGGTCATGCGCGGGTGATCCTCGAATCGGGTATGGGTACGGGTGGTCGGCGGCGCCGTGCGGGCGCGGTCAGTCCGTGCGCTCGCGGGTGGCCGCGGCGTGGGCCTTGGCGTCGACGGCCGTCCAGAACGCCTCGATCAGGGTGTCGAGCACCAGGTCCGGGCTCAGCTCGGCGAGCGCGGGGGCGTGTGCGGCGATCGCGGGATACCGCGCCGGGTCCGCGCCCACGTACTCGCGGGCCCAGGCGCGTTCGTCGCCTGCGCGCAGCGTGTCCGGCAGCATCGCGTAGCCGGCGCGCATCCCCGCGTAGGACAGCACCGATTCGGCGAGCATCCGTTGGTAGCGGACCACATCCGCCGGCTCCAGCCCCAGCTCGTCGAGCGCGGTGAGCATCATCTCGACCAGGGCGAACTCGCCGGGGCCGCGGGTAGTGCGCGGGGCAACGGCGGCGCCGACATGGGGATGCTCGGTGAACACCGCGACCACCGCACTTGCGAGGCGTTCCATCCGCTGCTTCGGGCCGAGCCCGGCGGGGACGCGATCGTGCGCCATCGTCAGCAGCCGGTCGCCGACCGCGCGCAGGAGCGCGTCCTTGTCGGCGAAGTGCCGCCACACCGCCGACCGGTCGACGCCGAGTTCCTCGCCGAGGGCTCGTCCGGTCAGCCCGTCGGGCCGGCCCCGGGCGGCGATCTGTACGGCGGCGTCCACGATGACCTCTTGCGTCAGTCGCGTGCGCGAACCGTCGTCGACCATCGTGTGCTCCCTCTCATGCTGCCACACCAGTGATGTCATCGATGATGACATCACTGGTGTGGCAGCGGGGCCGGTTCGCGAAAGTGCTGGGCGGCCGCTCAGGCGAACCGCGCGCACATGTGTCCCGGAGACCCCGTCGGCGATGTCGAGCACTGCGAGCGTGAAGGTCCGCAGCGCCTCCCGGGCCGCACTGCGCGTACGCCGGGCGCTCGACGGCCCCCGCCGGCGAGCCAGGCAGGCGGCCGGCACGACTATCGAACGACTCGAGGATCGGGGATATGTTGCGCGGCAGCCGTACTTGTCCGATGCGCGGGCGAAGCTGGTGGTGCTGACCGCGCGGGGGGCCGACAGCCGGCGCCGGGTCGGCGAGGATCTTCGACCAACTACGGGCCGACTGGGCCACGGTGATCGGGTCGCGAAGGTTGCGGGAGCTCGCGGATGACCGGGCGCCGTCACCTCCGGCCAGGGTCTCGCTTGGATGCGCAGGCGTGGTCCGGCGGGTAGCGCGATGAGTTTTCGGGCGCGCACGGGTCTATCTGAGCAACGGCTCCGCGCGCCCAGCGCGGAGCGCCCGGAACCCGAGGAGCCCGCCATGACCGCCACCCCGATCACCACCCCCGCGTCCACCGCTCCCGCCCGCCCGGTGTCGCCCCGGGCCCGCGTCGCAGGCCTCGTCGTCACCGCTCTCGTGGTGGCGTTCCTGCTCTTCGACGCGGCCATCCACCTGGCGAACATCGCGCCGGTCCGCGACTCGATGGTCGAGTACGGCTTCCCGGACTACGCGCCGTACGTGATGGGCATCGTGATGCTGGTGTGCCTGGCGCTGTACCTGACCCCGGTCACCTCGATCCTCGGCGCGGTCCTGCTCACCGGCTACCTCGGCGGGGCGGTCGCGTGCAACATCCTGACCGAGCAGCCGCTGCTCAGCACGATCCTGTCCCCGGTCTACGTCGGCATCCTCGTCTGGGGCGGGCTGTACCTGCGCGACGCCGGCGTGCGGTCGATCATGCCGCTGCGCCGGGCCTGACCGATCTCGGGACACGGCGGCCGGTCACCTCGACCGGCCGCCGTGTCGCGTCCGTTCCCGGACACCCCGAGCCGAAAGATCAGGGTGCGGATCAGGGCATCACCGGATGTCAGGACCCACCCCCGAACGGCAGGCTGGGCGCATGACATTCGAGAGCAACGCCCCCAAGCCCTTCGCCCGCTCCACGTCGCAGCGCATGCTCGGCGGTGTGTGCGGCGGCGTCGCCGAGTACTTCGGCATCGACGCCAACCTGGTGCGTGCCGGCGCCGTGATCGCGGCGTTCGTCACCGGCGGCACCGCGATCCTGCTGTACCTCGCGCTGTGGATGCTGCTGCCCGCGTGACGGTCCGGGCGAGAACCATCTCGTGACCCGTCGCGCGGAGCGGGATCACGCGGCCAGGGCCCATTGTTGCTGCGCCGCTGTCGGCCAATGCCGGTGTGCGGCGTCGATGACGAACACGTGGGTGTGCCGGTAGAGGTCGTCGGCCACCCGGTCGGCGCCGGCCAGTTCGGCGGGATCGAGGGATCCCGCGGCGTGCAGGTGCGTGATCTCCTCCGGATCGTGGCGCGGCCACATCCGCAGCGCCGCACCGAGCCCGACGGCACCGATCGCCGACAGCGTCACCCAGGTGGTGGTCATGCCCGCGGCGGCCAGCCAGCCGGCGATCGGATACGTGACCAGCCACGCCAGGTGCGAGAGCGAGAACTGGGCGGCGAACAGTGCGGGCCGGTCGCCCGGGTGCGACGACCGCCGCAGTACCTGACCGGTGGGGGTGAGCACTGCCGCGGTACCCGCGCCGACCACGGCCCACGTCCCGATCGCGGCGGCCCAGCGCCAGGCGCCCCCGCCCGCGAGGGACATCAGCACGGCCGCTCCGAGACCGGCGATCAGCGCCGTGCCTCCGGCCAGCATCACCGGCCGGGCTCCGGTCCGGTCGAGGACCCGGGGTACCGACAGGGCGACGAGCATCGTGCCGAAACCGTTGGCGGCCAACAGCAGTGCCACACCGGACTGGGTGCCGCCGAGTGTGTCCCGCACGTAGTTGACGGTGTTGACCATCACCACCGAGCCCGCCGCCGCGACCGCCAGGTTCAGGCCGAGCAGCCCCCGCAGCCGCGGCGTCGCGGCGAAGATCCGCATGCCGATCGTGATCCGGTCCCGGAACGTGCCCTCGGTGGCGGCGGAGGTGTCGGGAATGCGGGTGGCGATCACCAGGATGGCGGAGACTGCGAATCCGACGGCGGTGCCGACGAACAGCCAGTGGAAGCTGACCAGGGTCAGGGCCACCGCGGCCAGCATCGGGCTCAGCAGGGTCTCCATCGTCGCGGCGAGCTGCGCGGCCGACAGTGCCCGGGTGTACTCGCGCTCGTCGGGGAGGATGTCGGGGATGATCGCCTGGTAGGTCGGCGTGTATGCGGCCGAGGCGGTCTGCAGCACGGCGATCAGCACGTAGATCTGCCAGATCTGGTCGATGAAGGGCAGCGTGAGCACCATCGCGGCGCGGATCACGTTGAGCCCGACCAGGAACGGGCGGCGGGGGAACCGGTCGGCGTAGGCGGCGACGATCGGGGCGACCGTGACGTAGACGATCATCTTGATCGTCAGCGCGGTACCGAGCACCGCGGCCGCGTCCGAGCCGGCGAGTTCGTAGGCGAGCAGTCCCAGTGCGACGGTGGTCAATCCGGTGCCGAACAGGGCCGACACCTGGGCGGTGAACAGTCGTAGGTAGTCGCGGTGGGCGAACAGTGAGGTGATGGTCGGGCCGGTCATCGCTGTGTTTCCTTCGCAGGTGTGGAGGAGGGGAGGGTGGGCCGCGCGATCGTGGACAGCAGCAGTCGCACATGGGATCTCCTTCGGGCTCGGGTGTCAGTGGCGGTGTGCGGTGGTCAGGGTGAAGGCGGCGGTCCGGACGATGTCGCCGTGCTTGAAATCGAGGAAGAGCCGGTAGTTTCCGGTGCCGGGCACCGCGGTGTGGAAGGTGATGTCCGGGCCGGAAGCCGTGATGCCGTCGCCGGGTTCCCCCTTCGGGTGGACGTGGACGTAGGCCAGATCGCCGGCGCGGAGCACCACCAGGTGGCCGAAGGCGGCCAGGTAGGGCTGCAGGTCGGTGACGGGCCGGCCGTCCTTGCGCACGGTCAGCGTCAGCAGATCGCCGGCACCGGTGACGAGGTCCCCGTCGAGAGTCACCTCGTAGCCGTCGACGACGGCGGTGCGGTTCTGCTTCGGCGTGGGCTGCGGATCGTAGGTTCCGGCGACGGCGAGATCGGCACCTAGGGTGATGGTGTGCCCGAGGAGGGTCGGCGAGACGTCGGTGAACACGCGGTAGGCGCCGGCCTCGGGCAGGTTCAGTCGAACCGACCAGGTGCCGTCGTCCGCGAGCTCGGGGTGTACGTGCCGGAAACCCGTCAGCTCGCGTTGCACGACGATCAGGTGCAGGTCGCGGTCGTGGATCGGCGTGTAGTCGGTGACCGGTCGGCCGTCCGGGCCGAGGATGCGGAACCGGAGGTCGACGTCGCCGGGGTGGACGACGGTCTCGCCCAGGTCCAGCGTGTATCCGTCCTGGGTGATCTGCAGGCCGCCCGGGACGTCGGCTGCATGTGCGGTGTGACCGGTGGCGGCGTGACCGGCATGACCCGCATGGGTGTCCGCCGGGCCGTGGTGGTGGGCGGTGTGGTTCGTGTGGTGGGTGTGGACGTTCATCGTCGCGCCTCTCGTCGTGTCGGTGTTCCAGCGGCAACGATAATACCCCTAGGGGGTATACGCAAGGGGTGGTGGAAGGCCGACGGGAGTCGAGAGATGTGTGCCGGGTCGAGGTCAGGTGGAGAGCGGGCGGACCGGGGTCAGTGGCGCGCCACGACGACGAACGGCCCGACCTCGGTGACGCTGAACCGTGGGTCGTCGAACAGTGACTTGTCGAACGTGACGGTGTAGCGCTTGACGTTCGGGTCGTTCGGGTAGACGTCCTGCGCCAGGCGCAGGGTGTAGCCGTCGTCGCCGGACCGGAACACGAAGACGTCCGGTGCGCGCCACGGGGATTCGTCCATCGCCGCGATCAGGGCGTCGGGCGACCCCGACTCGGCCCACTTCGCGATCGCGGCGGCCCGCTCGTCGAACTGGGCGAGCGGATTGGCGTAGTGCGACGTCAGCGCCTGGAACCCGAGGTAGGGGTGGTACGACAGGAAGCTGGTGTCGGCGGTCAGGACGACGGTCCCGTCCCGCGGTCCCGGTCGCTGGGCCAGGATCGCCTCGTCGACCTTCCCGTAGTACGACGCGGCACCCGGCGGCCGCTTGTCCGCGCGCACGCCGTCGCCGTCGGTGTCGGTGTACGCGATGGTGATCTCCGGGCTCAGGTGGTGCGGGACGGACTGCGCGAACGCGAGCGCGCCGAGCGCGCCGACCGCGATCGCGACGGCCTTGATCCGTGGGTTCTCGCTGGTCGCGAGGATCAACCAGCGGGTGGCGTCGACGAATCCGAACACGCCTGCCGTGCCCAGCAGCACCAGCAGCACCGGTTCGAGCCGGAAGGAGAGCAGGGTGGTCCCGACCGCGGTGAACGCCATCGACAACAGCGACCACAGGTACACGGAGAGGGCGCCGATGCCGAGGGCCTGGGCGCGGCGCGACGACGCGGCCCGCCCGATCAGCCACACGGTCCCGAGCAGGCACAGCAGGCCGACGAGGGACGCGTCGAACATCGGCAACGGCAGGGTGGCGCCGGGCTCGGGCAGGTAGTGGGTGGCCGTGCCGGACCCGGCGAGCGAGTGGGTGGGCAGCGCCAGCAGGAACGGCGTCCACACCGTCAGCGCAACCAGTCCGGCGATCGCGGCGATCGCGACCAGCCGCAGCATGGGGTCGACGGCGGCGCGGATTCCGTTCGCGCGCACCGCGACACCGGCCGCGATCAACGCCATCACCGTCACCGCGAACGCGGCGTAACCGAGGTAGAGGGTGTAGAAGGTGGCGGCCAGGCCGAGGAACAGCCCGGTCCCGAGGGTCGCGCCCCAGCCGCCGCCGCGGACGTTCCCGGGCCGGTACAGCGCACCCCAGGCCAGCACCAGTGCCGGCGGCAGCAGCATGACGAGGACCGCGCTGTACGGCTCGGGGGACGCGAACGCGAGCGTCAGCGCCGTGGTCGCTGCGGTCGCGACGACGGCCAGGTCCCTGCGAATCAGCTTGGACCACAACACGAGCGAGACGACCGCCGCGACCGCGAGGGACGCGATCGCATACGGCTTGAACACCTCCCAGCCGTCCATGCCGAGCAGGTTCGCGACGCGACCGCCGATCCAGAACCATCCGGCCGGATAGAACGACGGCAGGTCCGCGTAGGTCATGTCGTCGAGGCGGGCGGTGTCCGTCATCCGGGTCAGGAACTCGGTGCGGAACTCCTGGTCGACGGAGACCCCGTGGAGGTACAGCGTCGTCGCCGCGAGCGGCATGCCGAGGGTGACGGTGACGAACCCCGAGACGCCCACCCACGACGCCAGCTTCGCGACCAGCGGGGCGCGGCCGGCGCGGAGCAGCCACACCGACAGCCCGAGCAGCGCCAGCGCGACCACCTGGCCGACGGTCGTCAGTGCGCGGGTGACGTTGGAGGAGTTGAACGCCGGCCAGTCGACGACCGAGAACGCGACGAGACCGACCGCGGCGACGGCCGCCGCGACGAGCGCCGCCAGCGCCATCTCCCCGGCGGTCAGCAGGGCCCGGCGGGCGGGCCGCACCGGGTCGGGGGAGACGGGGCTGGCGGTCGTCGTCGTCACGAAGTCGGAGTCTAGGGCGCTGCGCACGGTGAGTGAGGTTCACCCTGGTGGGGGTGAAATTCACTCACGGGCAGCGGAGCCGATCACACCGGGAGCTTGCGGAAGATCGCGCGCGGGACGTGCCGCAGGATCATCATCACGTAGCGGAACGGTCCGGGTGCCCAGACGATCTCCTTGCCGCCGTCGGAGGCCGACACCGCGAGCTTGGCGACGTCCTCCTTGTTCACGGTCAGCGGGGCTTCCTTGACGTGCGCGCTGAACTGGGTGCGCACCATCCCGGGGCGGACGACCGTCACCCGCGGGCCGAACTCGGCCAGGGCCTCGCCGAGGCCGAGGTAGAAGCCGTCGAGGCCGGCCTTGGTGGAGCCGTAGACGAAGTTGGCGCGCTTGACCCGCTCGCCCGCCACCGACGACATCGCGATGATCCGGCCGAAGCCCTGCGCCTTCATCTTCTCGCCGACGAGCACGCCGACCGAGACCGCGGCGGTGTAGTTCACGTTCGCCACCAGCACGGCCTTGCGCTGGTTCTGCCACAGCTCCTCGGCATCGGCGTCGAGGGCGAACGCGACGATCGCGACGTCGACATCGCCCTTCGCCCACGCCTGGTCGATCACCTTGGGGTGCGAGTCGGTGTCGAGCGCGTCGAAGTCGACGACGTCGACCTCGGTGGCGCCGGCGGCCTTCATCTGCGCGACCGCGTCCTCGCGCAGCCGGTCACCGGGCAGGGTGGCCAGGACCACCCGCATCGGCGCCTTGCGCAGGTACTCCTCGCAGATCGCGAGGCCGATCTCGGAGGTGCCACCGAGCAGCAGCAGGGTCTGGGGGTTACCCACGGCGTTGATCATCAGTGCAGCTCCAGCCTTCTGGACATGTCGGAGGCGAAAACGCCTGTGGGGTCGTACTTGCGGCGGGTGGCGATCCACTCGTCGATGCGCGGGTACATCGCGTGGAAGGTCTCGGCGGTGGTGCGCGAGTCCTTCGCGGTGTAGAGCCGGCCACCGAATTCGAGGACGCGCCTGTCGAGTTCGGTGACGAACTCGTTCAGGCCCGCCTTGATCGGGAAGTCGACGCAGACGTTCCAGCCCCGCATCGGGAAGCTGAGCGGGGCCTGGTTGCCCTCGCCGAACAGCTTGAACACGTTGAGGAACGAGTAGTGCCCGGAGCGCTGGATGTCGACGATGATCTTCTTGAACTCGTCGACGGCCTCCGGCGGGACCACGAACTGGTACTGCAGGAAGCCCTTCGAGCCGTAGGCGCGGTTCCACTCCCCGAACAGGTCGAGCGGGTGGTAGAACGCCGTCAGGTTCTGGACCTGGCCGGTGGCGTTCTTCGTCTTCCGGTAGTACAGCTCGCCGACGATCGTGAAGTCGACCTTGTTGGCGAGGCCGTTCGGAAAGATGTCCGGGAACGTGACCAGCGGCTTGGCGTTGAACCGCAGCGGATCCTTCTGCAGCTTCGCCGGCAACTGGTCCAGCTTCGCCAGCGACCCGCGGGACACGGCGGCGCGGCCGAGCTTCGGCGGCGCGGAGATCGCGTCGAACCACGCGGACGAGTAGTCGTAGTTCTCCTCGGAGCCGTCGCTGTGCAGCGCGATCGTCTCGTCCAGCCCGGTCGTGCGCACGCTGTCCGCGATGAAGTACGCCGTCTCGGTCGGCGTCATCTTGATCGTGGCCTTGAGGATGATGCCGGTCAGGCCCATGCCGCCGACCGTCGCCCAGAACAGCGCGCCCTTCGGGTCCTGCCGTCCGCCCTTCGGCGTCAGCGTCCGGACCTTGCCGTCCGCGGTCAGCAGGTCCAGCGACACCACGTGGTTGCCGAAGCTGCCGGCGCTGTGGTGGTTCTTGCCGTGGATGTCGGAACCGATCGCGCCGCCGATCGTGACCTGCCGGGTACCCGGCAGCACCGGGACCCACAGCCCGAACGGCAGCGCCGCCTTCATCAGCTGGTCCAGATTCACACCGGCGTCGACCTCGACGAGCCCGGTGTCCCGGTCGATCCGATGGATCCGGTTGAGCGCATTCATGTCGATGACCAGGCCGCCCGCGTTCTGGGCCGGGTCGCCGTAGGAACGGCCGAGGCCGCGGGCGATGACGCCGCGGCGCAGGTGCGAAGGCTTGCTCTCGTTCTGCTCGGCGACCTGGGCGACCGCGGATGCGATCACCTCGACGTCGGGCGTGGAGAGCACCTCGGCGGTGGTGGGCGCGGTGCGCCCCCATCCGGTGAGGGTTCGGGTCTGGGTGTGCAGAGGCCGCGGTGCCGCGGGGGCCTCTTCTGCTGTCGTGGACATCGGGGTAGAGGCTACCCGCCGGTCGGGTCGGCGTGCCTGGTCTCCGGCCGGTCGCCGGGTGCGCACCGGGGACAACTCCCTGCACGAAGGGCCCGGGTGAGGATCGCCACCGGTCGGGTGATCCTCCGGCAACCGCACGCTCGAGGCGGCGGATCCGGGCCGTCGCCTACCCTCTACTGCGTGTCCGGAACCGCGCCCGCCCCCGAACCGCACCTGCCGCTGCCCGTCGAGTTGCCGCTGATCGACGAGCCGGGAGGCACCGACGTCGACCTCAAGACGCAGATCGTCCGGTTCGTCCTCACCGGCGGGCTGTCCGCGGTCGTCGATTTCAGCCTGTACGTGCTCGGCATGGCGCTCGGCCTGCCGGTCGCGGTGGCCAAGTCGATCAGCTTCATCTGCGGCACCACCACCGCCTACGTCATCAACCGGCGCTGGACGTTCCAGGCCGAGCCGAGCCGGGCCCGGTTCGTCGCGGTCGTGGTGCTGTACGCGATCACCTTCGCCGTCCAGGTCGGGCTGAACCAGGTCATGTACCAGGCGTTCCCGGACACCTGGTGGAAGGTGCCGCTGGCGTTCGTCATCGCGCAGGGCACCGCGACGGTCATCAACTTCGTCGTGCAGCGCGCGGTGATCTTCAAGATCCGCTGAGCCGGGGCGCGCCCTACGGTTTCCCGGTCGTGAGCACCAGCGCGGCGGTGTGACGCTGCCCCGCCGCGTCCACCCACCCGAGTTCGACCCGGTCGCCGGGGTGCCGGGCGGTCATCTCGACGGTCAGGTCCGTCTGCGAGCGGATCGGCCGGCCGTCCCAGCTGACGATGACGTCGCCGCGCATGATCCCGACCTGCTCGGCGGGGCTTCGCGCGCCGACCGCGACCACCTTCGCGCCGTCCTGTGTCTGCCCGACGTCGGTGACCGCGACACCGAGCAGCGGGGTGGGGCCGATGTGGACGGTGTCCGAGGCGCGGCCGCCCCGGATCTGGTCGGCGATCGCGACGGCGTCGTCGATCGGCAGTGCATAGGACTCGATGGGGACCGGGGTGCCGGTGGCCCGATCGGTGGGGTCGGGGCGCATCCCGGTGTTGCCGGCGGTGCTGACGCCGACGACGCGGCCGTAGGCGTCGACGAGCGGTCCGCCCGAGTCGCCGGGCCGGATGTCCGCGTCGACCTCGATCATCCCGGTCAGCCGGTTGCGGGTGCCGACGCCGGCGTTGCGCGCGACCACCGACTCGCCCAGGCCGGTGACGACCCCGGGCGCAGGCAGCGGGACCCCGCCGCCGTCGGCGTTGCCGATCGCGGTGACGGGGTCGCGCAGGTGCAGGTCGGCCGAGCGGCCGAGTTGCGCGACCGGCAGGGTGTCGGCGCCGACGAGTTTCAGGACCGCGACGTCGCGGAACCGGTCGTAGCCGAGGACCTCGGCGTCGTAGCCGGCGCCGGTGGCCATCGCGACCGCGTTGACGTCGTCGGCGCCGTCGATGACGTGGTGATTGGTCAGGACCAGGCCGTCGGGGCTGAGCAGGATGCCGGTGCCGGCGGTGGTCAGCGGGCCGGCGGTCGCGGACAGCGTGACGAGGGTCGGAACGGTCCGCGCCGTGAGCGTCGCCGGGTCGAGCGGGACGGGTGCCTGTGTGGTGGGCACGGCGGCGGGCGGGGGCGCGCTCTGGGGGAGGTGGCCGGGTGTCAGCCGGTGGCCGACGAGCACGAGTACGAGGAGTGCGAGGAGGACGACGGCCGCGCGCAGCACCGGGTGCCGTCGTCGTCGGGTCCGTTCCCGTGCACTGCTCGTCATCGACCTGCATCTCGCGTTGGCGCCGTCGTGTGCACCGAACCTACTGCGTCGGGACAGGGCGTGTGGTGCGGTCGCCCGCGCCGATCGATGTGCGTTCCGTGTTGCGGACGACTCGCCGTGACGTCCAGGGCGAACGACCGCGGGGCCGGGGCGGTCGGAAGAAGGGTGAAGCCGCCGGCACCGGAGTGCCGACGGCTTCGAGTGCGACAACGCCCGCCATATCGCCTCTCGGCAAGTGGTCGCTCGCGGCGACGATTTTAATGTGGTACCCGGGGTATGCCCGGACGCTGTCGCACGGTCCAACCTACTCCGGTCCCCGGTTATTCCGCATCCGAAGGAGTCCGGGGCTACTCGCTGTGCTTGAGCTCGCGGGGTTCGGCGATCACGTCGACGAGTGCGCCGGAACGCCACACGGTGATCTCCACCGGGCGGTCGATCGCGTTCTCCATCATCAGCGACTGCAGCGCGGTGGCGGTGGCGACGTCGGCGCCGCCCACCGCGACGACGACGTCCCCGGTGCGCAGCCCGGCCCGATCGGCGGGACTGCCCGCGACCACCTGCGCGATCCGCAGCCCCGTCCGGCGGCCGGTCCGCTCGGCCAGCCCCGCGGGCAGCGGGGCCTGCGCGCCGGCGATGCCGAGCCAGGCCCGCCGCACCCGACCGGTGGACATCAGGGTCGCGATGATCCGGCGGGTGGTGGCGTTGATCGGGACCGCCAGTCCGACGCCGATCCCGGCGACCGCGGTGTTCACCCCGACCATGCGGCCCGCGCTGTCGGCGAGCGCCCCGCCGCTGTTGCCCGGGTTCAGCGCCGCGTCGGTCTGGATCACCTCGTCGACGACGCGTCCGTCGCTGGTGGGGAGGGAACGACCCAGACCCGAGACGATGCCGGCGGTCACGCTGCCCGCCAGGCCGAGCGGGTTGCCGACCGCGACCACCAGCTGACCGACCCGCAGGCGCGCCGCGTCCCCGTGGTCCAGCGGGGGCGGCACCGGTCCGCGGGCGCGCAGCACGGCGAGGTCGGACAGCACGTCCCGGCCGACGACGTCCGCCCGCACCTCGGTGCCGTCGCCGAACGCCGCCTCGGCGCCGGACGCGCCGGCCACCACGTGGGCGCTGGTCAGCAGGAACCCGTCGGCGGTCAGCACGCTCGCGCTGCCGGCGCCGGTGCCGCGGGGCAGCCGCACCCGCAGGCTCGCGACGCTGGGCAGCACCCGGCGGGCCACCTCGGTCACCACCGTCGAGTAGGCGTCCATCGCTTCGTCGTCTCCGGCCATGTTCGGTGAAACACGGGGCCGGCCGTGGTCATGCCCGATTTCGCCGACAGCGGAGCCCGGCGCCCGACCGCGCCGGCCGGTGCCCGGTCCCGCGTCAGCGTCCGAACCGCGGCAGCACGCCGTCGGCCGTCAGCGTCGCCAGCGACGGCGCCGCCGCGTCCTTGTCGGACAGCTGGTACTCGAGCGGGCGGCCGTCGCGGCCGACGGTCGGCCAGTCGATGCCGAGGTCCGGGTCGAGGGGGTGCAGGTCGCGGTCGAGGGACGGGGTGTACTCGATCGAGCACAGGTACATCACCGTCGAGGCGTCCTCGAGCGAGAGAATCGCGTGCCCGAGCCCCTCGGACAGGTAGACGGCGCGGCGGTCGACGTCGTCGATCAGCACCGAGTCCCACCGGCCGAACGTGGGGGAGCCGACGCGCAGGTCGACGATCACGTCGAGGAACGCGCCGCGCACGCAGGTCACGTACTTGGCCTGCCCGGGCGGAGTGTCGGTGAAGTGCACGCCGCGCAGCACTCCGGCCGCGGACACCGAGCAGTTCGCCTGCCGCAACTCGAGCGGCCTCCCGACGGCCGCGGTGAACGCGGAGTCCTTGAACCATTCGAGGAACACGCCGCGGTCGTCGCCGAACTGCCGGGGGGTGATCTCCCACGCGCCGGGGATGCTCAGCTCACGAAACTCCACGTCACCCGTCCTTGCCGCGCTCGAGCAGGTCGAGCAGGTAGTTGCCGTATCCGGACTTGACCAGGCCTTCGGCCCGGGTGCGCAGCGCGTCGTCGTCGATGAACCCGCACCGCCACGCCACCTCCTCGGGGACCCCGATCTTCAGGCCCTGCCGCTGCTCGATCGTGCGGACGTAGTTCGACGCGTCGAGCAGGGAGTCGAAGGTGCCGGTGTCCAGCCAGGCGGTGCCGCGGGGCAGCACCTCCACGTGCAACCTCCCGGCGTCGAGGTAGGCGAGGTTGACGTCGGTGATCTCGTACTCGCCGCGCGCGGACGGACGCAGGTCGCGGGCGATGGAGACGACGTCGTTGTCGTAGAAGTACAGGCCCGGCACCGCGAACTGTGAGCGCGGTGCCTTCGGCTTCTCCTCGAGGGAGATCGCGCGGCCGTCGGCGTCGAACTCGATCACGCCGTATGCCGACGGGTCCGACACGTGGTAAGCGAAAACGGCTCCGCCGTCGAGGGATTGGAATCGGCCCAGCCGGGTGCCGATCCCGGGGCCGTAGAAGATGTTGTCGCCCAACACGAGTGCGACGGTGTCGGACCCGACGTGGTCGGCGCCGATCACGAACGCCTGCGCGAGACCGTTCGGTTCCGGTTGCGCCGCATAGCGGATGGAGACACCGAACTGGGAGCCGTCGCCGAGCAGCCGCCGGAACTGGTCGGCGTCCTCCGGGGTCGTGATCACCAGGATGTCGCGGATCCCGGCCAGCATCAGCGTCGACAGCGGGTAGTAGATCATCGGCTTGTCGTAGACGGGCACCAGCTGCTTGCTCACCCCGAGGGTGATCGGGTGCAGCCGGCTGCCCGTGCCGCCAGCCAGAATGATTCCGCGCATGCAGTGCAGTGTTTCACGACGGGGCGCAACGAGGTCGCCGTCGGCTGTTCCTCCTCCGGCGCGACCCGCGCTGCGGCCGGTGCACGCGCTCCGCGCGGATCCCGACGACAGGAATCGTCATCCACTCGTCCTCCGCGCCGGCCGGTCCTCGTCGCGGGGGTGACGCTGGAACCAGGTGGCGTAGCGATCGGCGAGTGGTGCGGCACTGAGTCCGTGGGCCAGAACGGAGAGGGCGATGGTGATGATCGCCGTGGTCAGCAGCAGCTCCTCGTGGGGCAGGTCGCCCGGTTCCTCGAGGATGAGGATGACGAAGACGATGGTGGCCAGGCCACGCGGACCGAACCAGCCGACGAAGGCAACGGTCGGTACGCGTGGGTGGGTTCCGATCAGCGACAGGGCGACGGGAATCATCCGCACGGCGGTCAGGCTCACCACCGCATAGCCGAGCGTCGCCCAGGACAGCCGCCCGAGCGCGGGACCGAGCAGCACCGCACCGAAGACGATGAACGTCACGGCGCTGGCCAGGTCACCCGCCCCGTCCAGCAGGGCGGCCTCGCCTTCGGCACCGTCGGCCTCGTGGACGTCGGTGGCGCGGTGGCGGATCGCGCCGAAGGTCAGTCCGCCGACGAACGCGGCGATGAAGCCGGAGCCGCCCAGGGGGACGGCCACGGTGTAGGCGAGCACCGCCGCCGTCACCGGAATGGTCTGCGCCCACAGCGGGTCGATCCGGTGGCGACGGGCGACGACGACCAGAATCGCGGCGGCGATCGCCCCCGCCAGGAGACCGGCGAGGGTGCCGAACCCGATCTGTTCGGTGACCAGGATCGCGGCGGAGCCGCTGCCGAGGGCCCCCGCTTCGGCCTGCGCGATCGCGAGCACGATGAGGAACACGGGTACGCAGATCCCGTCGTTGAGCCCGCTTTCGACGTTCAAACCCTGGCGCACCCGGGACGGCAGGATCGGGAGCGTCACCACGGCCTGCCCGAGGGCGGCATCGGTCGGCGCGAGGATCACCGCGAGCAGCAGCGCCTCCGGCCAGGTGAGGTCGAGGAGCACGAGCGCGGCGGCGAAGCCGGCCGCGATGGTCAGCGGCAGGCCGATGCCGAGGAGGCGGGCGGGGAGGGCGATCTCGGTCCGAAGGGCGGGCAGGTTCACTCGGAAGGCGTCGGAGAACAGCACCAGCGCGAGGGTCACCTCGGCAAGCAGTTTGACCACCTCGGCGCCGGCGTGCACGTCGATCAACCGGAGCGCGTTCGCGCCGAGGATCAGGCCACTGCCGGTGAAGATCATCGGAGCCGTGATCGGAGTGCCCTCGACGCGGCCGGAGATCGCGGCGAACACGAGCAGCACTGCGGCGATTGTCGGCAACGCCCACGTCATGTCGTCACCGCCCGTCGTGTCCGAGGGGCCATCGCCGGCCCACCCGACAACGTCGAGCCTAGAACCCGATTCCGGTCCGGGTGGGAGAACCGCGGAGGAGCGTCGGTTCGGTGGCGGGCGGTACTGTTCGCCACATGAGGCTCCTGGTCACCGGCGGCGCCGGATTCATCGGCGCGAACTTCGTGCAGCAGACCGTGACCGAGCGCCCCGACGTCGCGGTCACGGTCCTCGACGCCCTCACCTACGCCGGCAACCGCGCGTCCCTGGACCCGGTCGCGGACCGGATCGACTTCGTGCACGGCAACATCACCGACCCCGACCTCGTCGACCGGCTCGTCGCCGCGTCGGATGCGGTGGTGCACTTCGCCGCCGAGTCGCACAACGACCAGTCGCTGACGGATCCGTGGCCGTTCGTGGAGACCAACGTCATCGGCACCTGCGCGCTGCTCGAGGCGGTGCGCCGCCACGACGTGCGCTACCACCACATCTCGACCGACGAGGTGTACGGCGACCTCGAGCTCGACGACCCGGCCCGGTTCACCGAGGCCACCGCCTACAACCCGTCGAGCCCGTACTCGTCGACGAAGGCCTCGAGCGACCTGATCGTGCGGGCGTGGGTGCGCTCGTTCGGGGTGCGCGCGACGATCTCGAACTGCTCCAACAACTACGGCCCCTACCAGCACGTCGAGAAGTTCATCCCGCGGCAGATCACGAACCTGATCGACGGCGACCGGCCGAAGTTGTACGGGCTCGGTCGCAACGTCCGGGACTGGATTCACGTCGACGACCACAACCGCGCGGTGTGGGACGTCCTCGACCGCGGCCGGATCGGGCAGACGTACCTGATCGGCGCCGACGGCGAGGTCGACAACCGGACCGTCGTCGCGCTGCTGCTGGAGATCTTCGGCCGCGACCGCGGCGACTTCGACGCCGTCCCGGACCGGCCGGGCCACGACCTGCGGTACGCGATCGACTCGACGCTGCTGCGCACCGAGCTCGGGTGGGCGCCGCGGTACCGGGACTTCCGGTCCGGACTGGAGGCGACGGTCGCCTGGTACCGGGACAACGAGGCGTGGTGGCGGCCGGCCAAGGCGGCGACCGAGGAGTTCTACTCGGCGGCCGAGCGACGACTGGACGCCTGACCACATCTCGGCGATTCGCCGCGCGGACGCGCACCGACGGCGGTACCGTCACGACCGCAGGACCGGATTTCACCGAGAGTTCGCTCGAATCGAGGAGCGCTCCATGGCAGTTGTCACGTTTCGGAGATCCACCGGCACGCTGGTCACCTGCTCGGCGATCGCGGTGCTCGGTCTCGGTGCGGCCGGGACGGCCCACGCCGACACCGGCTCGCTCAGCCCTGCCGCCGCCGTGCACGCCTGCGCGCCGCTCGGCCTGTCCGACGTCGCGGTGCTGGTCCAGGTGGCGGTGCCGGGTGCGGTGCTGCCGTGCCGCGACGTGGCGGGGAGCCTCGGGCTCGGCTCCTCGGGTCTCGGGTCGTCGAGCACGGCGAGCGCGGTCGGCTCCAACAACGTCGGACAGAACAACACCGGGTCGTTCAACGTCGGTCCGGAGAACACCGGATCCAACAACGTCGGCTCGCAGAACACCGGCTCCGGCAACGTCGGTTCCTCGAACACCGGGTCGGGCAATGTCGGGTCGGCGAACACCGGATCCGGAAACGTGGGGTCGGCGAACACCGGTACGGGCAACGCCGGGTCGGCCAACACCGGAAACCTGAACCTCGGATCGGCGAACACCGGGTCGACCAACGTCGGATCGGTCAACACCGGCTCCTCGAACACCGGGTCCGCGAACACCGGATCACTGATGGAGGGGTCGATGCTCACCGGGATCGGGTCGGTGGGAATCGGCTCGACCGGCATCAACTGGAACTGACGTCACGCCTCGCTCGGGCGCGGGACGCGCGAGTGCTCGTGCACCAGGGCGTTCCGCAGCACCCGGGATCCGGCCGTCGCGGCGACCACGCCGGCGAACACCTCGCACAGGGTGAACACGAGCCGGGAGGCGAGCGCCAGGCCCAGCGCCACCCCCGGATCCATGAACGGGGACAGGGCGGCGACGACCACGGCCTCGCGCACGCCGAGACCGGAGGGGACCACGAACACCAGCACGCCCGCGCACATACCGAGCGCGATCGCACCGACGCATTCGATCAGCCCGCCGAACTCGAATCCCGCGACGCTCGACGCGAGCAGCCACAGGTGCACCCCGTAGAGCACCCAGCTCACCGCGCACCAGCCGAGCGCGAGCGCGATCTTGTGCATCGTCAGCGGCCGGTGCAGCGGTTCGCGGCGCAGGATCCGCAGCGCCAGGTTCACCAGCCGGGTCAGCACCGGCGGGTAGGCACAGAGCAGGGCGATGGGGACGAGCACGATCACCGCGATCGCCGCGGCGGTGCTGACCTGGAACAGGGCGGGCAGTCCGAGCAGGCCGACCACCAGCGCCGAGGTGGTGCTCAGACCGACCGTCACCAGGACGGTGATGAAACCGGCGGCCCGGGACACGCCGGCCCGCCGCACCAGCTCGGTCTGCAGGACGAACGCCCACACGCTGCCCGGCAGGTACTTGCCGAGCTGCCCGACGAGGTAGCAGCGGGCGGCGTCGAACGCGGGGATCGGCTGTTCGAGTGCGCCGAGGGCGTGTTGCCAGGCCCGGACGGCGGCGCCCATGCCGAGGAAGACGAACAGCGCCGAGGCGAGCAGCGCCCACCAGCTGAGCTCGGTGATCGTGTCCTTGACGGCGGACCACTGGGTGCGGACCGCGAACACGATCCCGGCCACGATCGCCAGGGTGACGAGCGCCCGGAGGACGTTCGCCAGGACGGCGCGGACACCGGTCGGGGCGGGGGGTTCGGGGGCCTCGTCGTCGGTCGCGGGGGCCGGTTCGGACACGGCACTCATCGGCGGATCCTCCCCTCACACGACATGTCGACGCGGAAGTGACGATAACAGCCGGTGACGGCGCCCCTACACCATCAGCGGCCGCTGCGCGCGGGAACGCCACCAGTCGAACGCGGCGGTGGTCGCGGCCGGCAGCTCGGCCGCGGTCGGCATCCGGCCCGCCTCGTACGGCGACGCGATCGCCTCGACCTCGGTCTCCCCGAAACCGGACCGGCTCATGCCGACCCGGTTGGCGCCGCGCATCCGCACGGGATTGCCGAACACCTTCGCGAACGGCGGCACGTCCTTGACGACGACCGTCCCCATGCCGGCCATGACGCCGTCGCCGATCACCCGCCGCTGGTGGACCACCGTGTGCATGCCGATGTTCGCACCGGCACCGACACTGACGTGGCCGGCGAACGTGGCCCCGGCGGACAGCACGCAGCGGTCACCGATCTGGACGTCGTGTTCGACCGCGACACGGTTCATCAGGAAGCAGCCCGCACCCACCGTGGTCACCCGTTCGCTGCCCTGGTGCACGGTGCTCAGCTCGCGGATGGTGGTGTCGGGGCCGATGACGACGCCGCGGTGCGGGGACTGCTCGTCCCAGGTCTCCGGGTGCGCGGCGCCGAGGATCTCCGGCGGGGCGCCGAGGACGGCGCCGGCGCCGATCCAGCACCGGTCACCGATCGTGAGCGGCCCGGTCAGGACGGCGTGCGGCCCGACGGTGACACCGTCGCCGATGACCACTCCGTCGCCGATGAGGGCGGTGGGGTGGATGTGGCAGTTGCGACCTGTCGACATGGGTGTCGTTCGCATCCTTTCGGGCGTCGATGGCGGTTTCGTTACGCTCAGTCGGTTGCCACCTGTGAGTTCGGGGCGGACCGGCGAATGAATCTATCGGAGGGTTACCAGTGATTGGCATCTCGAGCATCTCGTTCGGAGAGGACGTCGAACGGGAGGTACTCGACACCCTGCGGTCGGGAATCGTGGCCCAGGGCCCGAAGGTCAAGCGCCTCGAGGACGAGTTCGCGGCGCTGGTCGGCGCCCGGCACGCGGTCGCCGTCAACAACGGCACGACCGCCCTGGTCGCGGCGCTCCAGGTGCAGGATCTGCAGCCGGGCGACGAGGTGCTCACCACGCCGTTCACGTTCGTGGCGACGCTCAACGCGATCCTCGAGGCCGGCGCCACCGCCCGTTTCGCGGACATCCGCGAGGACGACTTCAACATCGACCCCGCCGTCGTCGCCGACCGGATCACCGACCGCACCCGGGTGCTGATGCCGGTGCACCTGTACGGCCAGGCCGCGGACATGGGCGAGCTGATGCCGCTGGCGCGGCGGCACGACCTCGCCGTGGTCGAGGACGCCGCTCAGGCGCACGGCGCCACCCTCGACGGCAAGGGGGTCGGGACCTTCGGTGTCGGCTGCTTCTCCTTCTACGCCACGAAGAACCTGACCACCGCCGAGGGCGGCATGATCACCACCGACGACGACGCGCTGGCCGACCGGCTGCGGGTGCTGCGCAACCAGGGCATGCGGCAGCGGTACGTGTACGAGATGGTGGGGCACAACTACCGCATGACCGACCTGCAGGCGAGCCTCGCGTTGCCGCAGCTCGGCTCCTACCTGCAGCAGGTCGAGGCCCGGCGGCGCAATGCGGAGGCGCTGCGCACCGGGCTGAAGGACGTCGCCGGCCTCACCCTGCCGACCGAACTCGCCGGTCGCGGACACGTGTGGCACCAGTTCACCGTCCTCCTCGACGAGAACGCGCCGATCGACCGCGACACCCTCGCGGACCGGCTGACCGAGCGCGAGGTCGGCAGCGGCATCTACTACCCGAAGACCGCCTACGACTACGACTGCTACCGCAGCCATCCGCGGGTGGTCATCGAGGACACCCCGGTCGCGACCTCGGTCGCGGCCCGCTGCCTGAGCATTCCCGTGCACGCTCGACTCTCCGCCGGGGACGTCGACCGGATCATCGATGCCGTTCGCGGCGCCATGGAGGCCTGAGATGACGAACGCACAGCCGAGGATCGCCCTGATCGGGTCGGGCCAGATGGGTTCGCTGCACGCCCGGGTCATCGCGCAGTCGCCGCACTGCGAGCTCGCGATGCTGGTCGAGCCTCGCGAGGAACAGGGCCGGGCCGTCGCGGAACGCTTCGGCACCGCCTGGGCGCCCGACTTCGACGACCTCGACGGCATCGACGCGGTGGTCGTCGCCGCGGCCACGCCCGCGCACTACGAGGTCGCGGGCCGGGTGCTCGACCTCGGCAAGCCGGTGCTGGTGGAGAAGCCGTTGGCCGCGACGTACGAGCAGAGCGAGGACCTGGTGAAGCGGGCGGAGGCGGCCGCGGTGCCGCTCGTCTGCGGGTTGCTCGAGCGGTTCAACCCGGCGGTGCGGACCGCCCGCGAGTTCGTCGGCGAGGTCGTGCAGGTGACCGGCATCCGTCACTCGCCGTTCGTCCCCCGGATCACCACCGGCGTGGCCACCGACCTGCTGATCCACGACGTGGACCTGGCGATCCAGTTCATCGGTTCCGAGCCGGAGCTGTCGAAGGGCGTGTTCGGGTACTTCCACCCGACGTCGGTGGAGAACAACGCGGAGGACTCCGCGGACGCGGTGCTGCGGTTCGCCTCCGGGTCGGTGGCGACCATCTCGGCGAGCCGGGTCAGCCAGCGCAAGATCCGCCAGATCTCCCTCGCGGAGGTGGACCGGCTGATCGAGATCGACCTGCTGCGCAAGGACATCACGATCTACCGGCACATCGACCAGTCCCAGCCGGTGGACCGGGACGGCTACCAGCAGCAGACCGTCATCGAGATCCCGTCGATCCGGTACAGCGAGGAGCCCCTCGCCGCGCAGCTCACGCACTTCGTCGGCCTGCTCGCCGACGGGGCGGACATCGACGCCGAGCGTCGGGCGATCCTGCCCGCGCACCTCGCGGTGCACCAGGTCACCGAGTCGGCGGCGGAGTAGCCGACACCGGCCGGCCCGGCGCACCCTCGGCGGCCGGTTCGTCGTCGGAGGTCGGGGCGCCCTCGTCGGTGCCCGTCCGGCGGCGCCGGGTCACCTCGTAGGCGACGCCCTGCAGCACCGCGAGCACGGCGCCCACGCCGACCAGCGTCCACCCGAGCGCGCTGCCGGGCGGGGCGAACGAGATCGTCAGGGTGGAGCCCTCGGCGGCCGACGGCGGCAGCTGCACCTGCAGCAGCCCGCCCTCGCTCGCCTGGGTCGGCACCGCGCGGCCGTCCACGGTCGCGGTCCAGCCCGGCCAGGCCAGCAGGGCGAAGGTCGCGGTGCCCGAACCGGTGTAGCGCACGGTCTCCCGGGTGTCGGTCGCCGCGACGTCGGCGCCGACCTCGAGCCCGGGAGTCGTCGCGGACAGCCGGCCGTCGGGCCAGGGCAGCGGGGTGATCCGCCGTCCGACCGTGACCCCGTGCTCGGGGGTGACGGCCCAGTCCGCGGCGGGCAGGGAGTCGAGAGCGTGCTCGGCGCCGTACGGCCCGCTGTTCTGCACGACGACCGTCGCGATGCGCATCGCGTCCAGCCACGAGGTTCCGGTGCCGGGGGACTTGATCAGCAGCCGGTCGACCGCGTCCGGGCACTTCACGCCGCCGTAGTAGTTGAGGCAGAGGGCCTCGACGAAGTCGTTGTAGCTGATCCCGGCGTAGCTGTTGACGGCGTCGACCCCGGCCGGCTGCCAGGTGCTGCCGAACAGGATGTCGCCCCACTGTCCGGTGGGGTCGTTCTCCGCGATGTTCTCCGGGTCGCCGATCGCGAAGGTGGTGCCGGGGTAGCGGCCGGCGAACTTGTCCTGGAGGAACGCGACCTGCCGGGGGAACTTCCAGGCGGTGACGTTGTCGTTGCCGGTGAACCACAGATTCGTCTGCATCGTCAGCACGAGGACACCGCCGGCGACGAGCACCGCGGCCAGGGCGCGGGGCCACTGCCGGGCGACGACGATCGCCACGGAGCACAGCGCGGCCGCGACGCCCAGTGCCGCCAGGTGGGTCAGTGCCTCGTCCGGCACGCTCGACCACGAGAGGTAGAAGCCGAGCACGAGCAGTGCGGCGGTGAGTGCGGACCGCAGCTGCCAGCGGCTGCGGTGCAGTCCGGGCGACAGCGCCACCGCGACCGCGACCAGCACCGGGAGTTGGCCGTACTCGATCAGCCGGGCCGGCCAGCGGAACAGCCACAGGTTCGACGGGCCCAGCAGCAGCACCGCGTAGAGCGCGCCGAACACGATCAGCGACACACCGGATCGGCCGAGGTTCCGCAGCGCGGACCAGCGGATCCACGGGGCGAGCGGGATCAGGAACCACGCCAGGTACGCGATCGGCACCGTCATCGAGGGGTGGCCGAAGGCCGTCACGAACGGCAGGTGCGACGGAGCGCTGGCGTTGACCAGGTCCCCGAGGTCGGGCCGCAACGCGCCGTCGTTGCGCACCCCCGACTGCGTGCGGACCGAGACGTCGGTGGTGAACAGCAGCGGCAGGTAGACGATCAGCGACAGCAGCAGGATCGAGACGCCGCTCACCACCAGGGACCGGATGCCCCGGAAACGGCGGATCGCGACACACTCGGCGATCACGGCGAGGTAGACGACCGCGACCCCCACCGCGCCGTAGGGGTTGCCGGTCGTCATCGCGAGGGCACCGAACGCGATCGGCACCAGCGGGTTGACCCGCCCCAGCGCGCTGGCCCGCGTCGACCACCACACGTGCGGGATCCAGGCGAAGGCGATCAGTCCCGACGCCCAGCTGGACGCGTCGAAGTACAGCGTGTACCCGGCGAACGGCATCGCGAATCCGGCGACGAACGCCATCGAGCGGCTGGCCCCGTACTGCCGGGCGACGAGGTAGACGCCGACCGCGAGCAGGGCCATGAACTGCATCTTCACCAGGGTCATGCCGACGGCGAGATTCGGCACGAGTGCGATCAGCACGGACTCACCGAGCAGCACCGGGTTGTAGGTGCCGTACAGCGCCTCCGCGGTGATGTTGCCGCCCGCCCACAGCTGGGGCACGAGCGTGGGCCACGACCCGGACAGGATGCGTTCGCCGATCGTGTGCCAACCCGGTGCGAAGGCGGCGGCGCTGTCGTCCCAGTAGTAGAACCAGCGGTTGGACACGGCCGGGATCGCTGCTGCCAGGGCCACCGCGACCGCGAGAAGTGTTGGTGGCAGCACTCGTTGCGCGAGGGGCAGATCAGATTTCACGGTGCGCCTTCGTCGGTCGGGTCGATGGCGACACCGCCACCTCGTTGACCGGAGCGTAGTATTCGCCGCGACTTTGTAGCGAAATCGGGCGAATGGGGGTGGGTGCGTGGCTGCGTCACCGGCACCTTCCGGCGGATTCGACGCCGAGCTGTCGGTGGTGATCCCGGCCTACAACTCGGCCGCGGTGCTCGAGGCCACGGTGCGGCGCTTCGCCGACCACTTCGCCGGCCGCAGGGTCGAGATCATCGTCGTGGAGAACGGTTCGACCGACGACACCGCGCGGCTGTGCCGCGAGCTGGCCGACGGCTGGAGCGACCCGACCGTGTCGTTCGTCCCGCTGACCAGTGACAAGGGCATGGGGAACGCGCTGCGGGTCGGGGCGTTGGCCTCGACCGGTGCGCGGGTGCTGCTCACCGCCGACGACCTGCCGTTCGGCTTCGACGACATCGACGGCGCCGAGAAGCACCCCGCGGACGGCCGCGGCGGGCCCCGGGTGCTGATCGGCTCCAAGGCGCATCCCGACTCCCGGATCGACCGCGGAGTCGGCCGGGTCGTGATGACCCGCGGTTTCGCGCTGCTGCGGCGCGCGATCCTGGGCACCCGGACGGGTGATCCGCAGGGCACGTTCATCGTGGACGGAGTGCTGCTGCGCAACCTGGCCGGGCATCTCACCGAAACCGGCTTCCTGTTCACGACGGAACTCGACTACGCGGTCGAGCTCGCCGGGATCCGGCCGGTCGAGCTGCCGGTCCGGCTCAGCGACGAGCACCGCGCGCACGCCAGCCGCATCTCCCCGTCGGACGTCGCGCAGATGGCCCGGGGCCTGGTCGGGCTCCGCCGCCGGAAGAGCGTCCTGCAGGCGGCGGCTGCCGGATCGTGACCCGCATCGCCGACGACGAGGGCCGGGCCCTCCGGCGGACGTTGGTAGCCTTTGCTCCGATTGTCCACACGTCAGGGCAGCTCTGAGAGGTAGTCGTCTGTATGCACGAGCGTGATGAAGCCATGGTCGATCCCGGGGCTGTCACCGGCGTCGCAACCGGGACCGCGGCGCCCGCCGCCCGGCGGCCGGAGGGGGAGCGGACCGTGCAGCGGGTCCTGTTCACCGGGCCGACCGCGCTGGTCAGCGACAACATGTACGCGACCGCCAAGGGCTCGGTGACCCGCACCCGGGCCGCCGCTCACCTCGGCCGCCACAGCAGCGTCGACACCAACACCTACTTCGGCAGGTTCCCGGCCAGCTACTGGCAGCGGTGGACCACGGTCACCGAGGTCCGATTCGTCGCCGACGTCACCGGCGCCGGCACGATCGAGCTGGTCGCGACCGACGCGAAGGGCCGCAAGCGCACGGTCGCCACCGAGCGGGTCGCCGACAGCGGCGCGCCCCGCCGGGTCGCGCTGACCGCGAAGGTCGACCGCTTCCTCGACGGCGGCGCGTTGTTCGCGCGGCTGAGCACCGGCGGCGGCGAGCTCGACGTCGAACACGCCGAGTGGACCGTGCAGGCCGCCGGTGCGCCGCGCCCGGCCGCGGTCGTGATCTGCACCTTCAATCGCGCCGACGACTGCGCGAACACGCTCGCCGCGATGGCCGACGACCCGAGCGCGCTGGCCGACGTCGACGCGGTGTACGTCGTCGACCAGGGCACCGACCAGGTGCAGACCCGGGACGAGTTCCAGCGGGTCGCCGGGGTGCTCGGCGACAAGCTCACCTACATCACCCAGCCCAACCTCGGCGGCGCGGGCGGATTCACCCGCGGCCTGTACGAGGTGCAGGGCGCCGGCGGCGACCCCGCCAACGTGATCTTCATGGACGACGACGTGCTGTGCGAGCCTGAGGCCGTGATCCGCCTCAATGCGTTCGCGAACCTGACCGTCGAGCCCGCGATCATCGGCGCGCAGATGCTGTACCTGCTCCACCCCGACCGGGTGCACGTGGGTGCCGAGGTCGCCGACCTGCAGCGGCTGGAGGCGGGCCTGAAGGTCAAGGACGCGCTCGGCGACGTCAACGTGCTCAAGAAGCAGCAGGACATCCGCGTCGACGCCGGCTACAACGGCTGGTGGTCGTGCCTGATCCCGTCGGACATCGTCGCGAAGATGGGGTACCCGCTGCCCCTTTTCTTCCAGTGGGACGACATCGAGTTCGGGTACCGCGCACGGGCGAACGGGTTCGCCACCGTCACGTTGCCGGGCGCCGCGGTGTGGCACGCCGACTTCTCGTGGAAGGACTGGGACGACTGGCACCGGTACTTCAACCTGCGCAACGCGATGATCACCGCGGCGCTGCACGTGGACCTGGACGGCAAGAAGCTCGCCAAGCAGCTGCGCACCGACCTGTTCCGGTACCTGGTCTCGATGCAGTACGGCATGGCGTACACGCTGATCAAGGCCGTCGAGGACTTCCTGAAGGGCCCGGAGTACCTGGCCGACGGCGGCATGGAGGCGGCCGGGGCGATCCGCCGCGACCGCGCCGACTACGGCGAGACCATCCGCCACAACGCGAACAACGTGCCCGGGCTGTGCCCGGCCGACATGTTCATCACCCCGGCCGGGCCGAACCCGCAGAAGAGCCTCGAGTGGGCGGTGCTCGTCAAGCGTGCGATCAATCAGTGGTTCGGGCGGCTGCCGGCGCACCCGGTCGCCATCTCGGCGGACGACGCGCACTGGTGGCACGTGTCGCTGTTCAGCCATGCGGTCGTGACGGATCGTTCGCAGGAGGGCGTGCGGGTCCGCAAGCGGGACAAGCGCCGCGCGGTGGCTCTGCTCCAGCGGGGCCTGAAGGCGCTGCGTGCGCTGCGGGAGCAGGCGCCGGCCGTGCAGGACCGGTACCGGGCCGCGATGCCGCAGCTGACCAGCCGGGAGAACTGGGCGCGGCTGTACGGCAAGTAGCGGTGCGCCCGGGCTACCCGGTCACCCGCACCACGACCTGCTCGTTGTCACCGGTGTAGGCGAGGTACTCGAAGCGCAGACCGGTGCGGTCGACGAACTCCGTCCAGGCCCGGTACTCGTGCTGCTGCCAGCCGGGGTAGTTGAAGAACTCGTCGAACACCAGCACGGTGCCGGGCCGCAGCCGGTCGCCGATCGCGTCCAGCACCGTCGTGGTGGACGAGTACAGGTCGGCGTCCAGGTGCGCGAACGCCACCGGGCCGGGGTGTTCGGCGAGGAAACCGGGCAGGGTGTCCGTGAACAGCCCGGCGACGATCTCCGCGCCGGGCACGGTCGGCACCGACTCCTGGGCGAACTCGCCCGCGGGGAACCCGCTGCGCCAGGCCTCCGGCAGCCCGGTGAACACGTCGAACCCGAACACGGCCCGGCCGCGGGGGCGCAGCGCCGCCGCGACGATCCCGAGCGTGGTGCCGCCGGCCACCCCGAACTCGAGCGCCATCCCGTCGCCGTCGACCAGGTCCAGCGCGAAGCGCAGCGTCTGGTGCGGATGCCGGCACACCGTCGCCGTCGGCATGTGCTCGCGCACGAACGCGGCCGAGTCGGCGGCCGCGTCCACGTCGAGAGCGCGGGTGATGTCCCGGCAGGCCCGCTGCTCGAGATCGTCGAGGCGTTCGCGGACGACCGCGATCTGCGAGCGTGCCGCGGACAGTTCGCCGAGAACCCGCGCCAATTCACCCGTGGTGGCGGTCATTTCGGCGAGCAGCTGGTCGTGCCGGTCCTCCTGCTCGACCCGGGACTGGCGGTCGGATTCGTGGATCACCTCGGCGACGGCGCGCTGCAGCTTGAGCCGGGTCATGTGACGGACACGTGCAAACATTCGGCGGTGCCTCCGTTGGCGGTCGGCCTCGAACGACGGGAGTCTGCGAACACCGGCCACGCTACCCGCCGCGGCGACGACAAGTGGGCGACAAGTCGGGTGCGCGACAGTCGCCGCATGACCATCACACCTGCTCTGCTCCACCGTCTCAGCGGGCTCGCCCTCGTGGTCGCGCTCGCGTTCAACCTGACCGGGGGAATCCTGCACCCGGTGGCCGACGGGAGCGGCCACTCGGTGTCCGCGCTGTCCGCCCACACCGTGCCCTACCCGCAGTACCTGCTGTTCGTCGGCACCGTGCTCCTGATGTTGGGGCTGCCCGGCATGTACGCCTGGGTGTCGGGGCGTGCCGGCGTCGCGGGACTGGTCGCGTTCGTCGTCTACTTCGTCTCGTCGACGGTGGTCGGGATCGCCCACCTCGCGGTCGAGGCGTTCATCGCGGTGCCGCTCGCGGTCGGGGCGACCGGCTCGGGCGGTGCGGGGGTGCTGTCCGGGACGGACACGATCGTCGACACGGCGGCGTTCGGCGCGCTGATGACCGTCTCCGGTCTGGGACTGATGATCGGCATGATCCTGTTCGGGATCACGTTGTGGCCCTCCCACGCAGTGCCGCGGCGGATTCCGGATTACCGAGTGCCAGAGTGCTTCTCGCGTGCTCCTCCAGCGCGGTCCGGCGCAGTTCCTGCAGCCGGGTGATCGCCGGTCGCGCCCACTCGGTGTCGGCGAGCTCCTGGAACGGCGGACCGGTCCACACCTCCAGGGCCCGCTCGAACAGGCCGACCCGCAGGGCCGGGTCGACGGCCTCCAGTCCGCGTCCGACGAGAGCCTCGAAATGCCATGCGTCCACGGCGGTTTCGGGAAGATTCAGCGCGTAGCCGGGTGGCTCGCTGACCAGGACCCCGGCCGGGGTGCGGGCGCGCCGTCCCGGCTCGAGGGTGCGGCGCAGGTACGACACGTGTACCTGCAACGCGGCCAGCGCCTTCGGCGGCGGGCCGTCCGACCACAGGTCCTCGATCAGCAGATCGGTCGACACCGCCGACCCCTGCGCGGCCGCCAACCGGGCCAGCACCGCCCGTCGGCTGGGGCCGCCGAGGTCCACCGGCGCGCCCCCCCACCAGCGCCCGCACCGACCCGAGGACGTGCACCGACACGTCGGGCTCGGGGGCGGCGGGTGCGGTGCTCACGGTGACGAACAGTAGCGGGCGCGGCCGCCCGGAGGGGTTCCGTGATGTCACACCGGCTCACTCGGCGAACCCACTGTGACATCACGGAACCGCGGGGGGGCTCAGGGACGCTCGAACCGCTCCCGCCGCCCCAGTCCGCGCAGGCGCATCCACTCGGCGAACCCGCGGACGTCGCGGCGCTGGACGAGGAAGAACCAGCCGAAGCGGGCGTACTCCTGCGGCAGCAGTTTCCGCATGCCGGGCTGCGCCATCAGGTAGCCGCGGTTGCGGTACGTGAAGAACCGCTTCGTCTCGTTGTCCGGGTACTGGGTGTGCATCCGGCCGCCGAGGATCGGCTTGAACTCGTCGGCGCCGTTCGGGTGCAGGTACGCGGTCTGCAGGCAGGTGCCGAACGGCAGGCCGGACCGGGCCAGGCGGCGGTGCACCTCGACCTCGTCGCCGCGGACGAACAACCGCAGGTCCGGGACGCCGACCGCGTCGATCGCGGCGGCGGTGAACAGCGCACCGTTGAACAGGGACGCGATGCCGGGCAGGAAGTCCTCGTCGCCGAGTTCGGACCGCCGGCGCCGCCACACGACGCCGCGGCGCAGCGGGAACGCCAGCCGGTCCGGGTCGTCGATGTCGCAGACCACCGGCGAGGCCACGGCGAGGTCGTGCCGGGTGGCGCAGTCGAGGAGGGTGGCGAGCACGTCCGGGCCGTCGGGGCGTCCGTCGTCGTCGGCGAGCCACACCCGGTCGGCGCCGAGGGAGAGGGCGTACAGCATGCCGAGCGCGAACCCGCCGGCGCCGCCGAGGTTGTGCTTGGAGCCCAGGTAGGTGGTCGGGATCGGGCTCGACTCGACCAGTTCCCGCACCGCGTCCTCGTCGGCGTTGTCGACGACGACGAGATGGTCGAGAGGCCGGCTCTGGGCGGCCAGGACGGTCAGCGACTCGGCGAGCAGTTCGCGGCGCCGGTGGGTGACGACCACGCCGACAATGCGTTCGCTCACCGGGCCTGCCCGGCCTGTTCGCGTTCCATCTCGGTGATCACGTGCCGGACGTGGTCGGCGGCGTCGTTGCCCTCGTAGGCGCGCACCACGTCCTCGATACCGCCCTGCATCCGGATCTGCCCGTGGTCGATCCACATCGCGCTGTTGCACAGCTGGGCGAGGAACTCGTTCGAGTGGCTCGCGAACACCAGGATTCCGGACCGTTCCACCAGCGCCTGCAGCCGGACGCGGGCCTTCTTCATGAACTCGGCGTCGACGGCGCCGATGCCCTCGTCGAGCAGCAGGATCTCGGGGTCGATGGAGGTGACGACGCCCATCGCGACGCGCACCCGCATGCCCGTCGAGTATGTGCGCAGCGGCATGTTCAGGTACTCGCCGAGCTCGGTGAACTCGGCGATCTCGTCCATCTTCGCGAGCATCTGCTTGCGGGTCTGCCCGAGGAACAGGCCGCGGATGATGATGTTCTCGTAGCCGGAGATCTCCGGGTCCATGCCGACGCCGAGGTCGAAGACGGGCGCGACCCGGCCGCGGATGCGGGCGCTGCCGCGGGTCGGCTCGTAGATGCCGGACAGCAGTCGCAGCAGGGTCGACTTGCCGGCGCCGTTGTGGCCGACGAGGCCGACCCGGTCGCCCTCCTTCAGCGACATCGTGATGTCGCGGAGCGCTTCGACGACGACGACGTCGGAGTCGTTGCGGCCGATGGAGCCGCCGGCCTTGCCGAGGAACGCCTTCTTCAGCGAGCGTGACTTCGCGTCGAAGATCGGGAAGTCGACACACGCCTCGTGGGTGTCGATGCTGACCTTGGTGCTCATCTGTGTCCCCTAAACCCAGTAGGGCACACGGGCCCGGTACTTGCGCAGCGCGAACAGGGCGAGACCCCAACCGGCCACGGTGATCGCCAGGACGATGTACCAGTGGTACGCCTCCTGCGGCTTGCCGAGCATGGGGGCCCGGATGATCTCGAGGTAGTGGTACAGCGGGTTCAGCTCGGCCAGGCGAACGCGCTTGGCCGCCTCACCGCCCTGGCTCTGCAGGCTCTCGGTGGTCCACATGATCGGGGTGAGCACGAACAGCAGCAGCGTGAGACTGCCGAGGATCGGCGAGATGTCCCGGTAGCGGGTGGAGAAGATGCCGAACACGATCGACACCCACAGCGCGTTGAGCAGGATCAGCACGAGCGCGGGGAACGCGGACAGGTCCGGCCAGGTCAGGTGCCGCCACACCCCGAACGCGAACACCATGACCACGTAGATCATCAGGTTGTGCGCGAAGAACAGCAGTTGCCGCCACACCAGGCGGTAGACGTGCACGCTCAGCGCCGACGGCAGCTGCTTGATCAGGCCCTCGTTCGCGATGAACACGTCCGAGCCCTCGAGGATGGCCGCGCTGATCAGGTTCCAGACGATCAGGCCGACCGTGACGTACGGGAGGAACTCGTCGATCGGGATGTCGAGCAGCGCCGAGTACAGCAGGCCCATCGCGGCGGCCTGCACGCCGGTCGCGATCGTGATCCAGAACGGACCGATCACCGACCGTCGGTACCGCTGCTTGATGTCCTGCCAGCCCAGGTGCAGCCACAGCTCGCGCTGGCTGAAACCCTCGCGCAGGTCCTTGAACGCGCGGCGGAGGGTCTGCGAGTCGGACACCGGCGGGGTGGCGCTCGCGGCGGCGTCGGATTCGAGGGCGGATGCTGACACGAGGTCCGAGCCTACCGGGCGCGTCGGAGGCGGCTGCGACGCTCGTGCGCGGTCGCCGGCGGAGGACACCGCCGGCCGCGCACGAGCGCGCCCTGGTTCACAGGTACTGGCCGGTGCCCTGCGACTGCTGCGGCGACTGCTGCTGCGGGTGCCCGCCGCCGAGACCGGGCGGGAGCGCGCCCTGACGCATCTGCTCGAGCTGCGCGCGGGCGGCCATCTGCTGCGCGAACAGGGCCGTCTGGATGCCGTGGAACAGGCCTTCGAGCCAGCCGACCAGCTGGGCCTGCGCGATGCGCAGTTCGGCGTCCGAGGGGACGCTGTCGTCGGTGAACGGCAGCGCGAGGCGCTCGAGCTCCTCCCGCAGCTCCGGGGCCAGGCCCTGCTCGAGCTCCCGGATCGACGACTTGTGGATCTCCTTGAGCCGGGAGCGGCTGGCGTCGTCGAGCGGTGCCGCCCGCACCTCCTCGAGGAGCTGCTTGATCATGGTGCCGATGCGCATGACCTTCGCCGGCTGCTCGACCATGTCCGCGAGCGTCTCCTCGGGCTGCGCGTCCTTTCCGTCGGCGTCCTCCGGGGTGCCGGTGCCGTTGCGGGAGGCGCCGGCGGTCGGGTCCTGCGCAGGGCCGGCGGACGTGAGCGTCACGGGCCGCCCGTCGGGTCCGATCACCACGACCTGTTCGTTCTCCGGTTGCGTCATGACTCCATCTTGTCGGGTTTGGCGGCGATCCGCTAAGCCCTCCCGTCGGGCGGGCCTCCCGGCGTCTCGCCGGACGGCCTGCGACCCCCGCCGCTCGCGCTCACCCGGACCGGCTGCAGTCGTGTGTGATCGGTCATCCCGGTCACAAGCTCACGGCGACAAGTCTTAGGCTGTCGGGCATGGCTTACGACGTGGCCCGGGTGCGGGGACTGATCCCGTCACTCGGGGACGGGTGGATCCATCTCGATCCGCAGGCCGGCATGCTGCACCCCGATTCCGTGTCGACCGCCGTGTCGACCGCGTTCCGCGGGTCCGCGTCGTCGCACTCCGGTCGGCACGTCGGCGCGCGGCGGGCCGGTGCGGTTCTCGACTCGGCACGCGAGGCGGTCGCCGACCTCGTCGGCGCCGACCCGGCCGGGGTGGTTCTCGGGCCGAGCCGGTCGTCGCTGCTGGCGTGGCTGGCGGAGGCGCTCAGTTCGCGGCTCGGTCTCGGCACCGGGTTGGTCCTCTCCCGACTCGACGAGGAGGCGAACGTCGCCCCGTGGCTGCGGGTCGCGAACCGCTACGGCGCGCAGGTGCGGTGGGCCGAGGTGGAGATCGACACCTGCGACCTGCCGAGCTGGCAGTTCGCGGAACTGATCGGACCGACCACCCGGTTGGTGGCGTTGACGGCGGCGTCGCCGATGGTCGGGTCCGCACCGGACGTCCGGGTCGCCGCGGACCGGATCCACGAGATGGGCGGGCTGCTGGTGTGCGACGCCGTCGCGGCGGCGCCGTACGCCCACGTGGACATCCACGAAATGGGGGCCGACGTGCTCGCGGTCAGCGGCCGCAGCTGGGGCGGCCCGCAGATCGGTGCCCTCGTCTTCCGGGATCCGGCGTTGATCGACCGGATTCCCGCGATCTCGCTGAACCCGCACGCCCGCGGACCGGAACGCCTCGAACTCGGCGGTCACCAGTACGCGCTGCTGGCCGGCCTGACCGCGTCCATCGACTACCTCGCGAACCTCGACGAAGAGGCCAGCGGGTCGCGTCGGGAACGGCTCGAGACGTCGATCAGCTCGCTGCAGGACTACCACGACCGCCTGTTCGAACGGCTGCTCGCGTCGCTGCGCCGGCTGCCGCAGGTGACGTTGATCGGCACCTCGCACAGCCGGGTCCCGACGATCAGCTTCACGGTGTCGGGGGTGCCGGCGGAGAAGGTCGCCGAGCACTTCGCCGAGCGCCGGATCGGCACCGTCGTCGGCGGCAAGGGCAGCCGGCTGCTCGACTCGCTCGGCGTCAACGAGGAGGGCGGTGCCGTGACGATCGGCCTGGCCCCCTACACCACCCGCTACGAGATCGACCAGCTCGTCCGCGCCGTCGCCTCGCTCGGCTGACCGCCCGCCCGGGTCCAGCTCCCGCGGTCGGTTCCCTGATGTGACATTCGGTCACGTCGGGTGAGCCGATGTGACATCAGGGAACCACGTGCAGATCAGCCGACCCTCAGGACCACCTTGCCGACGGTGTCGGGGGAGTCGAGCAGTTCGTGCGCGGTGCCGGCCTCGGTGATCGGCAGCTCGGTGTGCACGACCGGGCGGACGGTGCCGTCCGCGACCAGCGGCCACAGCTTCCGGGTGACCTCGGTGACGATCTCGGCCTTGCTGGAGCGCCCCGTCTCGGGCCGGCCGCGCAGCCCGGTCGCGAACACGCGGGCCCGCTTGGCCAGCAGTTTGCCGAGATTCAGCTCACCGACCGCGCCGCCCTGCATGCCGATCACGCACAGCTGCCCGTCCTTGGCGAGGGCGTCGACGTTGCGGTCCAGGTACTTGGCACCCATGTTGTCGAGGATCAGGTCGGCACCGCCCTGCGGGGTGTCGCGGACCGCGGTGACGAAGTCGGCGTCGCGGTAGTTGACGGTGATCGTCGCGCCGAGGTCGCGGCAGGCGGCGAGCTTGTTCTCGGTTCCGGCGGTGACGGCGACGGTCGCGCCGAGCGCCTTCGCGACCTGGATCGCGTGGGTGCCGATACCGCCGCCGCCGCCGTGGATCAGCACCAGTTGCCCGGCGTGCATCCCGGCGATCATCACCAGGTTCGACCACACCGTGCACGCGACCTCCGGCAGTGCGGCCGCGGCCGCCAGGTCCAGGCCGTCCGGAACCGGCAGCAGCTGGCCGGCCGGGACGACCACCTTCTCCGCGTAGCCGCCGCCGGCGAGCAGCGCGCACACCCGGTCGCCGACCTGCCAGTCCCGGACCCCGTCCCCGATCTCGGCGATCGTGCCGGAGCACTCGAGCCCGAGGACCTCGCTGGCGCCGGGTGGCGGTGGGTAGAGGCCGCGGCGCTGCAGCACGTCGGCGCGGTTGACCGCGGTCGCGACGACGTCGAGCAGGACCTGGCCCGGGCCCGGCCGGGGATCGTCGACCTCCGACCAGGTGAGAACTTCGGGGCCGCCGGGAGTCGTGACGGTGATCGCATGCATCCCTCGACGCTAATGCCTCCGACACGAGTACGGCATCCGACGGCGTGGACCGGTGTCAGCGGTTACCGTCACGCCGTGACCTTCTTCGGCAACCTGCAGAACGAGATCTACTTCGCCGGCCTCGGTGGCACGCTGCCCGCCCTGCCGATGACCGCGGCCGGGCTCGAGGACCTGGCCCGGCAGCGGCTGTCGCCGGAGGCGTTCGGGTACATCGCCGGCAGCGCGTCCACCGAACGCACCGCCGCGGCGAACCTGGCCGCCTTCGACCGGCATCGGATCGTGCCGCGGATGCTGCGCGGCACCGCAGCCCCGGACGTCCGCGACCTGAGCGTCGAGGTGCTGGGAACGAGGTTGGCGGCGCCGGTGCTGACCGCGCCGGTCGGGGTGCTCGAACTCGTGCACCCGGACGCGGAGGCCGCGGTCGGGGCGGTGACGTCGGAGCTCGGTGTCGGGTCGGTGCTCTCGACGGCGGCGTCCACCTCGATCGAGACGGTCGCGCAGGTGTCGGGCGAGACGTGGTGGTACCAGCTGTACTGGCCGTCGGACGACGAGGTGGCCGAGTCGCTGGTCCGCCGGGCCACCGCCGCCGGTGCGAAGGCCATCGTGCTGACCGCGGACACTCCCGGAATGGGTTGGCGGCCAAGAGATCTCGAACTCGGACATCTGCCGTTCCTGCAGGCGAAGGGAATCGCGAACTACCTGTCCGACCCGGTGTTCCGGTCCCGGCTCGCGTCGCCACCGGAGGAGAGCGCCGAGGCCATGCAGATGGCGGTTCTGACCTGGGTCTCGATGTTCGGGAACCACGCGATCCGCGCGAACGACGTTGCGCGCCTGACGGAGTGGACCGACCTGCCGATCGTCGTCAAGGGCATCGTGCATCCCGAGGACGCCCACGCGGTCGTCGACGCCGGCGCGTCCGGGGTCGTGGTGAGCAACCACGGTGGTCGGCAGGTCGACGGCGCGATCGGTGCGCTCGACGCGCTGGTGCCGGTCGCGTCGGCGGTGGGGGAGCGGGCGACGGTGCTGCTGGACTCCGGGATCCGCTCCGGCGCCGACGTCGTCAAGGCGCTCGCGCTCGGTGCGGACGCGGTGCTGTACGGCCGGCCGTGGGTGTACGGGCTCGGGCTCGCCGGTGCGGACGGGGTGCGGCACGCGCTGCGGATGCTGCTCGCCGACCTCGACCTCACGCTCGGCCTCGCCGGCTTCGCGTCCGTCGCCGAACTGGACCCGTCGATCCTGCGCGACGCCTGAGCGCCACCCGCGGTCACTAGACTGGTCCGGTGGCAACAGAGATCGCCGACGCGACGGACGCGTCCCCCCGCTGGCTCGACACCGCGGAGATGCGGGCGTGGCGGGGGTTCATCGAGGGTAGTCAGCGTCTGAACGAGGTGCTCAACCGGGAACTGCAGTCCCGGCACGACGTCTCCCTCGCCGACTATCAGATCCTCGTCCTCCTCTCGGAGTCGCCGGACGGGTCGGTGCGGATGAGTGAGCTCGCCGACGGCATCCTGGCCTCCCGCAGCAAGCTCACCCACCAGGTCCGGCGCATGGAGTCGGACGGCCTCGTCACCCGCAGCACCTGCGTCGAGGACGGTCGCGGCGTGCTGGCCCAGATCACCGAGTGCGGCAGGGCGAAGCTCGCCGAGGCCGCCCCGACACATGTGCGGGGCGTCCGCAGCTACCTGATCGACCTGCTCGACAGCGACGAACTCGCCGCCTTCGCGGCCATCTTCGACAAGGTCGACGTCGCTCTCGACGCCCGCCCCGACGCCTGACGCGCCGAGCCGGGTTCGTCCGCACCGGGCCCCGGCGGCTAGGATTCGCGACGGAAGCGTGGCAGAGCGGCCGAATGCACTCGCCTTGAAAGCGAGCGTCGTGAGAGCGACCGGGGGTTCAAATCCCTCCGCTTCCGCCGTTGGGCCCCTGACCTGGTACCTCCAGGCCAGGGGCCCTTTTCGTGCACGCGTTCGGGACGCGAACACCGCTCCGGGTGTCCCCTGTCGGTCGTGGGCCGAAACGCCGCGTGGGGCCGGCCCGCTCCGGTGCTGCGCAGCGGGCGCGCCGTGCCGATCACACGCCCGCCGGGTGGCCGGCCCGGACCGCCAGCCGCGCGGCCGAACCCGCGGACGCCGTCGGCCGCGTGATGACGGTGACGCTGGGCCGGGGGAACCGGTAGCACGCGCACGCCGCGTCGAGCGCGTCGTCGACACTGGTGATCAGCTCGGCCTCGTGTCCCGCCGGTCGTCGCTCGAGCTCGATCGTCAGTTCGCAGAGGATCAGTCCGTGGTCGAGCCGGACCTGCTCCATCAGTGAGATCGCGAGGTCCACCGCGGCCCCGACGGCCCGGGGCTCGGTGGTGTCACCGTGCAGGGTGGTGCACAGCCCGACCGGCCTCAGCGTCGGCTCCTCGATCAATTCCGCGATCTCTCGGGCGATCTCGTCCCGAGTGGTGCCGTCGGCGTGTCGAGGTATCCGCACGAGGGTGTTCAACCGGGGTTGCCGGGACACCCGATGATCGCGACGGTGCAGGTGGATCGTCATCGCTGCCTCCTTCACCCTGCCCGGTGTTCACGCGACACCGGCGAAGCACTGCTCCGAACTCCACCTCTACCGGTGCACGAGGCCGGGGTGGGCGATCCTGACGCCGTCCTGACGCCGGCGGGCGAACCCTGACGGCGCGTTGACGCGGCGGCGGTGAAGCGAGCCGCGGTTCAGCCAGCGGGCGACCGACCGGACCGGCGGCGGTCGCGCCGTCGCGTGCCGGTGCCCCAGGCGCGGTCAGCAGTCGCCGGCGCCGGCGTCGCGGACGGCGCGCTCGACCTGTCGCTGCTGGTCGGGTGTGAGGTCACGCCAGGTCGGCTCGTCGGCGCCGATGCCGGCGTCCGCCGTCTCGACGCCGAGCTCGCCGAGGGACGCGTTCAGCTCGGACACCCAGCCCTCGATCTCTTCCGGGTCGGTGCGCATCAGCTCGAGGATCTCCTCTGCCGCCTCGGTCGAGTCGTAGGTTTCGCCGAACTCCTCGGCGAAGTCCCGCATCAGGTCGAGCGCATCCTTCGTCTCCGCGCAGACCTGGGCTCGCAACGCGAGTCCGGTCGGCGCCGCGCTCGGCTCGGGCGTCGAGGTTCGCGCCGCCGTTGCCGAACGGCTGTCCGCGACCGGAGTCGGGGTCCCCGACTCGATCGAGCTGCAGGCGCTCGCGACGACCGCGACCACGGCGAAGGCAGGCAGGAGCAGCGTTCGTGTCATGCCGTATCCATACCAGACCAAACGGACTGTTCGGGCAGTCGGGGATGCCTGCGGTTTGCTGTCTCGCCGGATCGGGTGGCCGCGTTCCTCACGACCCGCTGTCGTCCGGAGCTCGACCGGACGGACCCCGGCGACCATCCGATGAGGGGTGCCGACGGGTCCGATCCGTTCGCGTCGGCAGAGGCGGTGGACCCGTCGTCTCCCCGCCGGGGCCACCCGGATCGCGACGACGGCGCAGCGACAGCCGTTGTGCGAGCGCCCGCAACACCGCGCGGATCGGCGGCGGAAACGGACCGCGCTGCGGCGACGGGTCGTCCCACATCCGGTTCTGCCGACGGGTTCGAGGTCGAACGGTCCGCACGAATCACCCGATGCCGCACTCGTTTCCGTACGCCGCGTGGCGGCGGCGGACCGTGCGCCGGGAATCGTGAGATCGTGGCCGGGTGAGGCGCGTGGTGGCAGCAACCCTGTTCGTCGTGGTGGTCGGGCTGGTCGTCCGGTGGGCGCGCGCCGGCACCGGCGTGGACGCGGCGGTGTGGGCGGCCGATCCGATCGGCCCGGACGACCTCGCCGGGTAGTTGCCGCGGCCCGGGCCGCTACCCGGGCGTGTTCAGGTACGTCTCGATCGACTGCTGCGCCTTCGGGTTGCCGTTGCCGATGCCGACCAGGGCACCGATGACGGCACCGGTCGGGGCGCCGATGATGCAGCCCGCCAGGCTGCCGGGGAACATCGACAGGCAGCCGACGCCGAGTCCGATGACGGTGCCGATCGCCGTGCCTGCGGCGCCGCCCTGAGCCCAACCGAGGCCCAGTTCGTACAGCATGTTGTCGAGAGCCTGCTGTTTGGTGAGCGGTTGCGGTGCGGCCGGGGGCGGCGCCGGGTCGGCGTAGGCGGTCCCCCCTCCGACGAACACGGCCCCGGCGACCAGGGCGGATGCTGACATCTTCGTGATCAGGTTCATCGCGATCCCCACCTCGAGGACGAAGGACGAGTCGGACCGACTGTAGTCCCGTCGTCCGCCGTCCGCGGGTGTTCGGACCGTGTCGCTTCCGTGTGGTCGCCGTGACCGGCCGTCGGGGAGGGGCCGCGGTCCGGGGCGGCGGTGCGTGGTGCAGGTGCGTCCGACCTCCCGTTTCGGCGCCCGCAGGGCCGATCCCCCAGACTTCTGGGGCCCGAAAATCCCGGAAACCGGGGATGGTTGGCGCGCTCGCCGACCGGAAGGGTTTCGGTCATGACATTCCTGGACCGACTCACCCGCAACCGCAGCCGCATCGCCTCCGCCCCGGCCGACCCGATGGCCCCGCTCCGGGAGCAGCTCACCGGCCGGCTCGCCGTCCCGTCCGACGTCGACTGGGACGCCGCGTCGCAGGCCTGGAACCTCGCCGTCACGCAGCGGCCCCGGGCGGTCGTGCACGCGGCGACCGCCCGGGACGTGATCGCCGCCGTCGAGTTCGCCGCCGCCCACGACCTGACCGTGTCCGCGCAGCCCGGTGGCCACGGCGCCACCCGCGCCCTCGACGACACGATCCTGGTGCGCACCGGCGCCCTCGACGACATCTGGATCGACGCCGACGCCCGCGTCGCCCGCGTCGGTGCGGGCGTCAAGTGGGGGCAGCTGCAGAAGGCCCTCGCCGGTACCGGGCTGACCGGGCTGGTCGGCTCGAACGCCGACGTCACGGTCGTCGGGTTCTGCCTGTCCGGGGGGCTGTCCTGGTTCAGCCGGGCGTTCGGTGCCGGAGCGCACTCGCTGCGCGCGGTCGAACTCGTCGACGCGCGCGGCAAGCACCGCTGGGTCAGCGAGGAGTCCGACCCCGAACTGATGTGGGCGCTGGCCGGTGGTGGCGGCGACTTCGGCATCGTCACGGCCGCGGAGATCGCCCTGCACCCGGTTCCCGACCTGCACGGCGGCCGGGTCGCCTTCCCGGCGGCGCAGGCCCGGGAGGTGTTGGCGGCGTTCGCATCCGCGACCGCTGTCGCACCGGCCGAGACCACGCTGTGGGCGTCGTTGATGCATTTCCCGCCGCTGCCGATGCTGCCGGAGGAGATCCGCGGGCAGTCCTTCGTGTTCGTCGATGCGCTGCACGTCGGATCGTCGGCAGACCTCGACGGTGCCCTGGCGTCGATCCGGGCGGCCGGCACCGTGCTCCGCGACGGCGTCGGACCGCTGCGTCCGGAGCAGGTCGCCGACGTGTGCGAGGAACCGGTCGACCCGAGTCCCGCGACCACCCGGTCGTGGTCGCTGCGCACGCTCGACGACGAGGTGCTGGACCGGATCGTCTCGCTGGCGGGCGACGGTAGCGGAACCCCGTTGACGCAGGTGCAGATCCGTCATCTCGGTGCGGCGTTGCGCACGGCCGACCCGGCCCGCACGGCGACGGGGTCGGTCGCCGCCGAGTACCAGGTGATGACGCTCGCGATGGTGCCCGACGCCGGGTTCGCCGCGCCGGTCGCGGCCGCGACCACCGCGCTCGGTCGCGCCCTCGCCGACTGGGACGCCGGACCGACCGTCCTGTCCTTCCTCGGCGAGAGCCAGTCGGTGGCAGATGCTTTCGACGCCGAGACGCTGGAGCGGCTCCGGTCGGTCAAGGAGTCGGTCGACCCGGCCGCGACCGTGCGCGGCAACTACCCGGTGCGGGGGCGGTGACGCGTCAGGGGGCCTGACGCAGCGTCATCCCGCCGAGTTCGACGACGTACTCGTTGCTCGCCTCGTCGTGGCGCACCGAGTACGTCGTCGGGTAGTACCCGGACCTCGCGTACACCTGGGGCTGGCTGACGGGCTGGTCGACGCTCTGCTTCGTGAGCATCCAGTCGCGGGTCATCATCGGCTCGAGGAAGATGTACGAGCCGTCCCACGACCCGGCGCGCAGCACCTGCTCGAAGTCGAACCCGGGATGGATCCCCGCGGTGGTGTCGTCCCAGTGCAGGCCCATGTCGGGTGCGGTGTTCAGTACGGCCGGTCCCGGGTCGGGGACGTACCCGCTCGGCATGTGTCCGGCTGGAGGCAGGTTCGACGCGCGAGGCACGAAATCGATTCGCATGGGCGTGATCTCACCGACAGCGGCGGCGTCGATCATGTAGAAGTGCATGTCGAAGTGCGGCTCGGTGTACTCGCCGGCGGGCCCGTGCCCGTGCGGGTTCCAGTCCAGGGTGAGGTGGTCGAACACGGTCGCCGGAGCGTGCTGCGGCAGCGCGAGCGGGAAGCCCTGCATCTGGACGTCGGGGGCGTCGGTCAGCCCGTCCAGTGCGGCAGCGGTCATCCGGATGCCGGTGGCATTCGGGGTGCCGTCGGCGTTCACGGTCACGTACGAGTGGGCGGTTCCGTTGCCCACGTTCACGGTTGGTCCGTCCACGGTGGCCGTGGCCGCGGCGGAACCTCCGGGACCGGCACTGGTCAGGGCGAGTGCGGCGCAGGTGGTGAGGGCGAACCCGGCGGACCGGACGTAACGGAGCGAACGCATGACGCACCTCGATTCACGGCGTGACCGGAGTTCCCATGCTAACCCGGTGTCCGTCGCCGGGTGGGTTCTTCCGGCTCCGGGCGAGGTTCTGGACCGAGCGTCCGACTCGCTGAGTGAGTGATTGGCTGCGGCAACAGGATTCGCGTCGCCCTGCGTCACCGATCCTGATCCGTTACCGTTTCCGGCAGCGGGGCGCCCGCAACCGGCGTGGTGGCCCGCCCGAGGTGGGCCCATGAAGCGACTCGTGACCGTGGCTCTGTCTGCGGCCCTGTGCGGCCTGACCACCCCCGTCGCGCAGGGCGCACCCAGCGGACCGACCGCTCCGCCGGCCGCGACCGTCGAGCGGGTCACGATGCTCACCGACCGGCGCGCCGCCGTGTTCGTCCGCTCCCCGTCGATGCACGAGACCGTGCAGGTCCAGGTGCTGCTGCCGCCGCCCGGCGGCGGGCCCCGGCCCACCCTCTACCTCCTCGACGGCGCGGGCGGCGGCGAGGAGTCGAACTACCGGGAGAGCACCTGGACCCAGAAGACCGACGCGGTGGACTTCTTCGCCGACAAGAACGTCAACGTGGTGCTGCCGGTCGGCGGCACCGGCAGCTACTACACCGACTGGCTCCGGCCCGACCCGGCGCTCGGCGTCGACGAGTGGGAGACCTTCCTGACCGAGGAGCTGCCGCCGATCGTCGACAGCCGCTTCTCCGGCGACGGAACCAACGCGATCGCCGGGCTGTCGATGGGCGCCCACGCCGCGCTGAACCTCGCGACCCGGCATCCCGCCATGTTCGCCGGGGTGGCCGCGTTCAGCGGGTGCGCCGACAACGGGCAGCCCGACTCCAAGCTGTCGGTGCGGGCGACCGTCGCCTGGAAGGGCGGCGACGCCGACAACATGTGGGGGCCCGACGGCGACCCGGCGTGGGCCGCGAACGACCCGATGCGCAACGCGGAAGCGTTGCGTGGCAAGGAGGTGTACGTCTCGACGGGGAACGGGACGATCGGTCCGCTCGACGACCCGACGACCGTCGCCGGCATCAGCGCGATGACGCTCGGCGCCGTGCTCGAGTCCGCCGCCCTGCAGTGCACCCGGCTGTTCGACGCACGGCTGCGGGACCTCGGCATCCCCGCGACGTTCCGCTACCGGGACACGGGCACCCACTCGTGGCCGTACTGGCAGCAGGACCTGCACGACGCGTGGCCGACGCTGGCCCGTGCGCTGGGGGCGTGAGGCCGGGCGTCAGGCCGACCCGAGCACCTCGCGGCCGGCGTCGGTCGCGAACGCGAGGAACGTGTCGTTCTCGGCCGGGTCGCCGATCGTGACCCGCACCCCGTCCGCCCCGTACGGGCGCACCAGCACGCCCGCGGCGGCGCTGGCCTCGCCGTAGGCCGCGGATTTCTCGCCGAGCGGCAGCCACACGAAGTTGCCGTTCGACGCGGGCACGTCGTACCCGGCGGCGATCAGCGCGTCCCGCACCCGGGCGCGTTCGGCGACGACGGCGTCCGTGCGGGCGAGCAGCTCGGCGGCCGCGTCCAGCGACGCGATCGCCGCCGCCTGCGCGACCACGCTGACTGCGAACGGGGTGTGCACCTTGCCGATCGCGGTGATGATCGCCGGATCCGCGACCGCGTAGCCGACCCGCAGGCCCGCCAGGCCGTACGCCTTCGAGAATGTCCGCAGCACAACGACGTTCGGCCGGCCTGCGGCGAGCGCGATGCCGTCCGGGACCTGCTCGCCCGCGTCGTCGCCGGGGCGGACGTACTCGAAGTACGCCTCGTCGAGCGCCACCACCACGTGCGACGGCACCGCGTCGAGGAACCGCTCGATCTCGGCGGCGGTCAGGGTGCGGCCGGTCGGGTTGTTCGGGTTGCAGACGAAGATCAGCCGGGTGCGGTCGGTGACCGCCGCCGCCATCGCGTCCAGGTCGTGGCCGTGGTCCGCGGTCAGTGGCACCGGCACCGGGGTCGCGCCGGCGACCCGCGTCACCACCGGATACGCCTCGAACGAGCGCCACGCGAAGATCACCTCGTCGCCCGGGCCCGCGGTGGCCTGCACCAGCTCCTGGCACAGGTTCACGGAACCGCAGCCCGTCGCGATCCGGTCGACGCTCACGCCGAGCGCCGCACCCAGCGCCTCCCGCAAGGCGACGGAGCCGTTGTCCGGGTAGCGGTTCGCGCCCGCGACGGCCTCCGCGATCGCCGCCGCGATCGACGGCAGCGGACCCGCTGTGGTCTCGTTGCTCGCCAGCTTGATTGCGCCCGGGAAGCTCCGTCCGGGCACGTACGCGGGGATGTCGGCGAGGTCGGGGCGAATGCGTGCGGTCACGGTGTCCCATTATGCGCGGGGCCCGGAAACTGGTGGGGGCGCGGTGGGCCGGGTCGTGCCAAGGTGGACATATGTCGGGAATCTTCACGGACGGCGCGGTCCTTCGCGTCGTCGGGGAGCATCGCGACGATGCTCCCGAGCGGGTGCCACTGACCGCGATCGCCCCGGACGGGCCGGCCCGCGGCGGCATCGTGGTCCTGCACGAGTCACGTGAACTGTCCGCCGCCCTCGTCGACCTGATGCGGATGCTCGCCGCCGAGGGCTGGCTCGCGGTCACGCCGGACCTGTTCCACCGCGAGTCGGCGCACAGCGACGTCGAGGTGTTCGGGGACGCGTTGTTCGCCGACTTCGACGCGACGTTCGACTGGCTCGTCGCCCGCGGCGTCTACCCGGACTGCGTCGGGGTACTCGGCTTCGACGACGCCGGCACCGCCGCTCTGCTGGTGGCCACCACCCGCCCGATCGGCGCCGCGGTCAGCGTCGCCGCCCGCGGCATCGTCGCCCGGCTCGGTGCCGGTGTCCCCGCGCTCGTCGACGCGGCGCAGGACCTGCAGGCCCCGTGGCTGGGGCTGTACGGGGAGGACGACCCGCACACCCCGCCCGCCGAGGTCGAACGGCTGCGGGATGCCCTGGCGAGGGCCCCCGTCGCGACGGACATCGTGCGCTATCCCGGGCTCGAGCACCGCGCCGACGAGCCGCCGCGGCTGACCGCCGACGTCGAGGAGGGCGACCCGATCCTCGACGCACACCGGCGGATCCTCGGCTGGTTCGACAGCAACCTGCGATAACCCCGATCTGACCTGCCGTTTTGCGGAATCGGAGGGACCGTGTGTACTCTTTCGTCTCGGCGGTTCGAAAGGACCTGAGCCTAGGAAGCGTGCCAGAGCGGCCGAATGGGACTCACTGCTAATGAGTTGTCCTCCTTACAGGGGACCGGAGGTTCAAATCCTCTCGCTTCCGCCATGTCGATCCTCGGGTCGGCACAACTGAAGACATGCGCCCGTAGCTCAACGGATAGAGCATCTGACTACGGATCAGAAGGTTAGGGGTTCGAATCCCTTCGGGCGCACAGAGGAAAACCCCTCACCTGCAGAGATGCCGGTGAGGGGTTTTCTCGTTGTGCGCCGGTGGGTCGCGACGAGACGGAGCCGGCGCGGGGCCGGAGTGCCCACGTCGCGCGGAACGGCCGTGGCTCAGGTGCGGGACGACCACGTCGGCGGCCTGTTCGTCGCGGCCGGGACCGCGTGAATCCAGTCAGTCGTCGCAGCAGTCGCGGTCCTGCCCGGCCCCTGTGCCCGACGCGGAGATCGGTGTGGGGCAGCAGGTGTCGCCCTTCCATGCGTCGACGCCCTCCTTGACCGCGATCGCAGCGATGACCAAGCCCGCGACGGGGTCGGCCCAGGTCCACCCGAACAGGCTGTTGAGCAGCAGCCCGACCAGCAGAACGGCGGACAGGTAGGTGCACAGCAACGTCTGCTTGGAATCGGCCACCGCGGACAGCGAGCCGAGTTCGCGGCCCGCGCGCCGCTGCGCCCACGAGAGCACCGGCATGATCACCACACTGACCGCGGCCAGGGCGATCCCGATGCGCGAGTGCTGGGCCTCACCGGCACCGAGCAGCGCTCGGACCGACTCGACCGTCACGTAGGCGGCGAGGCCGAGGAACGAGAACGCAATGATCCGCAGTGCGACCTTCTCCCGCGCTTCGGGGTCCTTGCCGGCGAACTGCCACGCCACGGCGGCCGCCGACGACACCTCGATCACCGAGTCCAGCCCGAACCCGATCAGGGCGGTCGACGACACCCGCGCGCCCTCGGCGAGCGCGATGGCCGCCTCGATCACGTTGTAGCTGATCGTCGCGGCCACGAACCACCGTATCCGCCGTGACAGCACGCGCCGCCGCTCCTCCGTCGGCGCCGAGCGGGTGCCCGGCAGACCGAGGCCGGCGGCCATCAGCAGCACTCCTCGCTGTCGGCGGCCGGGCAGCAGTTCGGATCGACGGCCAGCACCAGCCCGATCAGATCGTCCAACGCCCGCCCGATCCTCGGGTCCGCCAGTTCGTACCGACTCCGACGCCCCTCCGGAACCGCCACCACCAGACCGCAACCACGCAGGCAGGCAAGATGATTCGACAGGATCTGCCGCGACACCCCGACCTGATCGGCCAGCTCGGACGGATACCCCGGCCCCGACCTCAAGCTCAGCAGAATCCGTGTCCGCGTCCCGTCGGACAGGGCATGACCGAACCGGGCGAGAGCATCACGATGAACCACCGTCTCCATACCCGGACGATACAACTTCGGATGAATTCAGAAAACCATGTACCAACAGCTGGTCGTGCGACTCCACCGAATGCGACATCCCCGTCACCCGGAGGCGGCGGGGATGTCGGTGGCGCTCCCGAATCGTTTCGGATCGGCGGCCTCGTTCGAGGCCGCCGGGCTACGGCACGATGACCGCGCGACCACGCAGGGTGCCTGCGGCGAGCCTGCGGTACGCCTCGACGCCGTCGTCGAGGGCGAACCGCTCCACGGCGATGTCGAAGATGCCCTGGTGCGCAAGGTCGATCAGCTCGATCAGCTCGCTGCGCGACCCCCAGTACGGTGCTGTCACCGTCGCCTCGAAGGGGGTCTGCCCGAAGCCGACCTTCGCGTGCGCGACACCGTCGCCCAGGCCGACGATCGTCACGTCGGAGGCGGTCCCGGCGACTCCCATCGCGATGTCGATGGTCGGCTGGTAGCCGACGAAGTCGAGCACCAGGGCGGCGCCGCCGGGACCGGTGATCTTCCGGACGGTCTCGATCGCGGACGCGTCCGACAGCACCGCCTCGTGCGCGCCGACGGACCGGGCGAACTCGAGCTTCTCCTCGCTGACGTCGAGGGCGACCACGCGGGCGGGCGACAGGTGCCGCAGCAGTTCGATCGCGACGTGGCCCAGTCCGCCGGAGCCGATCACGACGGCCGTGGACCCGCCGCGCAGCTTGGGCAGCGACCGCTTGATCGCGTGATACGGGGTCAGTCCGGCGTCGGTCAGCGGCACCGTGGTCACCGGGTCGAGGTCGCCGATCGGAACCAGGTGCCGCGGCGAGTCGACGATCATGTATTCGGCCAGCGCGCCGGGCGCGCCGAGTCCCGGCGGCCGGATCCCGAGTTCCGCGGCCCGGGGGCAGTAGTTCTCGGCGCCCTGCGCGCACTGCCAGCAGGTGCCGCACCCCCACGGCCCGTACACGACGACGTTGGTGCCGACCTCGATCCCGGTCGCGCCCTCGCCGAGTTCGACGACCGTGCCGGCGCCCTCGTGGCCGAGGGTCAGGGGCAGTCCGTAGACGTACTGTTCCTCGGGCAGGCTCATGATGAAGTCGTCGGAGTGGCAGACCCCGGCCGCGGTCACCTTCAGCAGCACTTCGCCGGGGCCCGGCGTCGGCGTCTCGATCTCGGTGACCTCGGGTTCCGCGCCGATGCGGGTGTACTGAATCGCCTTCATGCGGCGGACCTTTCCGCTGCGGTCGCGCCGGGCCGGAGGTCGGCCGGGACATGCGGGCCGCGAGCTGGTGCGCCTGCGACGTTAGGGCACGGCACCCGATCCCGCTCGGGGGCCCCGACGTTCGATTCCCCGGCGGTCCCGGCCGACGCTCGTGGCGCCGGGTGCAGCGGTCCGGCGAGCGCCGGACCCGCCTCGGGACGGTGGCGGACGGTGCGGGGTGCGTCCCGTCACCAGCTGCAGCCGCAGATCCCGGTCAGCGACTGCACCTGGAAACACTCCTTGCAGGTGGTGAGGAGTTCGCGGCGGCGGCTGAGGTTGCGCTTCTGCGCCTTCGCCCGGGCCTGCACGACGCTCGGCGCCAGCGTCGCGATCCCGCCGTCCGAGGGCAGGTCGATCGCACCGAAGTACCGGTAGCAGCGCAGCCGTTCCTCCGCGGCGTGTTGTTCGAGGTCGGCGGGCACGAGGCCGTACGTGGCGCGGACCGCCTTCGCGTAGCCGTCGCCGACGGTGCCGTTGACGCTGACGCACAGCGACGACAGCAGCGGCTCGCCGCGCACGCTGCACTCCGCGCCGACGCGGCTCAACGTCTTACCGATCCAGTTCTGCAGCAGGTTCCGGGTCCGGACTCCGGAGCGTTCCTGGATCGCGTCCGCGAGTTCCTGATAGGAGACCGTGCGCTGGTAGCTTCCGGCGATCTCGATGAGAACGCGGCGGGCTTCGGCTGACCAGATTTCCTGAGTGTCGGTCATGATGCCTCCTGGGGCTGTCATCCAATCCAGCCCATTCTGTGACCAATGCGTTATCGAACGCATCGGTTTGATCATTTTTCGCCGAAGTCGGCGCCGGTCGGGGACAATGCGCGGCTCCGCTCGGAGGGGTGTCCGGCGCCTTCGGGTCGAATTGTGTTTCGGGGCAACGGTGTTCGCGTCACGACCGGGTCCGGCGCCCGGTGACGCGTCGGGCTCGATCTGCGCCCCGGCTGCTGATCGCGTCGCCGTCGCTTACGGTAGACGGGTGACCAATCCTGCTCAGGGCACCGAAACCGTTTGGCCGGCGGTCCTCACGTGGCGGGCGCACGGCGCCCCTCGAATGGAATCGGTGCGGGTGCAGCTGGTCGGCAAGCGGATCAAGGCGTCGGGCCGGATCATCGGCGGCGAGTGTCCCGAGCACCCGGCCTTCAGCGCGTCCTACGACCTGGTCACCGACGAGTCCGGGGTGACGAGGCGGTTGTCGCTGCGGACCAGCCTGGCGTCGGGGGAGCGGCACGTGTCCATCAGCCGTGACGCCGAGGGCTACTGGATGGTCGAGGACGGCAGCACCCACCACCGGTCCGCGTTCGGGGGCGCCCTCGACGTGGACGTGGTGCTCAGCCCGTTCTTCAACACGCTGCCGATCCGCCGGTTCGGGCTGCAGCACGGGTCCGAGGACATCCAGGTCCCGGTCGTCTACGTCTACCTGCCCGACCTGAGCGTGCGGCCCGCCGAGCTCACCTACAGCTCCGGCTCCGACGGCATCCACGTCCTGTCGCCGGTGTCGAGCTCGTCGGTCACCGTCGACGCGGACGGCTTCATCCTCGACTACCCGGGGCTGGCCGAGCGGATCTGAGCGCCTCGCGACCGTGAGTGAGGGTCGTCCCCGCCGAGGGTGACACTCACAGTGCGCGGAACGCGCCGCCGCGGCGTCCGGCGTCGCGCAGGGCCCCGGCCCAGCCCGGTGCGCCGATCTCCACGCCGGTGACGTCCCAGCGCTCCAGGGTGTCGTGCCGCTGCCGCGCCGCGTGGCCCGCGTCCACCAGGGCCTCGGTGCTGCCCGCCGTCGCCAGCGCGCGGCGCGCGTCGGTGAGCAACGCGATCGCCTCGTCCAGCGCGACGGTCAACGCCGGCGCGTTCGCCTCGCACATCGCCCGGACCAGCGCCGGAGCGGTGCCGGCGACCCGGGTGCCGTCCCGGTACGACCCGGCCGCCAACGCCAGCGCCAGGTCGCCGCCCGCGGCCGCGGTCACCGCGAGCGCCTCGGCGAGCAGGTGCGGCAGGTGCGAGATCCGGGCGACCGCGGAGTCGTGTTCGGCGGCCCCGGCCGGCACGACCACCGATCCGCAGTCCAGGGCCAGCCGCGCGACCTGCGTCCAGCGGTCGGGGTCGGTGTCGTCCTCGGCGGCGACCACCCACACCGCGCCGCGGAACAGGTCGGCGTCGCCGGCCGGCCACCCGGAGTGGGCGGTGCCGGCCATCGGGTGCCCGCCGACGAACCGGTCGGCCAGGCCGTGCCTGCGGACGGCGTCGAGCACGGATCCCTTGACGCTGACGACGTCGGTGAGCGTGCAGTCCGGGGCGTGCGCGGCGACCTGCGTCAGGACGGTGTCGAGGGCGGGTTCGGGCACCGCGACCACGACGATCGCCCCGGTGTCGTTCGCTCGGGTCAGCACGGCCTGCAGGTCGGTGTCGGCGTCGAACCCGTCGGCGCGGGCCTCGTCGACCGCCCCGCCGGAACGGTTCCATCCCCAGGCGGAACGACCGGCCGCGACCGCCGCCCGTAACAGTGATCCGCCGATCAACCCGAGCCCGAGCACACACACGGAGGACGCAGCCGGTTCAGCAGACACCCGGATAGGTTGGCACATTCTCGGTTGGACTTCATGTAGGGGCCGCACGCGGACTACGGTTGCCGCATGGCTGCTCAGCGCGCGGGGAACAACGCCTCCTCCGACCGGTTCGACGATCTCGACGGCTTCGGTGTGGCAGTGGTGCTCGACGACGGGAAATGGAAGTGCACGGCGCTGAGCGCGAACGCACTGACCGGCCTGGCGGCGGCCGAGACGGAGCTGCTCGAGATGCGCGCGTCCGGTGCGGTGTTCGGCCTGCTCGACGTCGACGAGGAGTTCTTCGTCATCCTGCGCCCCGCGCCGACCGGAACCCGGTTGCTGCTGTCGGACGCGACGATGGCGCTCGACTACGACATCGCCGCCGACGTGCTCGAGGCCCTGAACATCGAGACCCCGGACATCGACCCCGACGACCTCGACGACATCGAGCCGTGGGAGGAGGGCGACCTCGGCGTCCTCTCGGACCTCGGTCTGCCGGAGCCGGTGCTCGGGGTGATCCTCGCGGAGACGGACCTGTACCCGGACGAGCAGCTGACGATGATCGCGCAGCGGCTCGGCTTCGGCGCCGAGCTGACCGCGGTGCTCGACGCCGCGCCGCGGTAGTGACGCTGCCGCAGTCGCCGCTCGCGCGCGACGAGGCGATGGTGCGTGCCGCGATCGAGGCCGCCGCCGCGGCCGGGGACGCGGACGTCCCGGTCGGGGCGGTCGTGTTCGACGCCGACGGGGTGGAGCTGGCGCGGGCCGCGAACGCGCGGGAGGCGTCCGGGGACCCGACCGCGCACGCCGAGATCCTCGCGTTGCGGCAGGCCGCGCAGGTGCACGGCGACGGCTGGCGGCTCGAGGGCGCGACCCTCGCCGTGACGCTCGAACCGTGCACGATGTGCGCCGGGGCGCTGGTGCTGGCGCGGGTGTCGAGGGTCGTGTTCGGCGCGTGGGAGCCGAAGACCGGCGCCGTCGGGTCGCTGTGGGACGTCGTCCGCGACCGCCGGCTCACGCACCGCCCGCAGGTCCGCGGTGGGGTCCTCGACGCGGAATGCGCGGCGCTGCTCGACGACTTCTTCCGCACCCACCGCCGGGCGGACTGCACCTGACCTGCGGATTTAGTGCCCCGCGGCCGCGTCGGGTAAAGTCACCAGCGGTGGCGTGTCCGAGCGGCCTAAGGAGCACGCCTCGAAAGCGTGTGACGGGTAACCCCCGTCCGAGGGTTCAAATCCCTCCGCCACCGCCAAAGCTCCCCACCTGTGTACGCAGGTGGGGAGCTTTTTGTGTCCGGAGCCGCACCGCGTTGTCGTGGATCGTCACGCGGTGGCGCCGGGTCAGGCGAGCTGGATCAGATCCAGGTACTCCTGCGACCAGTGATCCTCGGTGCCGTCGGG
>NZ_BAABFB010000067.1:0-806 GCF_039540555.1 Rhodococcus olei | reverse complement strand
TGAACACGCGCTCTCACCACCCGTGGGAGTAACACCCTGACAGCCTCCAGCAAACCCGGGGTGGATCACGAGTCGTGGATCCGGAGACGCCCCGGGCGGCCGAATGGACCGGGAGACACAACTGCCGGGCCCAGGACCGGAAGCGGACGAGTTCGGGCCGGGGCCGTCGACGGCCGTAGGTGGCCGGACACCGGTGCGAGTGGCCCCGGTGAACCGCAAGGTCCTCGGCGCGGTTACGTGCCGAGGCATCCGTTGTCCGAGAACCGGATCCGGGTTCGGGTCGGGCCGGGGGAGCCCGGAGGAGCAGGCTCGGCGGGGGAGTGGTTGCGGTTCCCGGTCCTTTACTGCGCGCATGGGCGCGAGGGGAGTGTCGCAGGAGGCGATCGACGAGGCCGAGCTCGGGGCGCTGCTGGCGGGATCGCCGCAGTGGCACCGGGAGTGGGAGGCGAGCGGAACCGACGCCAGCCGGGCAGCGCGCGAGCAGAGGGATGCGCGTCAAGCTCGCCGTCGCCGAGCTGGCCGGGGTGGATCGGAGCCACGAGATCAACCGTGCCCACCGAGAGGGTTTGCTGCCGCATCGGACCTCGTGCCGGGCCGGGGAAACGCGGGTCACCGGGGAAGTCCGCCGACCCGGGCTCGGGAACGAGTTCCGGCGGGAAGATGCACTGGGTGCCGAAACCGCGTGCAGCCGGGCGTATTTGGACGATCGTCTGAGTGGCGTCGGTCGCATCTGTGATGTAAAAAAGACCACTGCGGCACCCGATCGTGATTTTCCTCACACTTTGGCGTAACCGCTGGACACACCT
>NZ_BAABFB010000066.1:0-388100 GCF_039540555.1 Rhodococcus olei | reverse complement strand
GAAGCATTCGATCGAGGATCCGATCGAGATGGAGGCGGCGGCGGATGCGTTGCCGATCGAGCAGGTCGCCAAGCGGTGGATCGTGGCGTCGGATCCGGACGAGGCGGTCGAGGCGGTCGGGCGGTATGTGGATGCGGGGTTGAATCATCTGGTGTTTCATGCGCCGGGTCATGATCAGCGTCGGTTCCTGGAGTTGTTCGAGCGTGATCTGGCGCCGCGCCTGCGCGCCCTGGCCTGACGGGTACGCCCCGGATCCGGCGGGTGCCGGATCCGGGGCGCACGTGGGTCGCGACGAGGTCGCGGGTCAGGCGACGAGCTTGCCCTTCAGCTTCGCGATCGTGGCGGAGTCGAGCCCGAGGCCCTCGGACAGGTACTTGTCGACGGTGCCGTAGTCCGCGGTGATCTGGTCGAGGCCGGCCTGCAGGAAGCTCGTTTCGACGCCGAGCACCGGCGCGAGGTTCGTCGCGGCCTGCTGGCCGAGCGCGAGACCGATCATCGTGAGCGTCTTCTGGTTCGACTGCTCCAGGTAGCTGTTGCTCAGCAGGTAGTCGTCGAAGATCGTCTGCTGCGGCACCCCGGCGATCGTCTGGAGCAGCATCGCGGTCCAGCCGGTGCGGTCCTTGCCCGACGAGCAGTGGAACAGCTGGGCACCGTCCTCGTTCGCGATGGACGTCAGCAGCTGCCCGAAGGTGGCGCGCTTGGCGGCATCGGTGACGAAGGAACGATTCGCGTCCCGCAGGAACTCGCGACCCTCCTCCGGCGAGTGGATGGTCTGTGCCAGCGCGGTCAGATCTCCGAACTCGATCGGAAGGTGCTTGTAGACCGCGCCGGCCGGGATCTTGTCGGTGCCGCCGACCATCGGGTTGCTGATCTCGCTGTCGCCGCGCAGGTCGTAGACGTCCGCGACACCCAGGGACGCGAGGGTCTGCAGATCGGCGTCGGAGGTCTTGTCGAGTCCGTTGGAGCGGTAGAACACCCCGCGCTCGAGGTGGTGCCCGTCGGTGGTCGCGTAGCCGTCGCCGTCGTTCCCGGCGACGTCGCGGAAGTTGGCGACGGACGCCAGCCGCGGGGTCGCGTCCGGGTTCGGCGGGGTGCTCGGGCCGAGGGAACCGGTGTCGAGCGACCCTGAGTCGAGCGACCCGGTGAGCGCGCCGAGGGGGCCGAGGTCGACGGCGCCTGCCGCGGTCGGCGCGGTCAGGAGCAGTCCGCCCGTGAGCAGAGCGGCGGCAAAGGTTTTCATCGTGCGATGGGACATGGTGAATCGTTCCTTTCGTTGGATGTTCCGGTGATCACGGGGCGACGTCGGAGAGACCGGTGAAGCCGTAGCGACGGTGCGGGCCGATCACGCCGATCTCGAACAGGCCTGCGCCGGTGTGGGTGTCGCCACCCTCGGACAGGGTGAAGCGGGCGAGATTGTCGACGGGGCAGAGGATCTTCTTCCACGGTTCGATCTCGGAGACGTTCTCGCGGAGCCCCTGGACGACCAGGTCGCCCTGCCACATGCCGTGCCGCCAGTCCTGCTCGAGGCCGTACCCGGTGCCGACCCCGAGGTAGTGCGGGAGCACCGGCTCGCAGCCGACGGTGACGATCTCGTCGGGACCACCCGGCTCGCCGGGGCGGCGGAACCGCAGCGTCGACGTGGCCACCTCACGGGTGCCGGGGACGAAACGCAGTTCGTGCTCCGGTCGGCCGAGCCACTGCGGCTCCCGGGAGCGGTCCGCCCACACCCGGGTGGCGTCCTCGACGATGCGCCGGCCCTCGGCGTCCTCCTGGATCACCGTGATCACCGAGAACCCGTCGAACTGCATGATCGAGTAGATCCAGAAGAAGCTCTGCGTCGCGGCGATCGCCGGATCCGCCCGCCGGCCGGGAGGTTCCGCCTCCCCGACCGGGCGCACACCCCACGACCGGTCGCGGTTGCCGCGCCACCGGTCCTCGGTGACGGGGAGGGTCTCACCGTCGACGGTCAGCGTCCCCTGCCACGTACCGGTCTGCACGAAGCGCTGGGTGTCGAACGTGACGCGCTCGAGCTGCCGGTGGAAGTGCCGGGCCTCGAGGTTCGCCGGGACGTCGGAGGTGAACACCAGGTCGAACGACAGATCGGGGGCCTCGTCGCTGGCGTCGAGGACCACCCGCAGCCGGTGCAGTCCCTCGAGAACCTCGATCCGCAGGGGCCCGACCGACAGGTCCATCCGGTCGTCACCGAGGGCCCGCGACGCCCGGAAGACGACGTGGTCGTCGCCGCGGCGCAGGACCGCGAAGCCGTCGCACACGCCGAGGTTCGGGTACTGGCCGAGGCCGACGATCAGGAACAGTGGATCGTCGGCGTCGACGCCGGGGTGGCAGTTGAAGTAGTAGCGGTCGTAGAAGTTGCGGTCGGAGGTGCCGACGTGGCGGATCGTCTCGGCGATCTGGTGGACGGGGTAGTCGTCGAGCGGCGACAGGCTCACAGCTGCGCTCCGATCCCCGACCAGTAGGTGCCGTCGAGCATCGCCGCGAGCGAGCCGCGGTGCAGGATCATCTCGTCGGGGTCGGCCGGGGTGGGGGCCTGCCCGAACGCGATGGCCCGGCTCTGCACCCGGAACATCACGACCGCGTGGCGCAGCGCCGCGTAGAGCGTGTAGAACTCGAGGTCCGTCGCGTCGTGGCCGGTGTGGTCGCGGTACTCGGCCACGACGTCGGCCGGACGCAGGAAGTCCGGCAGTCCGGGCAGCCCGGCGAGCGCGGCCAGGTCGTCGAAGAACCTGTGCAGGTAGATCATCCAGCCGAGGTCGAGCTCGCGGGGGCCGAGAGCGGCCATCTCCCAGTCGAGGACCGCGGCGGGCTCGAAGTCCCGGTACATGATGTTGCCGATCCGGGAGTCGCCCCAGCACAGCACCGCCGCCCCGGACGGCTGCGGCAGGTTCGCCTCGATCCAGTCGAAGGCCTGCTCGATCAGCGGCGAGCGGGGGCCGTCCGCGGTCGCCCACGCGTAGTAGTCCCGCTGTTCCCGGACGTGCGCGCGCAGCGCGGTCGCGGCGTCGAGCGGGTCCTGCGCGTCGTGGTCGGCCGACCGCAGGACGGCGAAGTGGCGCTCCGGCTCGTCGATCGCGTGCAGGTCGGCCAGCACCCGGACGGACGCGTCCTGCAGACGGCCGCGGTCCTCGGGAGACGCCTCCGAGAGCCACGAACCGAACGTGTAGGGCATGACGTCGGGCGGGACGTCGCCGTCGAGGCGTTCCATCACGAAGAACGCGCCGCCGAGCGGCTCGGCGGAGGTCTCGGACCAGTACACGCGCGGAACCGGGACCGGGGAGTGCTCGGCGACCGCGCGCATGACCTGGTACTGCCGGTCCAGGTCGTAGGTCGGGAAGAGCGGCACCGCGGACTCGGCCGGGGCGATCCGGGCGACCAGGCGATGCTCGGTGCGCTGCCCGGCTTCGGTCCACGACGCGCTGAACAGCACCGTCTCGTTCGACATGCCGTTCGCCGCGGGGACCTCGACGGAGTTCACCTCGGGGTCGGCGCCGGCCTCGAGGATCGAGCGGAGCCACTCCTGCAGCCGGCCGCGCAGGTGCTCCGGGTCCTTGCGGGATTCGCCGGGCCGGGCGAGTTCGGCGTAGTCCGGTTCGGGTGCCGAGACGGCGGTGTCCGGTGCGGTGTCCGGGGTCATGACCACTCCTCTTCGTAGCGCGGGGCGGGTTCTCGGGGCGGGATGACCGACGCCGGGATCCGGGGAGGTGCGCGCTCGCGGGGTGGCCGATGCCACACCCACGACAGTCGATACAATCTGTAACGGCAAAAGACGTGACACAATGTAACGGCGATCACAGGACTGTGCAAGGGGTTTGGCGAATGTCGAAGGAAAAGGTGGCGAGACACCGGCTCGGACCGCAGCGCGATCCGGCCATCGACGAGGCGGTTCGCGAGGCCACCCGGCAGTTGCTCGTCGAGCGTGGCTACTCCGGCACCTCGATCGACGCGATCGCCACCCGGGCCGGCGTCGGACGCCCCGCCATCTACCGGCGGTGGCCGTCGAAGGCGCACATCGTCAACGACGCCGTGTACCCGGTGCTCGACACCGACCGGGACGCCGACATCGACGCCGAACTCGGCACCACCGGCGCGATGCCCGACCAGATCCGCGACCTGGTGCACGGTGCCGTCGCACTGTTCGCCAGCCCGCCCACCCGGGCCGCGGTCCCGGGCCTGATGAGCGAACTGCGTTCCGACGAGGCGTTGCGCGAGGTCCTGGTCGTCCGGCAGCTCGCCGGGGTCCGCGACGAACTGCGCCGACGACTCGACGCGGCCATCGAGGCAGGCGAGATCCGTCGCGGCGTCGACGCCAACACCCTCCTCGACATCCTCGGTGGCGCCGCGATCTTCGCACTGTGCATCCGCGAGGTCGAGGACACCGAATCCCTGGCGGCCTCGCTCACCGACATCGTGCTGCACGGCATCCTGCCGACCGAGGGCGCGTCCGCGGCGCAAGGCTGAGCGGACGCCCCACTACGCTTTTCGTCATGGATGCCACCGACGACATCAGGGAAGCCGCCCGCCGCATCGGGGAGGTGTTCGGTGCGCTGCCGCAGGTGCTGCAGTTCCGGGCGGCCGTCGACCCGGACGCCGACGGCGAGGAGCCGGACGAGGTGTTCGTCGCAGTCGGGGACGGATGCCCGGGCCCCGGCTACGCGTCCTACGCGACGCTCGACATGTCGCGATTCCCGACGAACGTCACCACCGACGACGGCCGGCCGATCCGCACCGAACTGATCACCGTCGGACGCGCCGACTACCGGGCACTCGCCGACGTCCTCGCCCAGTGCGCGTTCGCGGTCGCGTCCGGCTCCTTCCACCTCACCCCGAACACGATCGTGCCCAACGCGGTGCGCGAGGTGGATCCCGACCGGACCACCCGGCACGCGCTGCTCGTCGTCCCGTTCATCTGGCCGGACCTCGAGATCCTCGTCGACCGCGAGGACGACGTCACGACGTGGCTGCAGGCGGTGCCGATCACCGACGCCGAACTCGAGTTCGCCTCGCGCCGGGGCGTCGACGAACTGTTCGCCCGGCTCGAGGGCGCGGGCGCCGACGTCTCCGACATCGACCGGCCGTCGGTCATCTGATGCTCGGCACCGCCGAGGTCATCTGATGCTCGGCACCGCCGAGGTCGGCCGATTCTCGGCACCGCCGAGGCGGGTCGGGTCGGTGCGGTGACCGTTCGCCGTCCGAACGGATGCGGCACACCGGCCGTGTCGCATAGGATTTTGATCATGAATCGGCCGTGGCCGCTGATTCAGCGGCAGCTCGAGTTCGAAACTCTCAAGTCCGCGTTGACCTCCGACACCGGTGCATGCGGTGTCGTCCTGACCGGTGACGCCGGAGTCGGCAAGACCACCCTCGCCCGCGTCGCGACCCAGTCGGTGCCGGGCGACGTGCGGTGGGTCGCGGGCACCGAGTCCGCCCGCAGCATCCCGCTCGGCGTGTTCGCGCACCTCGTCGGCTCGGCCACCGCGCGGGACCCGGTGGCCTTCATGTCCGCGGCCCGCGAGGCCCTCCTCGGCACGTCCGGCCGGCTCGTGATCGGCGTCGACGACGCACACCTGCTGGACCAGCTGTCGGCAACCTTCCTGCACCAGCTCGCGATCGACCGGGCCGCCCACATTGTCGCCACCGTCCGGAACGGCGAGACCACCCCGGACGCCGTGACGTCGCTGTGGAAGGACGGGCACCTGATGCGGCTCGAGCTGACACCGTTCAGCCGCGAACAGAGCGTCACGTTCATCGAGTCGGTCCTCGGCGGACCGCTCGAGGGTCTGAGCGCGAACCTGATGTGGGAGGCTTCCGGCGGGAACGCGCTGTTCCTGCACCATCTCGTGGAGGGCGCGCTCGAGGCAGGCACCCTGCGGGAGCGGCGCGGGGTCTGGCAGCTGCGGGGGCGCGCGGCGATCACCTCCGAACTGGCGTCCCTGCTCGAGGACCGCATCGAGCACCTGCCACCGGAGGTGATGCGGGTCCTCGAACTGCTCACGTTCTGCGAGCCGCTCGCCCTCGACACCCTCAGCGATCTCGCCGGCGAGGAGGCGGTCGAGGAAGCCGAGCAGCGCGGGCTGGTGCAGATCGTCGAGGACGGGCCGAAGGTCGAGGTCCACTACAACCATCCGATGTTCAGCGAGGTCGTTCGACGGCGGGTCGGGCGGGCCGCGGCCCGCCGGTTGCGCGGCAACCTCGTCGAGGCGCTGCGGACACATCCGCTCGCCGGGCCCAGCGACCGGATCCGGCTGGCCGAACTGGCCCTCGACAGCGATCAGACCCTCGACGTGGACGTGCTGATCACCGCAGCGAAGGACGCGATCGCTCTCGCGAACGTTCCGCTCGGCGAGCGGCTCGCCCGGGCCGCGGTCGATCGCGGCGGCGGCTTCCAGGCCGCCAACCTGATGGCCCGGGCACAGCTGTGGCAGGGTCACGTCGGCGGGGCCGAGGAGGCGTTGAGCCGCTTCGACCCCGACGACCTGGACCAGCGACAGCTGGTGCGCTGGGGAGTGACCCGGATCGCGAACCTCTTCTGGGCGGCCGGCGACGCGACCGCCGGCGACCAGGTCCTCGACCAGCTCCGGCAGCGGGTGCAGGATCCGGCGGCCGCGGCGGTGGTGCGGGGCATCGGCGCCACCTGCGCGGTGTTCGAGAACCGGCTGGACGAGGGGCTCGCCGATGCGGAAGCCGTTCTCGCCGAATCGAATCCGACGCCCTGGTCGGAGGAGTGGGGCACCTTTGCGGCATCGATGGCGCTCGCACTGACCGGCCGCGGCTCGCAGGTCGCGGCGCTCGCAGCCCGCGCCGACGCGGTGATGAACAAGGTCGACGGGCTGACCCGCTATCCGGCGGCGATGGGGCCGATCCTGGCGCTGGTCCTGACCGGCAGACTCGACGACGCCGCACGCCGGGCCCAGGCGTACCTCGACCACGCGGGGGCGACCGGACAGTTCCTCGGCTGGGGTCAGGCCAACATCCTGTGCGCGCCCACCGACCTGGCCCGGGGACGGTTCGCGGGCGCGGCGCGGCGGCTCGAGCAGGCGACGGCGGCGTTGGCCGTCGGCGACACCGGGTCCGCGCTGGCCTGGAGCTTTCCCGCGTACCCATTTCTCGCGCAGGCGTATTCGATTCTCGGTCGAGTGGAGAACGCGAAGACGACCGTCGCCGCCGGAGTCGAACGGTACGGCAGGCACACCGCGGTGTTCGGGCCGATGTTCGAGATCGGCAAGGCCTGGGAGGCCGCCGGGCAGGGCGAGACGTCGAGGGCGATCACCACGGCTCGCGGGGCGGCCGACGCCGCGGCGCAGTCGGGTCAGTTCGCCGTCGAGGCCCTCGCCCTGCACCTCGCGACCCGGTTCGGCGACCCCACCACCGCGCCGCGTCTGGCGGAACTCGCGGAGCGGTGCGACGGCGTCTTCGTCACGCTGGCCGCCGACCAGGCCGCCGCATTCGAAGCCGGCGACGGAGACGAACTGTCCCGAGTGGCAAGGGAGTTCGAGAAGATCGGCGCGTTGCTCGACGCGGCGGACGCCGCCGCGCAGGCCGCGGTCGCCTACTCGAACTCCGGGCGGCGACGTGAGTCGCTCGACGCCGGGGCCACCGCGAACACGCTCGCGGAGCAGTGCGATCACGCGACCACCCCCGCGATCCTCGAGGCCGCGCGACCGCTGCCGCTGACCAGCCGCGAACGGGAGGTCGCGTCGATGGTCGCCGTCGGGATGTCGAACCGGGAGATCGCGGAACGCCTGTGCGTGTCCGTGCGTACCGTCGAGGGCCACATCTACCGGGCCTGCATGAAACTCGACGTCGCCGACCGCAGCGGGCTGGCGGACTCGCTGCGCGCCCGGCACTGACGCCCGATCACCGCCCCGGCGGTAGTGGAATCGCGACGGGCGGTCGCAGGGTCCGGCGCACCGGGAACGCGGTCGAGCCGTGGAGCAGCGACTCCCCACCGGAGAGCGACAGTTCCACCTTCAGTGCCCCGGCCACGCAGTCCACGGCCTCGATGGCGCCCCGGCGGACCGCGACGGCGGTCTCTCCCATCCGGAAGGTGACACAGAGGTCGAACGTCACCGACCCGAGCGGGTTTCCGTCGACGAGCACGGTGACCTCGGGGTGGTGTTCGGAGGTGACCCGGTACGGCTCGACCAGCGTCACGACGACCTCACGGCCGGGGGCGGCGAGGGTTTCGCGGGCGGCGGTCACCAGCGCACGGTAGCGCCGCAGCCCCGCGAGGAGGAGGGGGTCGGGATCCTGGTCCAGGAACCTCAGTGCGGTCGCCAGGATCCGGCTGTCGAGCAGGTGGAACGCCGACCGCGGGACCGCGCGCGTCCGCGGCATCCGGGTGCACGCCATCCCCGGCTCACGGACGTGGGGTCGCATGCGGTCGGTGAGGACGGAGTCCGATTCCCCCCGGAACACCGCGGTGCGCAACGTCGTTCGACGTTCCTGGTCAGTCCGGGTCATCTCGGTCCGGGTCATCGCGATCCTCCTCGATTGCCTGGGATCCGGAATCGCCCCGCAGGTCGAACCGGATCGAATGGTCGTCCCGGTCGCCGTCCGGCGGTTGCACCGCCACCGACGAGGGGCCGGGGTCGGGGCGGGTGACGACGTGCTCGTCCACCCACCGCCCCGGCTTCCGCGACCGCGTGGCTGCGACACCGCCGGCGGTGGCCAGGGACACCAGGCCGGCGACCGCGACCGCGGCGAACGGCAGTGAGCCGCCCGCGTCCTCCGGCTCGGTGACGACCTCGGTGGTGGGATCGGCGCTCGCGATGGTCCGCGCGATGGTCGTCGTCGTGCTCCCGGCCGGGGTGGTCACCGGGCCGGTCGTGGTCGTGGTCGTGGTGGTCGTGGTTGGGGGCGTTGCGCGACCCACGATGAAGTCGGTCGAGACGGTCGGCCCACCGCGGCACACGAGTGCGGCGACGCGTGTGCCCGGTCCGGCGTCGGCCGGGACCGTCTCGCGGTGGCCGCGCTCCGCGACCTCACCGCTCACCTGGCCCAGACTGGTGCCGTCGAATTCGACCGACCAGCGCCCGTCGCACTCGGGAAGGTTCGTTCCCCGATACGTGATCTCGGAACCGGGCTTCCCTGCCGTGGGCGTCACGGTCAGCGCCGGAGGTTCGGTGGGTGTCGTGCGGTCGACGGTGAACGATGCCTGTCCGCCGCAGGTGGTGGACAGCGTGTGGCTGCCCGGTTCGATGTTGTCCGGGACCGTGAAGGTCGCGGTGGCGGAGGTGATCTCCGCTGTCGCCGTCTGCCGCCGGGTCAGTGGGATCATCCCGCCGCCGGGGGAGTCCACGTACAGGGCCTGCGTGGCCGAACCGATCGTCCCGTCGAAGCAGGCGATGGTTGCGGTGACGGAGTCGCCCGCGCTCGCGTGGTCGGGGGACAGGGCCAGTGTCGGAGCCTGGTGCCCACAACACGACCCGTTGCTGTTCGCCTTTGCGGCGCTCGGCCCGGTCGGGTCGGTCGTGACGCCGACCGCGGCCGGCGTGGTGCCGGTGGGCGCCGGGACGGCGCCCGGTGCGAGCAGCGTCATAGACACCACGGGAACCGCGAGGACGAAGGAGATCGCCGCGACCCGACGGGAGGGCGCCCTCCGCGATCCGCCCTGGCGGTGCGTGCAGTGGAGAGTGCAGACGTGGTGGCCCATGGCCGGTCCTGTGTCGTCGAACGGGAGGTACATCGACGACTGTGCCAGTTCCGGGCGCGCCCGTCGCGCGTAGCCGACTACTCGGTTCGGCCGGGCCGGCACGCGCGGACCTGTGGGTGCGGCGCCACGAATACGGGTGGTGCGCTACGCGTGCCCGGCCGCCGCGACCGGCGCAGGCTCGGGTCATGGGAAACGACCTGGCGGTGTGGGTGGACCGGGTGCTGTGCGTGTTGGCGGCGTCGGAGGGGGACGCCGCCGAGGTCGACGAGTCGCGTCTGCTCGCGCTCGTCGGCGCCCGGTACGGGTACCTCTTCGGCACCGCGGACCGCACCTATGTCGGCGGGGAGCCCCGGTGGTTCGACGAGACGCGGCGAGCGCTCGCCGACCTCGAATCGCGGGGTCTCGTCCACACCGCCCAGTGGATCGACCTGACCGACGAGGGTCGCGACCGAGCGGCCGAGGCGTGCCGCCGCGCCGACGAGGCCACACCGCCGGAGCCCTCGCTGGAGCCGCCACCGCCACCGACGACCCCGCCACCGGACGGGCTGGTCAGTCCCGCACTGCGATCCACCGTTGCGCCCACATCGGAGGGCGTCGACCCCGAGGCTCCGATCCCGATCATGGTCGAGCTGAACCTGCGGTACCGGACCGGACCCGACAAGGCCTACGAGCGGCTGCTGACACTGTGGCGGCTCGTCGGCGGTGCGGAGGAACCGGTTCGGGTCACCGGGCAGTACGTGTCGGGGGAGCTGACGAGCCGCCAGATCTGCGGGCTCGAGGCCGCGGACGGCGCCGAGATCGAGTGGGCGGACCGGTCGATCGCCCGGCTGTGGCCGGACTTCGAGGTACACCCGTACATCGATGCGACCGCGTCGACGATCAAGGCGGACGCCGCGCAGCGGTCGTTCAACTGCCGCGGCGACGGGATCGTCTGGGCCGTCGTCGATTCCGGTATCGACGCGACCCACGCGCACTTCCAGGGCTACCACACCCTCGACGACGATTCGGTGGCGACGCTGCACCGCGACTTCACCGGGACCGGCGACCCGGCGGTGGACGGTGCACTCGTCGACGAGATGGGGCACGGCACGCACGTCGCCGGGATCATCGCCGGCGGACTCGAACTCTGGGACGACGCGAAGCGTCAGGTCGTGCTCGCCGAGCAGCGGTACAACATCGTCGACCCGGACCACCCGATCCTCAAACCGCGTGTGGTGCCGGACCCGAACCGACTCGCCGGGATGGCGCCGCGGACCCGGCTGGTGAGCCTGAAGGTCCTCGGCGGCGCCGGGGGTCCGAGCACCCGCGTCGGCCGGGTCCTGCAGGCCCTCGCGTACGTGCGCGCGGTCAACGCGGTCAGCGATCCGGTGTTGCGGATCCACGGCGTGAATCTCAGCCTCGGGTACGAGTACGACGCCGAGTGGGAGGCGTGCGGGCGCAGTCCGATGTGCATGGAGGTCGACAAACTGGTGCGGTCCGGCGTCGTGGTCGTGGTGGCCGCGGGCAACTCCGGGTATGTCACGGTGAACCCGACTTTCGCGAGTCCACGCCGGTTCAGCATGGGGATGACGATCAACGACCCGGGAAACGCCCAGCGCGCCATCACCGTCGGGTCCACGCATCGCGACTGCCCGCACACGTACGGTGTCTCGTACTTCTCGTCACGCGGGCCGACAGGCGACGGCAGACGCAAGCCGGACCTGGTCGCGCCGGGAGACGGCATCATGTCGGCCGCGGCCGGCGCGATGCGCGCGCCGGTGGTGCTGACCCCGGATCAGGAGGGTGCGGCCGTGTACGTGACGTCCCGTGGCACCTCGATGGCCGCGCCGCACGTGTCGGGCGCCGCGGCGGCGTTCCTGTCGGTTCGGCACGAGTTCATCGGCAGCCCGGAGGAGGTCAAGCGGGTGCTCGTCGAGTCCGCGACACCGCTCGGCCGCGACCCCAACTGCGAGGGCGGAGGGCTGGTGGACCTGATGCGGGCAATGCAGGCCGTGTGAGCGTACTCGAGCGAGAAGGAGAACTGGCGATGCCGGAATCAATTGGTGGGAACCCGTTCTGGGAGCTGTCCTTCGACCGGGACGGTGACGTGGACGGGGTGGCCGCGCAGACACTGACGGCCGAGGCGGGGGAGGCGGGAATCACCGATCTGGTGGTCTTCTCCCACGGCTGGAACAACGACCGGGCGGTGGCACGCCGGTTGTACGACAACTGGCTCGGCCTGCTCGCGCCGCAACTCGGCGACGACCGTCGCGTCGGATTCGTCGGCGTGCTGTGGCCGTCCGAACTGTGGAGCGACGGTCCGATCCCGGACTTCGAGCCGGCACCGGCGACCGACGCAGGCGGCCCGTCGGGGTGGGACGACGGCGGCGCGTCTCTGGACACGCGGGCCACCGTGCCTGCCGGCGATCCGGCGCTGGATGCGGCGCAGCTCGCCGTGCTCGGATCGCTGTTCCCCGCCGGTCGGTCGGAGTTGCAACGGATCGCCGAACTCCTCGCGACCCCACCGGATCCCGGCGCCGTCGGCGAGATGCTCGCACTGCTGCGCTCGTTCGCCCTGGCGACGTCGAGCGGGTTCGACGACGGGGAGAGCGGCGCCGACGCGGGCGCACTGCCCGGGATGCTCGGCGCCGACGCGGACCCGGCCACGGTGTTCGAGGACTTCGTCACCGCGCTGTCCGAGTGCGGCGTCGAGGTGGACGCGGAGGGCGTCGGCGGAGCCGCCGGACTCGGCGATGCGCTGCGCGGCGTGTGGAACGGGGCGAAGGAGGCGCTGCGCCAGCTGACGTACTGGCAGATGAAGAATCGTGCCGGGGTGGTCGGGCTGCGTGGGCTCGGGCCGCTGGTCGGTGACGTACACGACCGGCTGCCCGGGGTGCGCGTGCACCTGGTCGGGCACAGCTTCGGCTGCCGTGTGGTGTCCTTCGCGCTGGCGGGGCTGCCCGACACCGCGGACCCGTCGCCGGTGAAGTCGGTGACGCTGCTGCAGCCGGCGTTCTCGGCGTTCGCGTTCGCGGACCGGCTGCCGTTCGACCCGGCCCGCGGCGGCGCACTCGCCGGGTCCACGGCCCGTGTGGACGGGCCCCTCACGGTGTGTTTCTCGAGCCACGACGACGCGCTCGGTGTGCTGTATCCGATCGCCTCGGCGGTCTCCGGTTGCGACGCGGCCGCGGCCGAGGACCGTCGGACCCGGTGGAGCGCTCTCGGTGCGGTCGGCGCGTACGGCGCGCCGACGGAGGTGCTGGGTGGTGTCGGAGCCGACTATCCGTTCGCGGCCGGTGGGCTGCTCAACGTCGACGCATCCGCTGTCGTGGCGCACGGCCGCCCCCCGGCCGGCGCGCACAGCGACATCGTCCATCCCGAACTCACCTGGGTTCTCGTGCGGGCCGGGCGCCTCGGGGCGGCACTGCCCGCGTAACCGCCGTCACCACGCACGGGGCCCACGCACCCCGGTCGGCGCCACTAGGCTGGCGGGCATGACAGCGCCAGCGTCGGCAGTCTCGAGCGTCTACATCGCCTCCCCGGAAGGAGACACCGGCAAGTCGACGATCGCGCTGGGCGTGCTGCAGATGCTGTGCGGGTCGACCGCCCGGGTCGGGGTCTTCCGGCCGATCGCGCGCTCGACCGACGAGCCCGACTACATCCTCGAACTGCTGCTCGAGCACACCACCGTCGACCTGACCTACGAGCAGGCGGTCGGCGTCACCTACGAGCAGGTGCACGCCGACCCCGAGCTCGCGCTCGGCGAGATCGTCGCGCGCTATCACGCCGTCGCCGAACAGTGCGATGCGGTGGTGATCGTCGGCAGCGACTACACCGATGTCGCCAGCCCGAGCGAGCTCGGGTTCAACGCCCGGGTCGCGGTGAATCTCGACGCACCGGTGCTGCTCGCGTTGCGCGGCGCCGGCCGCAGCCCCGCCGAGATCCTCCAGCTCGCCCGGATCAGCGCCGCCGAACTGCGCTCGCAGCACGCGCACCTGGTCGGGGTCGTGGTCAACCGCTGCGCCCCCGAGGACCTGGACGCGGTCGCGGTGGCGCTGGTGCCGATGCAGGTGCCGGTGTGGAGTCTGCCGGAGGTTCCGCTGCTGGTGGCCCCGACGATGGCCGAGCTGCTCACGGCGCTGGGCGGCGACCTCTACAGCGGTGACCCGGGGCTGCTGCAGCGGGAGGCGTTGCGGGTGATGGTCGGCGGGATGACCGCCGAGCACATCCTCGAGCGACTGACCGACGGCGTCGTGGTGATCGCGCCCGCCGACCGCTCCGACGTGCTGCTGTCGGTCGTCAATGCCCATGAGGCGGAGGGATTCCCGTCGCTGGCGGGGATCATCATGAACGGGGGCCTGCGCCCGCACCCGTCGATCGCGAAACTCATCACCGGCCTGCGGCCGAGCCTGCCGATCCTGACCACCGACCTCGGCACCTTCGACACCGCGTCCACCGCGTCGCGCACCCGCGGCCGGGTCGCGGTCGGGTCGCAGCGCAAGGTCGACTCCGCGCTCACGTTGATGGAACAGCGGGTCGACGCCTCCGATCTGCTGGAGTGGCTGCGGGTCGAGCGGCCGGAGGTGGTCACCCCGCAGATGTTCGAATACCAGCTGGTCGAACGCGCCCGCGCCGATCGCAGGCACATCGTGCTGCCCGAGGGCGGAGACGACCGCATCCTGCGCGCGGCGGGACGGCTGCTGCAGCGCCGGGTCGCGGACCTGACGATTCTCGGCGACGAGTCGGCGGTGCGGCGCCGGGGCGCGGAGCTGGGCGTGGACCTGGACGGCGCGGCGGTGCTGACACCGCAGTACTGCGAGTACACCGAGAGGTTCGCCGAGGAGTACGCCCGGCTGCGGGCCCACAAGGGGATGACCGCCGCCCGCGCCCGGGAGGTGATGACGGACGTCTCCTATTTCGGAACGATGATGGTGCACACCGGAATCGCCGACGGAATGGTCTCCGGTGCCGTCCACACCACCGCGCACACGATCCGGCCGGCGTTCGAGATCATCCGCACCCAGCCCGGGGTGTCGACGGTGTCGAGCATCTTTCTGATGTGCCTGGCCGACCGGGTGCTCGCGTACGGCGACTGTGCGGTCGTACCCGACCCGACCGCGGAGCAGCTCGCCGACATCGCGATCTCCTCCGCCGGCACCGCCGCCGCCTTCGGCATCGACCCGCGGATCGCGATGCTGTCGTACTCGACCGGTGAATCCGGGGCCGGCGTCGACGTCGACAAGGTGCGGACGGCGACCGCGCTGGTGCGTGAGCGGCGTCCGGACCTGCTGGTCGAGGGGCCGATCCAGTACGACGCCGCGATCGAGCCGAGCGTCGCCACCGCGAAACTCCCGGACTCCCAGGTCGCGGGGCGGGCGACGGTGTTCGTGTTCCCGGACCTGAACACCGGCAACAACACCTACAAGGCGGTGCAGCGCAGCGCCGGTGCGGTGGCGGTCGGACCGGTCCTGCAGGGCCTGAACAAACCGGTCAACGACCTGTCCCGGGGCGCGCTGGTCCAGGACATCGTCAACACCGTCGCGATCACCGCGATCCAGGCGCAGGCGACCGCGAAGGGGGACCGGTCGTGAAAGATTCGGTGCTCGTGGTCAATTCGGGGTCGTCGTCGATCAAGTACCAGCTCGTCGACCCGGCGGCCGGGGTGGCCATCGCGTCGGGCCTGGTGGAGCGGATCGGCGAACCGGACGGCCGGATCACCCAGCGCCACGGTGATCGGGAGGGTGAGCACCGCGGGGCGATCGCCGACCACGCAGAGGGGCTGCGGCTGGCGTTCGCGATGTTCACCGAGGCCGGCCTGGACCTGCACCGAGCCGGCATCGCGGCGGTCGGGCACCGGGTGGTGCACGGTGGTGAGGTGTTCTACCGGCCCACCGTGATCACCGACGAGGTGCTCGCCGAGATCGCCCGGCTGTCCTCGCTTGCGCCGCTGCACAATCCGGCGAACGTGATCGGCATCGTGGGCGCGATGCGGGAGCTGCCGAACGTTCCGCACGTCGCCGTGTTCGACACCGCGTTCTTCCACACGCTGCCCGCCCCGGCCCGCACCTACGCGATCGACGCCGAGGTGGCCCGCGCCCACGGCGTGCGCCGCTACGGGTTCCACGGCACCTCACACGAGTACGTCTCCGGTCAGGTGGCGCAGTTCCTCGGTCGTGACCCCGGCGAGCTCAACCAGATCGTGCTGCACCTGGGCAACGGTGCCTCCGCGTCGGCGATCGCCGGCGGCGTCGCGGTGGACACGTCGATGGGACTGACCCCGCTCGAGGGTCTGGTGATGGGCACGCGCAGCGGCGACATCGACCCGGGCATCGTGATGCACCTGCGGCGCAGCGCCGACCTGGACATAGACGCGCTCGACGAGCTGCTGAACCGTCGTTCCGGGCTCAAGGGCCTCTCCGGCGTCAACGACTTCCGCGAGCTGCGGCGCCTGATCGACTCCGGCGACGAGTCGGCCACCCTGGCGTACGACGTGTACATCCACCGGCTGCGCAAGTACATCGGCGCGTACCTGGTGACGCTGGGCCGCGTCGACACGATCACCTTCACCGCCGGGGTGGGGGAGAACGCCGCCGATGTGCGCGCCGACGCCCTCGCCGGTCTCGAGGGGCTCGGCATCGAGGTGGACCCGGCGCGCAACGGGGCGAAAGAGCATGTCGCGCGAGTGATCTCGACCGACGCATCGCGGGTGACGGTGTTGGTGGTGCCGACCGACGAGGAGCTCGCGATCGCCCGGGCGTCCGCGGCGCTGGTGGGGGTGTAGCGGGCGAACCGCGGCCGGCTCCCGACGTCGGCCCGGCGGCCGGTGCCGGTCGGGGGGTCGTGCCGGGCGGGCGGGGCCGGTATCGTGAATGTGAGCCACACCACCATCGCTCAGTGCAGGAGGAGGCGGTCGATGATCGCCACCAAGAGCTCCTTCGTCTCCGAACGTGCCCCGTGCGGCGGCATGTACGGCGGGGAACGTCACGTCGAAGACGATTCCGAAGGCCTCCAATTCGACGACATGACCTACGAGTGCGGCTGCCGCCGCATCCGCCACGTGTTCCACGACGGAAGCATCCGCGTCCGCATCGTCCGCCACGACGGCAAGGTCCTCGTGGACGAGCACAGCGGCGACCACGAGGCCTGACCGGACCTCCGATGACCGTCTCACACGACATCGTGGTGCTCGGCGGGGGCGGGGCCGGATTGCGGGCCGCCATCGCGGTCGCCGAGGCCGACCCCGGCCTGAACGTGGCGATCGTGTCCAAGGTGTACCCGATGCGCAGCCACACGGTCTCCGCCGAGGGCGGCGCCGCCGCGGTCGCGGGTGCCGACGACAGCCTCGACGAACACGCCTACGACACCGTCTCCGGCGGCGACTGGCTCTGCGACCAGGACGCGGTCGAGGCGTTCGTCGCGGAGGCGCCGCGCGAACTGCTGCGGCTCGAGCACTGGGGGTGTCCGTGGAGCCGGAAGCCCGACGGGCACATCGCGGTTCGGGCGTTCGGCGGGATGCGGAAGCTGCGCACCTGGTTCGCGGCCGACAAGACCGGATTCCACCTGCTGCACACGCTGTTCCAGACGACGCTGTCGTATCGCGACGTGGTCCGCTACGACGAGTGGTTCGCGACGACGCTGCTCGTCGACGAGGGACGCGTGCGGGGCCTGGTGGCGGTCGAGCTGGCCACCGGCCGGGTCGAGACGATCCTCGCCGGCGCCGTGATCGTGTGCACCGGCGGATGCGGGCGGGTCTTCCCGTTCACGACCAACGCGAACATCAAGACCGGCGACGGGATGGCGTTGGCGTATCGCGCGGGTGCCCCGCTCAAGGACATGGAGTTCGTCCAGTACCACCCGACCGGGCTGCCGTTCACCGGCATCCTGATCACCGAGGCGACGCGTGCCGAGGGCGGCTGGCTGCTCAACAAGGACGGCTACCGCTACCTGCAGGACTACGACCTGGGGACGCCGACCCCCGAGCCCAGGCTGCGCAGCATGGAACTGGGGCCCCGGGACCGGCTGTCGCAGGCCTTCGTGCACGAGATGGAGAAGGGCCGGACCATCGACTCGCCGTACGGGCCGGTCGTGCACCTCGACCTGCGCCACCTCGGCGCCGAGGTGATCGACACCAAGCTGCCGTTCGTACGCGAATTGTGCCGCGACTACGAGCACATCGACCCGGTCACCGATCTGGTGCCGGTGCGCCCGGTCGTGCACTACATGATGGGCGGCGTCCACACCGACATCCACGGGGCCACACCGATGCCGGGGCTGTACGCGGCCGGCGAGGTCGCGTGCGTCAGCATCAACGGTGCGAACCGCCTCGGCTCGAACTCGCTGCCGGAGCTGCTGGTGTTTGGCGCGCGCGCAGGCCGGGCGGCCGCCGAGTTCGTCGCCGCGAACCCACCCGGCCCGGACGACGCGGCGCTGGCACAGGGGCGGGACGAGGAGCGGCGGATCGAGCGGATGCTGGCCCGGGCCGCCGACGGCGGGGAGCGGATCGCGGACGTCCGCGTCGACATGCAGCACACCCTCGAGGAGGCCGCCGGGATATACCGGGACGGGCGCACACTCGGCGCCGCGGTGGAGAAGATGCACGAGCTGCGGGAGCGGTTCGCGCGCGCCTCGATCGACGACCACAGCCGCACGTTCAACACCGAGCTGACCGCCCAGCTGGAGCTGTCGGCGATGCTGGACGTGGCCGAGACGATCGTGACCTCCGCGCTGCGCCGGGAGGAGTCGCGGGGCGCGCACCAGCGGACCGACTTCCCGGCGCGGGACGACCGGCGGTATCTGGCGCACTCGCTGATCCGGAGGGAGCCCGACGGCCGGGGTCGTGTCGAACTCCTGCCGGTGACGATCACCCGGTGGCCGCCGGGAGAACGGGTCTACGGGAGGTGATTCGCCGATGGAGCGGATGACGATGCAGGTGTCCCGGTACCGCCCCGGGCGGGACAACGAGCCGGTGCTCCAGTCCTACGAGGTGCCCCTGCGCCGCGAGTGGGCGATTCTCGACGGACTCAACCACATCAAGGACCATGTCGACGGCACGGTGTCCTACCGGTGGTCGTGCCGGATGGGGATCTGCGGCAGTTGCGGAATGACCGTCGACGGCGAGCCGAAACTCGCGTGCGCCACCTTCCTGGCGGACTACGCGCCCGGACCCGTGCGCGTCGAGCCGCTGCGCAACTTCCCGGTGATCCGCGATCTCGTCGTCGACATCGGTGACTTCATGCGCAAACTGCCGGAGGTCAAGCCCTGGATCATCCGGGACGAGGAGGACGGTGACGGCGAAAATCTGCAGACGCCCGAGGAATTGGACGACTACAAGAAGTTCAGTATGTGCATCAACTGCATGCTCTGCTACTCGGCGTGCCCGGTCTACGCGCTCGACCCGGCGTTCGTCGGCCCGGCCGCGATCGCGCTCGCGCAACGCTACAACCTGGACTCGCGCGACGACGGTTCCGCGGATCGGCGCGACGTCCTGAACTCGCCCGACGGGATCTGGGCGTGCACGTACGTCGGTGAATGCTCGACCGCCTGCCCCAAGGGCGTCGACCCGGCCGGGGCGATCCAGCGTTACAAGCTGACCGCGGCCGGCCGCAGCCTCGCGGCGCTCCTGCTGCCGAGGGGATCGCGGTGAGCGCGCCCGCCCTGTACCGGCAACCGGTGCCCCGGCTGTGGTGGCTGCGGCGGCGGTCCTACCTGCTGTTCGCGCTGCGCGAGGTCAGCTGCGTGTTCGTCGCGTGGTTCGTGGTGTTCCTGCTGATGCTGGTCGCGGCGGTGAGCGGGGGAGCGGACCGGTACCAGCGATTCCTGGACTTCGCGGCGAATCCGTGGACGGTGGCGCTGAATCTGATCGCGCTCGCGTTCGTGCTGCTGCACACGGTGACCTGGTTCGCGCTCGCGCCGCGGGCGATGGTGGTTCGGGTTGGCGGACATCGTGTTTCGCCTCGTGCGGTGCTGGGCGTCCACTATGCGGTGTGGGTCCTGGTGACCGTCGGCATCGGTTGGCTGGTGCTGCGATGACGCACGGTCGGCCGGCGACGCGGCGCACACCGGAACCGATCCTGTGGCTCCTGTTCAGTGCCGGTGGAATGGCGACCGCGATGGTGGTCCCGGTGCTGCTGGCGATCTTCGGTGTCGCCGTGCCGCTCGGCTGGCTGGGCGCCCCGAACCGCGACGACCTGCTCGGGCTCGTCCGCAACCCGCTCACCCGGCTGGTGCTCTTCGGCGTGTGCCTGCTCGGTCTGTTCCACTGGGCGCACCGCTTCCGCTTCGTGCTCCGTCACGGTCTGGGCCTGCGCCGCGGGGGCACGGTGACCGCGGTGTGCTGCTACGGCCTCGCGGCCGCAGGTTCCGTCCTCGCCGCGGCCCTGCTGCTGCGGGTCTGACTCGGCACGGCGGCCTCACCACCAGGTGCGGGGACGCACCCGGTTCGCCAGGTCGACGAGCGCATACCGGTGCCGGGCATCGGAGGTGTTGCGTGCCAGCGACCGCAGCGCGGACTCGGTGCCCGTGCGCAGGCCGCGTTCGGTGAACTCGGCACCGAGGATCTGCCCGTCGTCGGCGACGTGACCGGACAGCAGCCAGTCGAGTGCGGTGCCGAGCACCACGGCTCGCATCTGCGGCGCCCGGCCCTCGTCGGCCGACAGGGACTCGACCCGGTGCGCCGCGTCCCGCAAGGCCGTCTCGTCGAGGTCCGCGATCCGCGGCCCGGACAACCGGGTCAGTGCCGCGGTCATGCGCGCGGTCGCGAACAGCCGTGACGTCGCCGGGATCTGGTCCAGCGCGGCCACCGCCGCGGCGATGTCGCCCCGGTCGGCGAGCTGGCGGGACAGGCCGAAGGCCGCGCTCACCACAGCGCGGTCGGTGCGCCACACGGTGCGGTAATAGCGCTCGGCCAGCGCCCGCCACCGTTCGGGATCGTCCGGGTTCCGGTGCTGCAGGACCAGTTCCGCGGTCGCGGCCAGCGCGAGCTTCGGGGCGATCTCACCGGGCAGCGCGGCCAGCGTGGAGTCGAACTCGGTCATCGCGGACTCGTATTCGCCGGCCAGCAACGCCACCATGCCGCGATACCAGTCGACCCGCCAGTCCCCGCCGCGGGCGGAGGCGATCGTGTCGAGGACCCGGCCTGCGGACGTCCCGTCACCGAGGTCGAGGAGGGCCTTCGCCTCCGCCAGCGCGATCTCCGCGGTGAATCCGGGGCCGCCGTCCACGGTGTGTTCGAGGCCGTTCGCGCGGGCCCGGCGGATCGCGTCGAGCGTCTGCGCGGGCTCGGCCTGAGTCGTCGCCGCGATCAGCGCCGCACTCGGGTCGGACGGATCGAACAGCGGAACCGCCAGTGCCGCAACGACGTCCCGTCCCTCGATCGCGACGTCGCGCGCACGACCGTCGAGGTAGACGTCCGTGCCGTGCACCGCCGATTCGGCGCCGAACACGGTCCGGCCCGGGCTGAACATCTCCGACAGCCCGGGTCGTTCCTCGCCGGTCTGCTGGGCCAGGACCTCGCGAAGCACACCGGTGAGCTGTGCGGCCGCGGCGGCGGCGCTCGGGAACCGACGGTCGGGGTCGGGGTCGGTGGCGCGCACCAGGAATCGATACAGCGACTCGTGCTCGGCCAGCAGCGGTGCGTCGTCGGGGCTCGGGATGCCGTCGCGGTAGCGGCCCTTCTCCGACGGCAGGTTGAGACACAGCACGGCCAGGGTGCGGCCCACGGTGTAGATGTCGGTGGCGACCGTCGGTCCGGTCCGGATGATCTCGGGTGCCTGATACCCAGGGGTGCCGTACAGGTAGCCGAAGTCCTCCAGTCCGGCGACCGCGCCGAGGTCGATCAGCTTCACCTGATCGTCGGTGACCATGATGTTCTCCGGCTTGAGGTCGTTGTACGCCAAGCCGATCGAGTGCAGGTGGTCCAGTGCGGGCAGCACCTCGAGCACATAGGCGATCGCCTGCTCGACCGGCAACCGCTGCGGCCGTTGACAGCTGCGCAGGACCTCGCGCAGCGACCGGCCGCCGACGTACTCCATCACGATGTACCCGATGCCGTTCGGCCTCGGGTGCTCGACGAAGTTGAAGATCTTCACGATGCTCGGGTGCTCCACCTCGGCGAGGAACTGCCGCTCCGCCAACGCGACGGCCTGCGCCTCCGCGTCCCCGGAGTGCAACAGGCCCTTGAGCACCACCCACCGGTCGGAGACGTTGCGGTCCACCGCCAGGTGGATCCAGCCGAGACCCCCGTGGGCAATGCAGCCCTGCACCTCGTACTGCCCGGCCACCAACTCGCCGATGGCGAGTTTCGGCGCGAAGTCGAACGCCGTGCCGCAGTTCGTGCAGCTGCCCGCGGTGTCGTCCGGCCCGCCGCGGCCCACCGCCGCGCCGCACTTCCAGCAGAACCGTTTGCTCTCGGCGACAACGGGTTCCGCCAACACCGCGGTCACTGGGTCGGGGATGCGGACGGCCGGCACCTCCACCAGTCCGGCACCGATCCGGCGACGCACACTGGTCCGCGAGCGCCCCGACCGGGACCGGCGGCCGCTGCCCCGGGTCGGCACGGATCCCGCGGCCGTGGCGCGCGTGGCCGGGGAGGGCGCCCCGGCCTGCGTCGGTGGCGAGGCCTGTGTCGGCGGCGAGGCCTGTGTGGGCCGGACGGCCTGGGTGTGTTCGGCCGCCGGAGGAGGGTCGACGTCGTCGGTCATCGGTCAGTCCTCGTAGCGGGGGGTCGGCGGCGGCGGTGGCGGGCCCAGGACGTTGAGCCAGCGCTCGTGGATCCGCTGCCACGTCCCGTCCGTGCGGATTCGTTCGAGGGTGCCGTTCACGTGCCGCACCAGATCGGTGTCGGCCTTGTTCACGCCGACCCCGTACGGCTCGTAACTGAAGCCGGGACCGACGATCTCGAGATTCGGATCCTGCACGGCCAGGCCCGCGAGGATCGAGTCGTCGGTGGTGACCGCGTCGACCTGACGTTGTTGCAGCACCACCAGACAGTCGGCCCAGTTCTGCACCGTCACCACCGTCGCGGCCGGCTGCACCTGCTGGATGTGCTGCAGGTTCGTCGTGTCCACCACCGTGCACACCCGCCGGCCGTCGAGGTCGGCCGCGCTCTCGACCCCCGACCCCCGCATCGCGAGCACCCGCTGCCGTGCCTCGAAGTACACCGTCGAGAACGCGATCTGCGCGCGCCGCTCACACGTGACGGTCATCGTCTCCACCACGATGTCCACGGTCCCCGCCTGCAACGCCGGGACGCGGTCCTTCGCCGCGACGACCCGGAAGTCGACACGCTGCGGGTCGCCGAAGAGGTCGCGGGCCACCTCGCGGGCGATGTCGACGTCGAAACCTTCGATGGTGCCGGTCGCCGGGTCCAGGAAACTGAACAGGTTGCTCGACGTGTCGAGGCCGACGACCAGCCGGCCGCGCTCGCGGATGCGGTCCAGGGCCGGGGACGCAGGCGTCTCGCCGGGCGGGAACGGTCGCAGGCTCGCGGTCGGATCCCCGCAGTCCGGGGCGGCGGCCGTGGAGGCCGGCGGCGGGGCCACCGCCGCGCCCGACGGGATCGGCTGCTGGGTGTACGGCGGGTGGGCCGGCGGCTCGGCCGTCTCGACCGCAGCGCACCCACAGCTCAGGACCGCGACCACGGCCGCCGCCGTGGTCAGCGCGCCGCGGTGACACCGGCACCCCCGCGGGGAGGGTCTCGTCGGTCGACCGCACCTGTTCACTGGTACTCCCGCAATCGCGGCCACACACCGGCCGCGATGCCCGCGACCGCCACTGCCGCCAACACCAGTGTGCCCGCTGAGAGCCCGGTCAGCGTCGTCACCGCCCGCTCGATGCCGCCACGCAGCTCGGTCCGCGTCTCCTCGATCGCGGTCGACAGACTCGAATCGGCCTGGGCGTACTCGGCGGCCGCGCCGTCGTTCCCCGGCCCGATCGCGACCTCGGTGGCGCCCGTCCAGTCGCCGCGCGAGAGCATCGTCATCAGCCGGACGTGCGCCGTCGACCATCCGTCGAGCGCGTGCCGAGCGGACGCGATCTGGTCCGCGACGGCGTGCCCGCCGTCCTCGGCCAGCGCGCCGAGCGCCTCGCCGAGGTCGTCGACGTGATGGCGGAACTGGGCGTCGAAACTCCCGGTGAAGTCCCGGCGCACCAGGCCCAGTGTCTCGTCGGAACGGGCCTGCTGCGCGAGGATGCGGCCCGCGGTCAGGTCAGACAGCGGCCGGGCGCCCTCGTCGAGGGCCCGCGAGGTGGCCGCCGCCGAGACGACCCCGGCGGTCACCAGCCAGCCCAGCGAGGCCGCGACCGCCAACGACGCGACGATCAGCCCGGCGTTGAGCCGGCGCCGGGTCCCGCGGGCGAGCAGCACTTGGGCGACCACCAGCGACACCAGCGTGACCACCAGCAGCACGATCGCCGGCCACGGCGGCGTCGCGAACTCGGCCTGGGTGCGTACCACCCTCGCCGCCTGCACCGAATGCAGCCGCTCGGCCAGCGGCAGCAGCGTCGACTGCATCAGGTTCGACGCCTCGCTCAGGTACGCCGACCCCACCGGGTGCTCGTCCCGGTTGTTCGTGCGGGCCGTCTCGACCAGGCCGGTGTACACCGGCACACCCACCGACAACTGGGTCAGCAGGTCGTGGGAGACGGCGTCGGACTGTTCGATCCCGGCCGAGGCGTCCACGAGGTCCGCCGACGCCTCGCTGATCGCGGTCGTGTACCGGTCCCGGACCGCCGTCGGCTCGACGCCGCCGGAGATGAACGCCGTCGCGGCGGCGGCGTCGGCGACCGACAGTGCGCTGTAGAGGTCCTGCGCGGCGTACGCCAGCGGCTCGACCTCGCTGTGCAGGGCGTCGAGGGTCTGCTGCCGGTCTGCGACCTGGACCGCGGCGACGGTCCCGGAGACGATCGCGACGACGACCAACCCGACCCCGAGCACGGTCAGGCGGGCCGGGGTCGTGCGCACGAACTCGCGGATTCGCGCCGACACCCGGTCTGGGTCGGAGTCCGGCTCGACGGCGCGCGGCTGCGTCGAGGGGACCACCCGAATCACCACCCGCGTATCCCTCCGGATCTGGCTCGATCGCCGGACAAAGGGCAGCATATAAGCAGTAACCGCGCTTCGGGTTCCACGACTGGCTATGTTCGTCGGGCACATGTTTCGTCTCACGCCCGGCTCGTCGGTCGGGCGCGGGGTGATCGTCGAGCACGGGACAGGTGGAGCGAAGTCGATGCACGGTGACGGGGACGGCTGGTCGAACAGCGACGACGGCAGCCGCTATTGGGGGCGGTTCGGCGCCGCCGGGTTGCTGTTGCGCGCCCCGGCCCCCGGTGGCGGGTCGGCGGTCCTGCTGCAGCACCGCGCCGCGTGGAGTCACCAGGGCGGCACCTGGGCGCTGCCCGGCGGTGCGCGGGACTCGCACGAGACCACCACTCACGCCGCGGTCCGGGAGGCCGAGGAGGAGGCCGGGATCGCGGCCGAGCACCTGCGGGTGCGGGCCGAGCGGGTCACCGCCCGTGCCGGCAGCGGTGGCTGGACCTACACCACCGTGATCGCGGACGCCGCACACGCACTCGAGACCGTGCCGAACCGGGAGAGCACCGAACTGCGCTGGGTGCCGGAGGACCAGGTGACGGACCTGCCACTGCATCCCGGATTCGCGGCCAGCTGGCCCGGCCTGCGCGCCGTCCCGATCCGGCTGCTCCTCGACACCGCCAATGTCCTCGGGTCCCGCCCCGACGGGTGGTGGCGCGACCGCGCCGGCGCCACCGGCCGGCTGCTCGCCGACCTCGCCGGGACGATGCCGCGCACGATCGAACTTCCCGGCGGCGGCTTCGGCTGGCTGCCCCGGGTCGAGGCGGTGCTCGAAGGCCAGGCCGCAGCGGTCGCCGGGATGGACACCCGGGTCCCGGTCCACGTCGCGGCAGGCAGCGGAGACGACGCCCTGGCCACTCTCGCCGCGCGTCCCGGAACGGTGACCGCGCTCGCGGGCGAGCCGGGCGAGGTCACCGCCGTCGTGACCGCGGACCGGGGACTGCGGGACCGGCTGCCCGCTTCCGTGCTGCGGCTGTCGCCGTCCACCGTCCTGTCCTGGCTCGACTGAACCCGGCCCGGGCGGCCGGCCGTCTCGGGAACCGTTGGGTCAGTGCGTGGCGGCGGCCGCGTTGCGGGCGAGGGTGTCGGCGAGGGCCCGGGCCGCGGCCTGCGGGTCACGGGCCTCGGTGATCGCGCGGACCACGACGATCCGGTTCGCGCCGGCGTCGAGCACCTCGGGGAGCCGCTGCTCGTCGATGCCGCCGATCGCGAACCACGGCATCGACGGCTCGGACTCGGCGGTCGAGCGGACGAGGTCCAGCCCGGACGCGGTACGGCCCGGCTTGGTGGGGGTCGCCCACACCGGTCCGGTGCAGAAGTAGTCGACGTCGTCCTCGATCGCCGCCAGCTGCGCCTGTGCGCGGCTGTGGGTGGACCGCCCGATCACCACGTCCGGTCCGACGATCTGGCGGGCGTAGTGCACCGGCAGGTCGCCCTGCCCGAGGTGCAGCACGTCGGCGCCGGCGGCCAGCGCCATGTCGGCGCGGTCGTTGACGGCCAGCAGCGCGCCGTGCCTGCGGCACACGGCGGCCAGTTCCGCGAGCAACGCCAACTCCTCGCGGGCCTCGAGCTTCCCGAACTCCCGCTCCCCGGCCGAGCCCTTGTCGCGGAGCTGGATGATGTCGACACCGCCGGAGAGGGCGGCGTCGGCGAACTTCGCGAGGTCGCCGCGATCGCGGCGGGCGTCGGTGCACAGGTACAGACGTGCGGCGGCGAGACGTTCACGCGGGGACGGCCGATGACCGGCATGCGAGGTTGGCACACGTCCACGGTAGTCTCTGTGGGAACGAATGTGACACGGGAGTCCCGGCGGACGCGGGGCTGAGAGGGGGCCGCGCGAGCCCCGACCGTCAGACCTGATCCGGATCATGCCGGCGCAGGGAGTGAGGTGGAGTGATGAGCAGAACCGTCGCGGTGGTCGGCGGCGGCGTGATCGGGCTGTCGATCGCCTGGCGCGCGTCCCGAGCCGGGTGGGCCGTCACGCTGTACGACCCCGACGTCGGGTCGGGGGCGTCGTGGGTGGCCGGCGGGATGCTGGCTCCGCTGTCCGAGGGCTGGCCCGGCGAGGACGAACTGCTCGCCGTCGGGGCCGCCTCGCTGGACCGGTGGCCCGACTTCGGGGCGGAGCTCGAGCGCACCACGGGGGAGGTGCTGTTCACCTCGCAGAGCTCGATGACCGTCGCGCTGGACGCGGCGGACGCCGCCGACCTGCGCACGGTCGCGGAGTGGCTGGACGGGCGCGGATACCACCTCGACCTGCTCGATCGTGCGCAGATCCGGGCCGCGGAACCGTCGCTGGCGCCGACGATCCGGCTGGCGCTGCTGGCCGCCGCCGAGTTCGCCGTCGACAACCGCGCCCTGGTGCGGGCCCTGCGGGCCGCGTGCACCGCGGCCGGTGTCACGTTCGTGGCGCAGGCCGTCACCGACCCGGAGTCGCTCCCCGCCGACCAGGTGGTCCTGGCCGCAGGCACCGCCGCGGCGCGGCTGTGGCCCGGTCTCCCGGTGCGGCCGGTCAAGGGGGAGGTGCTGCGCCTGCACCACCGTCCCGGGGTCGCGCCCGCGCCGAGCCAGACGATCCGGGCGAGCGTCCACGGCCGGCCCGTCTACCTGGTGCCCCGCGGCGACGGTCTCGTCGTCGGCGCCACCCAGCACGAGTCCGGGGACGACACCGCGGTGACGGTCGCCGGGGTCCGGGACCTGATCGCCGACGCGCAAACCCTGATGCCGAGCATCGGCGAGTACGAGCTGCACGAGACGGCGGCCGGTCTGCGGCCGATGAGCCCGGACAACCTGCCGATCCTCGGCCGGGTCACCGACCGGGTGGTCCTGGCCGCCGGGCACGGACGCAACGGGATCCTGCTGACCCCGCTGTCCGCGGACGCGGTGGTCGCGGAACTGTCGGGGACGCCGCTGCCGGCGGCGCAGACCTGCCGGCCCGAACGCTTCGGCACACTGGTGTCGACACACGAGTGAGGAGTTCGATGACTGACCAGGTGAACATCGGGATCACCGTCAACGGCGAGGACCATCAGTTGTCCGAGCCGCTGACGGTGGCGCAGCTTCTCGCCCACCTCGGGCTGCCGGAGAAGGGCATCGCCGTCGCGGTCGACGGGGTGGTGTTCCCGCGGACCCAGTGGGATCGGCCCGTCGAAAAGGGTTGGGAGATTGAGATTCTCACGGCGGTGCAGGGTGGCTGACAAGCTGACGATCGCCGACCGGACGTTCGGGTCCCGGCTGATCATGGGCACAGGCGGCGCCGCGAACCTGGCCGTGCTGGAGGAGGCCCTCGTCGCGTCGGGCACCGAGCTGACCACGGTCGCGATGCGCCGCGTCGACGCGGTCGGCGGTACCGGGGTGCTGGACCTGTTGCGCCGGTTGGACATCGCGCCTCTGCCGAACACCGCGGGCTGCCGTGGGGCGGCGGAGGCGGTGCTGACGGCGCGGCTGGCGCGGGAGGCGCTCGAGACCGACTGGGTCAAGCTCGAGGTCATCGCCGACGACCGCACGCTGCTGCCCGATGCCATCGAACTGGTCAGTGCCGCAGAACAACTCGTCGACGACGGGTTCATCGTCCTGCCGTACACGACGGACGACCCGGTACTGGCGAAGCGGCTCGAGGACGTCGGCTGTGCGGCGGTCATGCCGCTCGGTGCGCCGATCGGGACCGGTCTGGGCATCTGCAACCCGCACAACATCGAGATGATCGTCGAGGCGGCCGGTGTGCCGGTGATCCTCGACGCGGGCATCGGCACCGCCAGTGATGCGGCGCTGGCGATGGAACTCGGCTGCGACGCGGTGCTGCTGGCTACCGCGGTCACCCGCGCGAAGCACCCGGCGCTGATGGCGTCGGCGATGGCCGCGGCCGTGACCGCCGGTCACCAGGCGCGACTGGCGGGCCGGATCCCGAAGCGGTTCTGGGCGCAGGCGTCGTCGCCGGACCTGTGAACCGGCTCGAGTGCCCTGACTCGGCGGCCGCGTGGCGGTAGTCTCGACTACGTGAACGAGCAGTACGACGGTCACGCGGGCGCCGACGGGCAGGACCCGACCGGGCGGTTCTCGATGGCCGCACCGGAGACGGTCGACGTCACCCCGGAGATCGACGAGATCGGTGAGCTGCTGCGCAAGTCCGGTCGCGCCAAGCCCGAGGAGGGTCCGGACGCGCCGTGGCGGCACGGATACCCGTACGACAAAAAGATGACCCGCCGGCAGTACGAGCACCGCAAACGGGCGCTGCAGATCGAGATGCTGAAGCTGCAGGCATGGGTCAAGGAGAACGACGAGAAGATCGTCATCATCTTCGAGGGCCGCGACGCGGCGGGCAAGGGTGGCGCGATCAAGCGGTTCACCGAACACCTCAACCCGCGTGGCGCGCGCGTGATGGCGCTCGAGAAGCCCACCGAACGCGAGCGCACCCAGTGGTACTTCCAGCGGTACGTCGCGCACCTGCCCGCGGGCGGGGAGATCGTGATGATGGACCGGTCCTGGTACAACCGGGCCGGCGTCGAACGGGTGATGGGGTACTGCACCCCCACCGAGTACCTCGAATTCACAAGGTCGGCACCGGAATTCGAGCGGATGCTGGTGCAGTCCGGCATCCACCTGATCAAGTTCTGGTTCTCGGTCGGGCGGGAGGAGCAGCACGCGCGGTTCGTCGCCCGCAGCACCGACCCGGTCAAGCAGTGGAAGCTGTCGCCGACCGACCTGGCCAGCCTCGACAAGTGGGACGCCTACACCGAGGCCAAGGAGAACATGCTGTTCTACACCGACACCCCGCACGCGCCGTGGACGATCGTCAAGTCCAACGACAAGAAGCGGGCCCGGCTCGAGGCGATGCGCTGGGTGTTGTCGAAGTTCGACTACACCGGCAAGGACGTCCGGGTCGTCGGAGCGCCGGATCCGTTGCTGATCGGCCCTCCCCAGACGGTGTACGACGAGGGGGAGAACCCGGCCAACCGATTCCCCACCCTGCCGGAGGTCGGCAGTGGCAACGGGCAGGTGCATCGCTGACACCCGGATGCGCGCCGGACGGTCGCGGGCCGCGGTCGCCTCGTGAGTGGGCACGTGGATCGGGTTGTGCAGCAACGATGTCGACGTCCGGTGTGTCCAGCGGTGATCGTGGACGGCGCCACTCGCGTGGCGGGCTCGGCGCGGCCGTGCCCGCCGGGGTGCGGGGCGGATCTCGGGGTGAACCCGGGGTGAAGTCATCCCCGGGGATGACACGACTCGCGACCCGGGGTGGATGTGATCGGCGGCGATTTCCGGGATGCTGGCAGTCATGATTGAAGTAAGGGGTTTGACGAAGACGTTCGGGGACGTCAGAGCGGTCGACGATCTGACCTTCTCGGTCCGTCCCGGCATCGTCACCGGCTTCCTCGGACCGAACGGTGCGGGCAAGTCCACGACGATGCGGATGATCCTCGGGCTGGACCGGCCGACCGCCGGTGTCGCGTTGATCGACGGCAAGCCGTACCACGAGCTGCGCGAGCCGCTGCGCACGGTCGGTGCCCTGCTGGACGCGAAGTGGGTGCACCCCAACCGTTCCGCGAAGGCGCACCTGCAGTGGATGGCGGCCTCCAACGGCATTCCGGGTTCCCGGGTGGACGAGGTGCTGCGTCTCGTCGGGCTCACCGACGTCGCCGGCAAGAAGGCGGGCGGCTTCTCGCTCGGCATGGCGCAGCGGCTCGGCTTGGCCGGTGCGCTGCTCGGCGATCCGAAGGTGCTGCTGTTCGACGAACCCGTCAACGGCCTCGACCCCGAGGGCATCGTCTGGATCCGCAAGTTCATGCAGCGACTGGCCGCCGAAGGACGCACCGTCCTGGTGTCGAGCCACCTGCTCTCCGAAATGGCCTTGACCGCAGAGCATCTCGTCGTGATCGGTCGCGGCCGGCTCGTATCCGATTCTCCGGTTCAGGAATTCGTCGACCGGTCGTCGGAGGCGTCGGTGCGGGTGCGCAGCCCGCAGCTCGAGGTTCTGCGGGGGGCGCTCGCCGCGCAGGGCCTGGCCGTCGAGACCGACGGCGTCGGTGCGGACGGCGCCGCGGCGCTGATCGTGCGCGGCACCACCACGGACGCGGTCGGGCAGATCGCCGGTGGCCAGGGCATCGTGCTGCACGAGCTGGCGGCGCAGCGCGGTTCCCTCGAGGACGCATTCATGAAGATGACCGGTGACGACGTGCAATACCACGCGGACGTGATGGGAGGCGCGCTCTGATGGGCGTCGTGGCAGCAGAACGAATCAAACTCACCTCGACGAAGTCGCCGTGGTGGTGCACGGCCGTGATCATCGCACTCGGTCTCGGGCTGGCCGCCGTGATCGGCCTGACCTCGAAGGTCAGCCTGGACACGTACAACGATCAGCGGGCGTCCGGCGAGGACACCATCGAGCCGTTCCTGCCGTCCCTGACCGACGCCGTCAGCGGCGTGACCGGGTTCGGCGTGCTGGTGCTGATGATCATGGCGGCGCTGGCGGTGACCAGCGAGTACCGCTTCGGCATCATCCGCACGACCTTCCAGGCGATCCCGCATCGCGACACCGTACTGATCACCAAGGCCGCCCTGATCGGCGTCTTCGGTGCGGCGCTCACGTTCGTGCTGACGTTCGGGGCCTACGCGATCGCGAAGGCGACGGCCGGCACCGAGGCGGGCGTGAAGCTGACGCTCTCCGGCGGAGAGGCGTGGCGGACGGTCTACGGCGTGCCGATCTACGCGCTGCTGTGCGTGGCCCTCGCGGTCGCGGTCGGCTCGCTGGTGCGCCAGTCGGCGGGCGCGATCACGCTCCTGCTGCTCTGGCCGCTGCTGATCGAGTCGCTGTTCGGGCTGTTCGGTCGGGTGGGCCGGGAGATCCAGCCGTTCCTGCCGTTCGCGAACGCCAACCACTTCCTCGGCGCCGATCAGGGCATCGACTGGCACTGGGGACCGTGGGGCAGCCTCGTGTACTTCACGGTGTTCGTCGGGATCGTGTTCGGTGGCGCCCTGTTCGTGATCAACCGCCGCGACGCCTGACGGCCGCCCGGCTGACGGTGGTGGTGCGGTTGCGGAGGCCCCGACCTGCGCAACCGCACCACTACTTTGCTGTGACACGTCGTTACACTCGGGTGATGAGCGAGGAGGAGGACGGCCCCGGCCGCGTCGAGGCGGCGCTGGCGTGGGTCAGGTCCGTCGACACCGCCCCCGCCGTCGTCGACGCGGTCCGCCGGGTGCGGCGGGCGCTGCCCGGCGACCCCGGGTTCGGGGATCCGCTCTCCACCGCCGGACCGGGCGGTCCACGGGCGGTCGCCCGCGTCGCCGACCGCCTCCTCGACGACACCCCCGGCGCCACCCGCGAGGTCGGCCTCGGGGCATTGCAGCTGTGGCAGGCGCTGCTCGAACGCACCGGTCGCGGCCGCGGCACCCGGGAGATGACGGTCGTGTTCACCGACCTGGTCGGCTACTCGGACTTCGCGCTCGCCGCCGGCGACGAGACCACCGTCGAGATGCTGCGCGAGGTGGCCCGCGCGATCGAACCGCCCGTGATCGACCACGGCGGACACGTCGTCAAACGGATGGGCGACGGGATGATGGCCGTCTTCGCCCGACCCGACCGGGCACTCGAGGCCACGTTCGCCGCGCGGGACGCGCTCGCGACGGTCGAATACGGCGGCTTCCGGCCGCGGATGCGGGTCGGCGTGCACACCGGCGTCCCGCGCCGGGTCGGCGCCGACTGGCTCGGTGTCGACGTCAACGTCGCCGCCCGGGTCATGCAGGCCGGGGCCGACGGCAAGGTGATGGCGTCGTCGACCACGATGGACGCTCTGGGCTCGGACCGGCTCGGCGAGCTCGGGCTGCGGGCCCGCCCACACCGGCGGGGGCTGTTCGCGTCGGCACCGCGGGGAGTGCCCGCGGACCTGCAGATGTACACGATCCATCGGGGTTGACCCGGCGGGCCGCTCTCAGCGTGCGGGTTGACCGAGCACCTCGCGACCCGCTGGGGTCTTCCGGTCGGGGTGTCCCTCCGGCGACCGGGGTTCGCCGGTTCGGACGGTCCGCAGCTGACCGAGCCGGCTCGTGATCCGCGCGATCTCGACGGGGAGCCGGGCGTCCGCGGTCGCCAGGCCGTCGAGGGGAGTCCCGGCCAGGAACACCGTGTGGATGTCGTGGTCGTACAGAACGTCGACGAGGTTGGCGAAGCGTTGTGCCGGTTCGCGTCCGGCCGCGTGCAGGTCCGGAACGCCGTCGACCACCCAGCGGTGATACCGGGATGCCAGGGCGAGATAGTCGGCCGGGGCCGTGGTGTGTCCGCACAGGTCGGCGAAGTCGAACCACAGGCATCCCGGTTCCGCGCGCAGCGCTCGGACGGGATGCCCGGCGGGTGCCAGTTCCACCTGTTCGGAGGGCGGGGGAACGGTCAGGCCGAGCCGGCCGAGTTGGTCGTGGGTCCCGGGCGTCACCCATGCGCCCGCGGCGAAGCCGGTGGCGTGGTCGGAGGTCGTGCGGTAGTCGGTCGGTCCGTCGACCGTGACGACGGTCAGTGCGCGTTCGATCAGGTCGATCGTCGGAGCGAAGCCCTGATGGAACAGCGGATTGGGCATCAGATCACCGGGCGGGTGGTTCGAGGTCAGGATCAGCCGGACGTCGCGGTCGAGCAGCGCCGGCAGCAGGCGTCCGATGAACACGCCGTCCGCGGGGTCGTGAACGTGGAACTCGTCGAAACACACCACCGACACGTCGCCGAGGAGGTCGTCGATCGCCGCGTCGAGATCGCCCGTCTGCCGCCGAATCGCTGTGTGCAGGTCACGGAAGAACTCGTGGAAGTGGAGGCGGACCTTGCGATCGGTCGGCAGTGCCGCGAAGTAGGTTGCCATCAGCCAACTCTTGCCCCGTCCGACCGGGCCCCAGAGATAGATCCCGCGCCCGGGGTCGGTGGTCAGTCGATCGATCGCCCGGACCTGAGCGGGGTCGAGGACGAATCCCTGTTCGTGCGCGGCAGCGGCGAAAGCGCTCGCCGGAACCTGCAAGGACGGGGCGGGACGGGCGGCTCGTCGGTGCCATCTCATGATCCCGACTCTATTATCGTAGAGGGATCGTGACGCACTGAGAGGATTGAGAGATGCCTCACCACCCGTCCCGTCGAGAGTCGATCTGCGACGCCGCACTGGACCTTGCCGCTGCCGGCGGCAACCACGCGATCACGCACCAGGCGATCGACAGACAACTCGGCCTCGCGAAGGGTTCGACGTCCTACTACTTCCGAACGCGCCACGCCCTGGTCACCGCGGCCGTCACCCACCTCACCGAGCGTTCCCGCGACGCGTTCGGCCGACTCCGCCCCGCCGGCGGGGGCCAACCGACGCCGGACAAGGCCGCCGACCTGATCGCCGACTACGTCGAGACGCTGCTGACCACCCGGCGCCGCGACGTGCTCGCGCGCTACGCGCTGTCGGTCGACGGCGGCACGGACCCGGACATGCGTGCCGCACTGGCAGCGAGCGTGTTCTCGGTGGCGGCGGCGACCGAACTGATGCGCACGCTCGGAGCGGGTGACGCGTCGGGAGCCGCGCGTGACCTGATCAGCCTGCTCGAAGGACTCCTCTTCGACATGACCTGCGGCTCACGCGCTTACGAGAGCTCGGGCGACCCGGATGCGCGTGCTCTCGAGCTTCGCGCCGCGGTCGCGCTCTGGCTCGAGGCGCTCCGCGCCCGGTGACGTGGACGGACCGTCGGCACCTGCCCACACGGCGACGGACCGATGGCGTGGGCGGAGACCTCGGGTCGGGGCCGTCATCGGTGAAGTGCTGCACGGCAAGCCGATTCATCCACCATGGCGGACGCTCCTGCTGCTCGGTCAGCAGGAGGTGTCAATTCATGACAGTGCCCTCCGTCGGCAGGACCTCCGGAATCGTCGCGCTGTGCGAGCCGGGAGCCGCGAACTCGCGCCCGTCTCGATCGACGCACGGCGCGGGGGTCGACGTCACCACGACCGAGCCGATGGAGACGACCCGGATGATGAGGCGACTGCGTGAGCGGAACTGTGCCACCGGTGTGGCCGTGGTCTCGAGACGTTCGAATGTTCCGGCGATCGCGGTCGGTGCGGCCACGAAGCCGGCCGGAGGACGCCCCGGCGGTCCCACCGAGACGGTCACCGCGAATTCGGGCACGCCGGTCGGACCGGGCTGCGTCGGCGCCCCGTCGCGGCGAGGCCGCGCGGTGACGGCCGGGGGCGGGGATTGCCACCGGCCGTGGCGGCGCGGACACTGAAGGCATGGCTGATCGGGAGCAGCGGACGCCCCTGTACGGAATGGTTCTGATCCTCGCCTCGATGTTCGGTGCGTTCGCGGTGAACTACTACGAATTCGGGCCCTACTGGTTCCGGATCGCCGTCTACATCGTCGCGGCGGCGGTGATCCTCGTCGCGGCCGTGATGACGTTCCGGGACTATTCGCGCTGATCCCGGTCCGGCGCCGTCAGTGCAGGCGCCAGAGCGGCGAGACGGGGCCGTGACCCGCGCCGAGGTCGTACGACGCGGCGAGGCAGCGTGTCACCCACTGCTTGCCGAACTCCACCGCGTCCGGCATCGGGTAGCCGTGCGCGAGCGCGCACGCCACCGCGGCGGCCAGCGTGTCCCCGCCGCCGTGATCGTTGCCGGTGTCGATGCGCGGGCTCGTGAACTCGTGGAACGACTCGCCGTCGAACAGCAGATCCGTGGACTCGGTCGAGGTCCGCAGGTGCCCGCCCTTCACCAGCGCCCACTGCGCGCCCAGGTCGTGCAGCGCCTGCGCCGCCCGACGCGCGGACGCGTCGTCGACGACCTCGATTCCGGTGATCAAGCGGACCTCGTCGAGGTTCGGCGTGACGAGCGACGCGAGCGGGATCAGCGTGTGACGCACCGCGTCGAGGGCCTCCGCGTGCAGCAGTGGGTCGCCGTGCATCGACGCGCACACCGGATCCACCACCAGCGGCACCGGCCGGTCCCGGCCGATCCCGACCTCGCCGCACACCCGCGCGACGGACTCGATGATCGCGGTGGACGCCAGCATCCCGGTCTTCGCCGCGCTCACCCCGATGTCACCGACCACCGAGCGCACCTGGTCGGCGACGATCTCGGGCGGGATCTCGTGAAAGCCGCTGACCCCCACCGAGTTCTGCACGGTCACGGCCGCGACGGCGACGCAGGCGTGCACGCCGAGCAGAGCCATCGTGCGGGAGTCGGCCTGGATGCCCGCACCGCCACCGGAGTCGGTTCCGGCGATGGTGAGGACGCGGACGGGCGTCTGCCCGTCGGGGGTCAGCGGCAGCAGGTTCACGAGGAGAGAGCCTATCGAGCCGCCGGGACCACGGGCAGATACACCTGGCCACCGGCCTCGGTGAACTCCCCGGACTTCTCCGCCATCCCGGCCTCGAGGGCCGCGGTGTCGGTCAGCCCGTGTTCCTCGGCGTACGCCCGCACGTCCGCGGAGATCCGCATCGAGCAGAACTTCGGGCCGCACATCGAGCAGAAGTGCGCCGTCTTCGCCGGCTCGGCGGGCAGCGTCTCGTCGTGGTACTCGCGGGCGGTGTCCGGATCCAGCGACAGGGCGAACTGGTCGCGCCAGCGGAACTCGAACCGTGCCGTCGACAGGGCGTCGTCCCGCTCCTGCGCCCGCGGGTGCCCCTTCGCCAGGTCGGCGGCATGGGCGGCGATCTTGTAGGTGATGACACCGACCTTCACGTCGTCCCGATTCGGCAGGCCGAGGTGCTCCTTCGGGGTCACGTAGCACAGCATCGCGGTACCGGCCTGGGCGATCATCGCCGCGCCGATCGCGGAGGTGATGTGGTCGTAGGCCGGCGCGATGTCGGTGGCGAGCGGCCCCAGGGTGTAGAACGGGGCCTCCTCGCACCACTCCTCCTCGAGGCGCACGTTCTCCACGATCTTGTGCATCGGCACGTGCCCGGGGCCCTCGATCATCACCTGCACGCCATGGGATTTCGCGATCTTCGTCAGTTCCCCGAGGGTGCGCAGCTCGGCGAACTGGGCCTCGTCGTTGGCGTCGGCGATCGACCCGGGTCGCAGTCCGTCGCCGAGCGAGAACGTCACGTCGTAGCGGGCGAGGATCTCGCACAGCTCCTCGAAGTGCGTGTACAGGAACGATTCCCGATGGTGCGCCAGGCACCAGGCGGCCATGATCGACCCGCCGCGGGAGACGATGCCGGTGACCCGCTTCGCCGTGAGCGGCACGTACCGCAGCAGGACGCCCGCGTGCACGGTCATGTAGTCCACACCCTGCTCGCACTGCTCGATCACCGTGTCGCGGTACAACTCCCAGGTGAGCTTCGTCGGGTCGCCGCCGACCTTCTCGAGTGCCTGATAGATCGGCACCGTCCCGACCGGGACGGGGGAGTTGCGCAGGATCCACTCCCGCGTCTCGTGGATGTTCTTGCCGGTGGACAGGTCCATGATCGTGTCGGCGCCCCATCGGGTGGCCCACACCATCTTCTCGACCTCCTCGGCGATCGACGACGTGACCGCCGAATTGCCGATGTTCGCGTTGATCTTCACCGCGAACCGCTTGCCGATCACCATCGGCTCGAGCTCCGGATGTTGCCGGTTCGCCGGGATCACCGCCCGGCCCGCCGCGACCTCCTCGCGAACGACCTCCGGTGAAACACCCTCGCGTGCAGCGCAATAGCGCATCTCGTCGGTGATCACGCCGGCGCGTGCCCAGCCGAGCTGGGTGGTCGCGCCGTCCGGCCGCGGCCAGGCCGAACGCACCGGCGGCAGACCGGCCTCGAGATCGATCTGTGCGGAGGTGTCCGTGTACGGCCCGGAGGTGTCGTACAGGTCGAGGTGGTCGCCCGTGCTCAGGTGGACGCGACGCACCGGCACCGACAGGCCGTCGACGTCCAGGTACTGCTTGCTGCTGCCCTCGATCGGGCCGGTGGTGACGGCCGTGCGCGTGGTGTCGGCGCCCGAGACGGCAGCAGTGTCCGTGCCGGAAACGGCAGAGGTGTCCCTCATGGAATTTCTCCCTACGCCGGCATTACCCGGTCAGGTTCATACGGTCGACGGCCCTGCGCGCTCGAAATGAGCTAGCCGTCCTCTCAGCCCGCTGGTGCGAGCCCCCGTGGGTTGTTGAATTGTCGCCCGCGACGATAGCCGCGCGAGTGCGCCCGGCGCCAGTGGGGTCGGTGCGGTCCCCGACGGGTCGGGGTGTTTTCTGCTCGTTCCCTGTCGCGCGGAGGGGGTGCGACTTTATAGTGGCGTGGATCACATTTTCGTTACGGGTGGGTAGGGAGAACGACCGATGATTGCGGACACGCCGACCGCAGAGGTGACCAACAACGCAGCTCAGAGTCGTTTCGAGCTGTGGCTCAACGGGGACCTCGTCGGCATCCTGGGCTATTACGACCTGGACACGAACGGCGGGACCATCCGGACGAAACGGACGACGGCCGCGCCCGTCGTCTCCTTCCTGCACACCGTGATCGTGGAGGACTTCGGACACCGCGGGCTGGCCGCCGTGATGGTGCGGCGCGCGCTCGACGCGGCCCGCGAGTACGGGTGGCGGGTGCGGCCCGTCTGCACGTACCTGCAGCGGTTCGTCGCCGCGAACCCCGACTATCGGGACATGCTCGTCCCGGTGTGAGGAGTCCGCCGGGCGGCGATTCGGCCACGATTCCGCGAAGGATGGGCGACAACTCGGCAGACCGGCGCTCGTCGGGCGGCGGATCGGTTCCCGCCCTGCTTGCATGGATGTGCACGAGGAGGTGGAGCACATGTTCAAGCGGCACATCGCGGCGGTCCCTCCGGTGACGCACCCTGTCACCGCGCTCGCCGACCCCGACCTGGCCCAGGTCGAGGACAACCCGGCGCACTCCCGATTCGACCTCTGGGTCGACGGCGAGCTGGTCGGCATCCTCGGCTACCGCCGGGTCGACGACGTCGACGGAGTTCCGGGGTTCGGTGCCGCGGTGGCCCTGATGCACACGGTTGTCACCGAGGACCACGGTGGCCGCGGCTGGGCAGCCGTCCTCGTCCACGAGGTGCTCGAGGAGGCCCGGGTGCGGGGGTGGCGGCTGCACCCGGTCTGCACCTACGTGCAGCGGTACCTCGGCGTCCACACCGAGTACCTGCCGCTGCTCGACGAGGCCGTCTGACCGGACGGTACGGCACGATCTGGTCGGCGCCGCAGGCGTGCTCCCGCAATAGAATCGAAGGCAGAGGGTCGTGTCGATCCCTCTGCATCTCGAGGAGGTGAGTGCATCATGTCGACAGCGAACCTGCCGATCGAGAAGCACCCTGACATTGCTGCGTTACGCCATCGCTACGACGAGGCCGCGAGCAATCCGGTGACGCAGACCAACGAGGGTCTGCTCATGCTGGCAGGCCTCTACATGGCCGCCTCGCCGTGGATCGTCGGATTCCACGGCACGACCGCGCTGATGGTCAGCAACCTGATCACCGGTTGCGCGGCCGCACTGCTCGCGTTCGGTTTCGCGGCGGCGCTGGGCCGACTGTACGGGTTGGCATTCGCGATGCCGGTTCTCGGCGTGTGGATGATCATCTCGCCGTGGGTCGTCGTGGGAGTGTCGACGACCGCCGGAATGATCTGGTCCAACGTCGCCTGCGGGGCGGTGGTGGTGGTACTGGGTCTCGGTCTGATGGGAGTGGGGTTCATGCGCGCCCGCGGGTGAGGCGCCGGGAGGCCCGCGCCGACGGGTCCAGGGGTGAGAACAGCGGGGGCGGTCCGGTGACACGGCCGCCCCCGACCTGTGGCCGGGATCAGGCCAGTTCGACGATCACCGGGGCATGATCGCTGGCGCCCTTGCCTTTTCGTTCCTCGCGGTCGATGGACGCGCCGGTCACCCGGGCCGCCAGCGCCGGCGACGCGAGCTGGAAGTCGATCCGCATGCCCTGCCGCTTCGGGAACCGCAACTGGGTGTAGTCCCAATAGGTGTACACGCCGGGACCCGGTGTGTGCGGCCGGGTGACCTCGGTGAACCCGACCTCCTCGAACGCGAGGAACGCGTCCCGCTCCGGCTGCGACGTGTGCGTCTTGCCCTCGAACAGCGCCGGCTCCCACACGTCCTCGTCGGTCGGGGCGACGTTCCAGTCGCCGACGAGCGCGATCTGCGCGTTCGGGTCGTCGGCCAGCCACTTCGCGGCATCGTCGCGGAGAGTCGCCAGCCAGTCCAGCTTGTACACGTAGTGCGGATCCGACAGCTCACGGCCGTTCGGCACGTACAGGCTCCACACCCGCACCCCGCCGCACGTCGCGCCGATCGCGCGGGCCTCGACGACCGGGGTCGCGATGTCGAGGCCGCCGTCGGCCGGCTTCGCGAAGCCGGGCTGGCCCTCGAACCCGACCTGCACGTCCTCGAGCCCGACCCGGGAGAGGATCGCCACGCCGTTCCACTGGCTCAGGCCGACGTGCGCGACCTCGTAGCCGAGGTCCGTGAACCGCTCCGTCGGGAACTGGTCGTCGCGGCACTTGGTCTCCTGGATGGCCAGCACGTCCGTGTCGGAGCGCGTCAGCCAGTCCACGATCCGGTCGGTCCGGGCCCGAACCGAGTTCACATTCCACGTCGCCAGTCGCACACCCGCAGCGTAGCGCCGCCCACCGACGCCGCCGCCCCGTGGGTGACGGGGCGACGGAGTCGGGAGCGGTCAGTGCTCCGGCGCCGTCGCGTAGCGGTAGCGGTGGTGGTCGACCATCCCCAGCGTGCGGTACAGCGCGATCGCCGCCGCGTTGCCGGCTTCGACCTGGACGTAGGCGTGCGTCGCGCCGTGGTCGCGACCCCACCGGATCATCTCCGCGCAGATCAGCAGGCCGAGGCCCCGGCGCCGGTGCTCGGGCGCCACCTCGACGGCGGCCAGGCCGACCCAGCGCCGCCCGTCCGGGGCCTCGGTGATCGCGGCCCGGGTGATCGCCAGCAGTTCGGTGTCCGGGCTGCCGAGGGCTCCGAACCCGAGCTCGCCGTCCCGGACCGCGGACAGCACGTCCGGCGCCGGCGCAGGCAGCTCGGCGCCGCGGTAGTGGTACAGCGGCAGCCAGTGCGGCCCCACCTCGCCGGTCACCGAGACCAGCGACTCGCCCGCCGGCAGGGTCAGATTCGCGATGTCGGCGGCCAGCACCTGCACGTCGGCCGACACCGTCCAGCCGTCCGGCGGGGATCCGAGCCGGTCCGGCAGCAGCAGCGTCAGCGGTTGCCCCCGCTCGGCGTACCAGGCCCGCAACCGGTCCAGGGTGTCGCCCGAGTTGAGGTCGCCGATCCGGTGCGCCTGCCCCAGCGGTGCCGCGGCGTTGGCCCGCCGGGTGAACCCGCCGCCGTGCCGGGCCAGCCAGCCGTCGATCCAGGCCTGCTCGGTGCCCGGCCAGCCGTCCGCGGCCGCCAGCTCCAGCGCGCGGATCTCCCGCGTCGCGACCGGACGCGCACCGATCGCCTTCAACGCGACCACCTGGTCGGGCGAGACCTGCACGACGCGCCCGTCCGGGGCGTGCACGACGACCGCCGGGGTCAGCGCCACGAGTTCGCCGATGATGTCCGTCAGCGGCTGCGGGTACCCCGGGGGCAGCTTGTAGCGCAGCACGACCCGGTTGCCGAGCCGCGGCTCCGTCCGGTCCGGGTCGGTGGCGACCCGGCGGTGTCGGCCTTCCCCGTCGGGGGTGTCAGTCATCGTGGCCGAACGGATCCTCGACGGTGCCCGGCGTCCAGCTCAGGCCGGGGACGCCCCAGCCCGAGCGCTTGATGATCTTCTTCGCGGCGCGGGCGTTGCGGCCGATCAGCACGTCCGTGTAGAGGAACCCGTCCAGGTGCCCGACCTCGTGCTGCAGCATCCGGGCGAAGAACCCGGTGCCCTCGATCTCGACCGGATCGCCGTTCAGGTCGACGCCGGTCACCTTCGCCCAGTGCGCGCGGCCGGTCGGGAACTGCTCGCCCGGCACCGACAGGCAGCCCTCCTCGTCGTCGTCCGGGTCCGGCATCGTCTCGGGGATCTCCGACGTCTCCAGCGTCGGGTTGATCACCTCACCACGCCGGCGGGCGCCGTCCGGGTCGGCGTCGTAGTCCGGGCAGTCGTAGACGAACAGGCGCAGCCCGACACCGACCTGGTTGGCGGCCAGGCCCACGCCGTTCGCGGTGTCCATGGTGTCGTACATGTCGGAGACGAGCTCGGCGATCTCGGACAGCGGCTGCGTCACCGGTTGGGTCGGCTCGTGCAGAACCGGGTCGCCCACGATCCGAATCGGAAGAATTGCCATGTTGTCAGAGGATAGTGCCGCGTTCGTCCGACCTCGGATGCGGCGGTCCGTGCGGGCGACGCGCCCGCTGTCGTGAACCCGGAACCCGTCAGTCGGCCGTGGTTGAATGATGCCCGGAAGCACAGGGTTGTAATTCGCCTCACTGGCCGGTCCGCCGGCCCGGGAGGCCGGGGAGCCTCAGGTTTCGCTGAGTTGTTGGGCGAGAGCTCGAAGTTGAGGAGTGAGATGGACGGCGCAGCCGCGCGTAGCCGGAATTCGCAGCCCACCGACCACCAGGACGCGCACGAGGTCGGGGAGGACGGCCTCACTCGACGCGACCACGACATCCTGTCCTTCGAACGCCAGTGGTGGAAGTACGCGGGCGCGAAGGAGGACGCGATCAAGGAACTCTTCGGCATGTCCGCGACGAGGTACTACCAGGTCCTCAACGCGCTGGTGGACCGCCCCGAGGCGCTCGCCGCGGACCCGATGCTCGTCAAGCGTCTGCGTCGGCTGCGCGCGAGCAGGCAGAAGGCGCGCGCGGCACGCCGACTCGGGTTCGACGTCACCTAGATGCCGCAGACCATGCGCAGGCCCGTAAGGTCGAGACCGTGAGCACCCCGCAGCCAGTTCCGTCGGGACCGCCGCTTCGCGCGCTCGCGATGGTTCTCATCGCGCTCGCGATCGCCTTCGCGGGTATCGGCGCGATGACGCTGTCCAGTTCGGACAGCGCCTCCCCGGCGGTCGACGTCGTGCCCAGCGTGGCCCCCGTGAAGGCGGCGCCCAACAGTCCGGGCGCCTCGGCGCGGCCGACGACCCCGGCGCCGAGCGCCAGCACCGCCGCCGCAACGGCGACCCCGCCGGCCGCGAGTGCGGCGGTCGACCGCGCCGCGGTCCCGGTCCGGGTGTTCAACAACAGCACGGTCAGCGGACTGGCCGCCCAGACCGCAGGCACCCTCGAGTCGCGCGGCTGGACCGTGTCGGAGACCGGCAACTACAGCAGCGGCAACGTCGCCAAGACCACGGCGTTCTACAGCGCGAACTCGGCGCAGGAGAAGCAGGCCGCGCAGGCGATCGCCTCCGAACTGGGGATCTCCGCGGAGCAGCGGTTCTCCGGCATCGCCACCGCGTCCCCCGGCGTGATCGTGATCGTCACCTCGCCGTAGCCGGCGCCGTCGACGGGTCAACTATCCAACGTCGTAGACCGCCGGTCGGCCGGTTCCCCCGGCTGGCTATGATCAGTGCACTTCCAGCCCATCTCGAAGGAGCGGTTTGATGGCCTTGCTTTCCCGACGCGACTCGCAGACGACACGGTCTGGCCGCGTGTCCCTGCGCGTCGTCGCCCCGATGGTTGCGATCGCGGCGGCGGGCCTCACCGCGTGCAGCCCGCCCAACCAGGAGGCGAGCGACGTCCCCGGCACCACCCCCGCCGTGTGGACCGGAATGCCCGCGCCCGCAGGCGCGCCCGGCTCCGGTGGCCAGGCCGGTGAGGGCGCCGAGTCCGCAGACCGGATCAACACCGTTCTGCAGGGCGCGGACGGCAAGGCCGCCGGCACCGCCACCTTCGTCAGCAACGGCGACACCGTGATCGTCACCGTGTCCGCGCACGGCCTGCAGCCCGGCTTCCACGGCCTGCACGTCCACTCGGTCGCCAAGTGCGAGGGCGACTTCACCTCCGCAGGCGGACATTTCCAGGCCGAGGGCCACACCGGACACCCGCAGAGCGGTGACCTCAGCTCGCTGCTGGTGCGCCAGGACGGCACCGCGGACCTGACCGTCACCACCGACGCGTTCACGATCAAGGACCTCCAGAACAAGGGCGAGGGCACCGCGCTCGTCGTGCACTCCGGTGCCGACAACTTCGGCAACATCCCCACCCGCTACGCGCCCGCGCCCGACCAGGCCACCCTCGACACCGGCGACGCCGGGTCGCGCGTCGCCTGCGGCGTTCTGAAGTAGCCCCACGCGTCACCCGCGGTGACATCGCCCGAGCAAGCCGCGCGGTGACATCGCCCGAGTAACCCGCGACGCCGCGACCGGACGCAGCTGGCCACGTGCCAGTTCCCGGTCGCGGCGTCGTCGTCTCCGCTGTGATTGGATTCGGCTGTGGCAGTCCATTTCGCCGGTTCGCCCCGGCCCACGATCGGTGTCGAATGGGAGGTCGCGCTGGTCGACCCGGCCACGCGCGACCTGTCGAACACCGCTGCGCGGGTCCTGGCCGCCGCGGACGAGCTCGCGGACGGGGGACCGCCGCGGTTGCACAAGGAGTTCCTCCGCAACACCGTCGAACTCGTCACCGGGATCTGCGACACGACCGCCGAGGCGATGGACGACCTGCGCGAAACGATGACCCTGCTGCGACGTGCCGCGGCCCGCGAGAACGTCGAACTGATGTGCGCGGGCACCCACCCGTTCGCCCAGTGGTCCACCCAGCAGGTCACCCCGAACCCGCACTACGACGAGATGATCGAACGCACCCAGTGGTGGGGGCGGCAGATGCTGATCTGGGGTGTGCACGTGCACGTCGGCGTCTCGTCGGCGGAGAAGGTGTTCCCGATCATCAACGCGCTGCTGGTGAAGTACCCGCACCTGTTGGCGCTGTCGGCGTCCTCGCCGATGTGGGCGGGCGTGGACACCGGGTACGCGAGCAACCGCGCCCTGATGTTCCAGCAGCTCCCGACCGCCGGGCTGCCGTTCCAGTTCGAGACGTGGGCCCAGTTCGAGGGGTTCGTGCACGACCAGATGAAGACCGGGGTCATCGAACGGCTCGGCGCGCTGCACTGGGACATCCGGCCGGCCCCGCAGTGGGGCACGATCGAGGTCCGGGTCTGCGACGGGGTGTCCACCCGTGCCGAACTCGAATCGCTGGTCGCGCTGATCCACTGTCTCGTCGTGCACTTCGACCGGCAGCTCGAGGCCGGCGCCGACCTGCCGGGAATGCCGCCGTGGCACGTGCAGGAGAACAAGTGGCGCGCCGCCCGCTACGGCCTCGACGCCGAGGTCATCCTCGACGCCGACAGCAACGAGCGGCTCGTCACCGACGACCTCGCGGACCTGCTCGAACAGCTCGCCCCGCTCTCCCGCGAGCTCGGCTGCGCCGACGAACTGTCCCGGGTCGCCGACATTCCGCGGCGCGGTGCCTCCTATCAGCGGCAGCGCGCGGTCGCGGCCGCGCACGGCGGTGACCTGACCGCGGTCGTCGACGCCCTGGTGCGCGAACTCGACAGTTAAGTCCCAGTTCACGCACCGTTTACTATGTACGGATGCTGATCGACGACGCGCCCGTCTCCACGGTGTGGCGGCGCGCGGGTGGGACCCATGCCGTAGCGACCGCCGCCACCGTCGCGGTCGTCGCCGCGATGGTGGTCCTGCAGGTCGTCGCGTCCCGGTCCGGCTTCGAGGGCCCGTTGCAGTCCCTGGCCCACGACTTCGCCGGCACGCCGAAGTCGATGTCGGTGCCGTGGGCCGGGCTGGCGCTGGGACTGGTCGGGCTGACCAACCGGCAACGGGTCGTCGCGGTCGCCGCGGCCGTCGGGATCGACCTCGTCGTGCTCGCCGGTCGGCTGATCGCCGGTTCCGGCGTCGCGGCCGGAACCGGACCGACCTGGGTGCTCGCCGGGATCGCCGTCGTCGCCGCCGTCCGCTGGACGGGCGAGCGCCGCGCCGGCGCCCTGCTCGGGGTCGGGCTCGGGGCCCTGCTGATCGCGGCCACCAAGATCGGCGACGTCTGGCTGCAGATCACCGTGATGGCCCGGCCCGCGGTTCTGGACCAGTACGTCGAACTCGCCGACCGTGCGCTCGGCAGCCCGTCGTGGGTGATGGGGCAGGTCGTGGACGCCGTCGGACCCGCCGGGTACGGCGTCCTGCACTGGGTCTACATCGAGTTGCCGGTCGCGGCGATCGTGGTCGCGCTGTACCAGGTCCGGGGCGGGTGGCCCGCGCACCACCTGGTGCGCACCTTCCTCGCGATCGGCCTGATCGGCCCGCTGTTCTACCTGCTGTTCCCGGTCGTCGGACCGGACTTCGCGTTCGGCGCCGCGGGCGAGGGCGCGCAACTCGGCACCTACTGGCCGACGACCGTCCCCACCTTCACCGACCCGGTGTCGTTCGTGTTCGACAACGCCGCGCCCCGCAACTGCATGCCGAGCCTGCACACCGCGTGGGCGCTGGCGATCTTCGTGCACTCGCGGCGCGGGCCGCTGTGGCTGCGCTGGGGCGGCACCTTCTGGCTGGTGTGCACGCTGACGGCGACACTCGGCTTCGGCTACCACTACGGCGTCGACCTGGTCGCAGGGGTCGTGCTCAGCCTGACCATCGAATCCGCGCTGCGGGACCCCGAACGCGGCTGGGGCCGGTTCCGGATCCGGCTCGTGGTCGGCGGGGCCGTCGCCTTCGCGGCGCTGCTCGCGAGCTACCGCTACCTCGCGGAGCCGATCGCCGCGGTTCCCCTCGTCTCGGCGCCGCTGATCCTCGGCGTGATGGGCGCGGTCGTCGTCGCCTTCCACGCCACCTTCTTCGCGGCGCCCGACTCGGCGCTCGGGCGCTGGGGCGGACGGGACGCCGACACCACCGCGGTGGCCGTCGGGTAGGTCGTCGAGATCGACGCGGACCCCGGTGTCGTGTTCCCGCTACCCGCGGGGCCGGGGCTCCTTCTCGCGGTCGAGGTCGCCGATGATGCCCATGCCGTCACGGCTGCGCTGTTCCCGGTAGGCGACGCGGCCGACGGTGTGCGCGATGACGGGCGCGGTGAGCAGGGTGAACAGACCGACGAGCACGAGCATCCAGATGTCGACGTTGCCGCGCAGCCGGATCACGGCCCCGACCAGGACCAGGACCAGGCCGATGACCTGCGGTTTGGTCGCCGCGTGCATGCGGGAGAGGGTGTCGGGGAAGCGGACGATGCCGATCGCGGCGGTCATCGCGAGGAGTGCGCCGAGGAGGATCGCGGTGGCGGCGAGGACGTCGAGTGCGGTGCTCACTGGTCGTCCCTCACCCGGAACCGGGCCACCGACACCGAGCCGACGAACCCGACCAGCGACAGGGCGACGATCGCCGGCACCAGGGTGGTGTCCATGCTGAGCGCCGCCCACAGTGTGAGCCCGCAGATCGCGACCGCGACGAGGGTGTCCATCGCGACGAGCCGGTCGAGTGTGTGGGGGCCGGCGAGCAGTCGGTAGGAGGTCATCACCGCGGCGACCGACAGCATCACCCCGGCGATCACGAGCACGGTCGTCACTCAACTCTCCCTTCGGGTCGAGGGGGCGGGGTCGTCGGCGTACCCGGGCGACGGCGCCCACTCGGATTCGCGTTCGAACGACGCGATGAACAGCGCTTCGAGCCGGCGGACGGAGCGGTGGAACTGCCGGACCGCCTTGTCGGTGCCGACGTCGAGGACGTGCACGTACACCATGCGTTTGACCTGGTCGACCTCCAGCACCATCGTGCCGGGGATCAGGTTCAGCAGGTCGACACAGAGGGTGAGCACCAGGTCGGACTTGATCGCCAGGCGCACGCGCAGCACCCCGGTCACCGGCGGCGGTCCCGGCTTGACGGCCAGCCAGGCGACCTGCGCGCTGGACTGCGCGGCGTACCAGAGGCCCAGCCCGGTCAGTTTCACCAGGGACCACGGGTGCAGGCGGCCCTCGACGGGCACCCGGGGCAGCGGCAGCAGCACGGTGATCAGCGTCGCGACGACCAGACCGCCGACCACGTTGGCGACCGAGAGGTTGCCCCACAGCAGGATCCACACCAGCGTCAGCCACGTCAGCGACCCGGCGCGCAGCGCGATCGCCCGGGTCATCGGCCCGCTCCCGCCGCCGTGGCCGGTTCCTCGTGTGCGCTGCCGGGCCCGAGGACGGCGTCGACGTACACCGACCTGTCCTGCAGGTCGGTGGCGGCCCGGTCGGTGACCGCCACGATCTGGCCGGCGAACACCGTCAACGCGAGTCCGACACCGACCAGCGCGATCGTCGGCAGCAGCATCAGCGCGGGCATCCGTCCGACGTCCTCGCGGTCGACGAACGCGATGTCCTGTTCGGATTCGTCGATCAGCGCGGACGGGCTGACGTCGGCGAGGTCGCCCTCGGGGGCGTCGGCGCGGGCCCGCCAGAACGCCTTCGTCCACACGCGGGCCACCACGTACAGCGTGAGCAGGCTGGTGATCGTGCCGCCGGCGACGAGCACCCACGACAGCACGCTCGGGTGCGCGGCACCGGCCTGCAGCAGCGCGATCTTGCCGATGAACCCGGAGAACGGCGGGATGCCGCCGAGGTTGAGAGCCGGGATCAGGAACACGATCGCCAGGACCGGGCTGGCGGCGGCGAGGCCGCCGAGGCGCCGCAGCGACGACGAGCCTGCCTGGCGCTCGATCAGGCCGACGACGAGGAACAGCGTGGTCTGCACCAGGATGTGGTGCGCGACGTAGTAGATGGCGCCGGACAGGCCCTGCTGGGTGGACAGCGCGATCCCGAACACCATGTAGCCGATGTGGCTGACCAGGGTGAACGAGAGCAGACGTTTGATGTCGCTCTGCGCGATCGCGCCGAGGATGCCGACGATCATCGTCAGCAGGCCGCACACCATCAGCACGTCGTCGAGCTCGCCCTGCGGGAACAGCAGCGTGTGGGCGCGGATGATCGCGTACACGCCGACCTTGGTGAGCAGTCCGGCGAACACGGCGGTGACCGGGGCCGGTGCGGTCGGGTAGGAGTCGGGCAGCCACGTCGACAGCGGGAAGACCGCCGCCTTGATGCCGAACGCGACGAGCAGGACCCCGAAGATCGCCATCCGGGTACCCTCGGGGATGTCGTCGAACCGCACCGCCATCTGCGCCATGTTCAGGGTGCCGGTCGCGCCGTAGGCGAGGGCGATGCCGATCAGGAAGATCAGCGACGACACCATCGACACCATCACGTAGGAGACGCCGGCCCGCACCCGGTCGGCGCTGGCGCCGAGGGTGAGCAGCACGAACGACGCCGCCAGCAGCACCTCGAACCCGACGTACAGGTTGAACAGGTCCCCGGCCAGGAAGGCGTTGGAGATGCCCGCCGCCAGCGCCAGGTAGGTCGGCAGGAAGATCGACACCGGTTGGCGTTCGGTGCCGTCGTGGATACCCTGCCCGACCGCGAACGCCATGACCGCGAGCAGCACGATGTACGAGACGACGAGCATGATCGCCGACAGCCGGTCGACGACGAGGGTGATCCCGATCGGCGAATCCCAGCCGCCGACCTGCAGCGCGAAGATGCCGTCGCGGTCGGCCAGGTACAGCAGCAGGCACGACACGACCAGGCCGGCGACCAGCGCCAGGATCGTCACCGTCCGCTGGAACCGGGGCCGGCGGCCGGCGATCAGCGTGACCGCGGCGGCCAGCATCGGGATCAGCACCGGCAGCGGGGTCAGCGGCGCGATCAGGGTGGCGGGCAGCGTCACCTCCGCTCACCTCCCGGTGTCGGGGCCGACTCGTCGGCGCGGGGGTCGTCGTCCCCGTACGGGTCGAACTCGTCGAAGTCGCCCTCGCGGAGGTCCTCGTACACCTCGAGGTCCTCGAGGTTCGTGAGCTGGTCGAGTGGGATCGGGTTGCCCTTGTCGTCGAAGGCGTCACCGCTGAACGTGGCGTCGCCGGTGATCGGGTCGTCGGACCGGTCGTGGTCGGGGGCCTCGGCGGGGCCGCGCCGCCGCAGCACCTTGGTGTCCTCGACGTCGTCGTCGACGGCGTCCTTGGTGTTGATCTTGTAGGACCGGTAGGCCAGGGCCATCACGAACGCGGCGATGCCCATCGTGATGACGATCGCGGTCAGGATCATCGCCTGCGCGAGTGGATCGGCCATCGTGTCGTAGACCGCATTGCCGCGGCCGACGATCGGGGCGCGGCCGGGTGGACCGCCGACCGAGAGGACCAGCAGGTTCACACCGTTGCCGAACAGCATCAACCCGAGCAGCATCTTCGTGATGGACCGCTCCAGCAGCATGTAGACGCCGCACGCGACGAGCACGCCGATGACGACGAGGAAACCGAGGTTGACGCTCACCGGACCACCACCGACTCGTCCTCGGACTCGGGCCGGGTCTCGACCTCCGAGTCCAGGCGGGCGCCGAGGCTGCGCAGGACGTCGAGCACCAGGCCGACCACGATCAGGTACACGCCGAGGTCGAAGAACAGCGCGGTCACCAGCTTGATGTGGCCCAGCAGCGGCAGCGTGACCTCGATCGTCGCCGACGACAGCGGGGGAGCGCCGAGGAACAGCGACGTCAGCGCGGTGCCCGCGGAGAAGATCAGGCCCAGGCCGAGGATCTTGCCCGCGTCGAACGGGACGGTCTCGCCGAGCTCGTACCGGCCGCCCGCGAGGTACCGCAGCACCAGCGCGAGGCCGGCGGTCAGCCCGCCGGCGAACCCGCCGCCGGGTGCGTTGTGCCCGGAGAAGAAGAAGTACACCGACAGCACCATCATCGTCGGGAAGATCATCCGGGTGGTGACCTCGAGGATCAGCGACCGGTGCCGCGGGTCGATCAGGTCGCCGCCGCGCAGCCACGTCGTCTCGGTCGCCGGGGACTCGAACTCGGGGACGTCGGCGACCCGGGGGGCGGTGCCGAAGCGGCGGGTCCGGAACACCAGCGACGCGACGCCGGTCGCGGCGACCAGCAGCACGCAGATCTCGCCGAGCGTGTCCCAGGCGCGGATGTCGACGAGCAGCACGTTGACCACGTTCTTGCCGTTGCCGACGTGGTACGCGAGGTCGGGCATGTGGACCGAGATCGGCTCGGCGGTGCGGGCGTTCATCGCGAACGCGCCGAGTGCGGTGACGGTCGCGCCGACCGCGACACCGAGCAGCGCGCGTGCCGGCTTGAACCCGACGGACTGGCGTTCGTCGATCTCCGCGGGCAGCTTGCGCAGCACGAGCACGAAGACGACCAGGGTGAGGGTCTCGACGAGGAACTGTGTCAGGGCGAGATCGGGGGCGCCGTCGAGGGCGAAGATGACGCCGCAGCCGTAGCCGGTGACGCCGGTGAGGATCACCGCGGCGAGCCGGTTGCGCATCACGGTCGCGGCGAGGGCGGCGGCGATCATGATCAGGCCGGTCGCGAACTGGATCGGCGACTCCCACAGCCGCAGCCGGACCGCGGTGTCGGTGCCCAGCACCAGCAGGATCGTCGGCAGCAGGACCAGCGTGACGAGGATGATCGCCTGCGTCAGCGGCAGCGAGCCGCGCTGGGTGGCAGCGGTCATGCGAGTCGACAGGGTGTCCATGCCGCGCAGCGTCGCGTCGTAGACGTGTTCGGCGTTGCCGAGCGGCGGACGCTCGAACCGCAGCCGGCTGATCCGGCTGTGCACCAGGTAGAGCGCGACACCGCCGACGACGACGAGGACCGTCAGCCACAGCGCGAGGCCGAAGCCGTGCCAGAGGGCCAGGTGGTAGTCACCGTGGTCGCCGGACGGCAGACTCTGCGCGTAGGCGCTGAGCAGGGTGTCCATCACCGGCGAGATCAGGCCGGTGACCAGCCCGGCCGCCGCGAGCACGGCGGGGACCGCGAGGAACAGCGGACCGGCCGGGTGCATGTTCGCCACCGCCGCGCTGGGCCGCGCGAGCTGTTTGCGGCCGAACGCGCCCCAGATGAAGCGGATGCTGTACGCGACCGTCAGGACGGAGCCGGCCACGATGCCGGCGAGTTCCAGGGTGCGGACGCTCGGATCGAGCACCGACGCGGTCGCGACCGCCTCCAGCGCGCCCTCCTTCCCGACGAACCCGAAGAACGGCGGCAGCCCGGCCATGCTGGCGGCGGCCGCGATCGCGATCGTGCACAGCACCGGAGCGTGTTTGCCGAGGTGCGCGAGTTTGCGGATGTCGCGGGTGCCGGTGGTGTGGTCGACGATGCCGACCACCATGAACAGTGCGGCCTTGAACATCGCGTGCGCGACGACCAGCGCGATGCCGGCGAGGGCGGCGTCGCGGGTGCCGGTGCCGACCAGGACCGTGAGGAACCCGAGCTGGCTGACGGTGCCGAACGCGAGGATCAGCTTCAGGTCGAATGCCCGCATCGCGCGCCAGCCGCCGAGCAGCATGGTGCCCAGGCCGAGGGTCAGGACGGTGACCCGCCACGGCGGGGAGTCGGCGAACCCGGGCGCCAGGCGGGCGATCAGGTAGATGCCGGCCTTGACCATCGCGGCGGCGTGCAGGTAGGCGCTGACCGGGGTCGGCGCGGCCATCGCCCCCGGCAACCAGAAGTGCATCGGGATGATCGCGGACTTCGACAGGGCGCCGGCCAGCACCAGCACGACGGCGACGGCGGTGAGCGTGCCGCCCGGGGGGTTCTGCAGCAGCACCGACAGCTGGTAGCTGCCGCCGACCTGGCCGAGGATGATGAACCCGACCAGCATCGCCAGGCCGCCGGCCGTGGTCACCAGCAGCGCCTGGGTGGCGGCACGCCGGCTCGACGCGCGTTCGGCGTAGTGGCCGACGAGCAGGAACGACAGGATCGTCGTCAGTTCCCAGAACGTGTAGAGGATGAGCATGTTGTCGCTGGTGACCAGGCCGAACATGGCTCCGGCAAACGCGACCATCTCGGCCGCGAAGATCCCGAGACGGGTCTCGTCGTTCTCGAAGTACCGGGCGCAGTAGATCAGCACCAGGGCGCCGATCCCGAGGATCAGGGCGGACATGATCGCGGCCAGCGAGTCGAACCGCATGTCGATGTTCATCGACAGTCCCGGAGCCCAGGTGATGTGCAGGCTCTGCTCGGTGTTCCAGTTGGCGATCACCCACACCAGTGACGCGGCCGGCACCAGCGACAGCGGCAGAAATGCGTTGCGCCCCATTGTTCGCACGACGGCAGGCGCCAGAACGGCGGCGATTGCGTGGGCGAACAACACAGCGAGCAAGGGCACTCCGTCGGGGTCGTGTGCGGGTGTCGGCGGGGTGTCGATACGCCCGGGAGCATCTCGGGCGACCGGTGTCCAGTTTACGGGACACGAATGTTCGCGGTGCACGCGGCAGCCGCCTACGGTGGTGCAATGGCCGAGATCAGGACCGTCGCGCTCGCCCACGTCAGGGATCGCAAGCTGCTGCAGGCGCGGTCGGTGGGCAAGACCGCCTTCTACATGGCCGGCGGCAAGATCGATCCCGGGGAGACGCCGGAACAGGCCCTGCACAGGGAGATTCGTGAGGAACTCGACGCCGGGATCGTCGCCGGCACCCTCGCGGAGCTCGGCGTGTTCGAGGCGGAGGCGTTCGGGCATCCGCCGGGCACCCGGCTGCACATGACGTGCTTCGTCGCCGACCTCACCGACGAGCCGACCGCGACCAGCGAGATCGCCGAACTGCGCTACTTCACCACCGACGAGTACGCGGCGATGCCGGAGTCCGCGCCGGGGTCGCGGCTGGTGTTCGAGCATCTGCGGTCACTGGACCTGGTGGACTGAACGGCACGGCGCGTACGGCGAAGGAGGGCCGGGTGATCTTCACGGCCGCCACACTCGACGGGATCGTCGCCGGAGTCGTGACGCTCGCCTACCGGCGGTGGGATCGGCCTCGGGTCCGGGCCGGCGGCAGCCAGCGCACCCGGATCGGTGTGGTCGCGTTCGACGCGGTCGATCCGGTCGACCCCGGCGACGTCGCCGACGCCGATGCGCGGGCGGCGGGCTTCGACTCGGCGGCGGCGCTGCTGGCGTTCGTGGACAGGAAGGCACACGGACCGAACCTGTACCGGATCCGGTTGCGTCTCGCCGGGCCGGACCCGCGCGCCGCGCTCCGGGAGGACACCGAGCTGACCGACGACGACCTTGCGCTGCTGCGGCGCCGAATGGCACGGATGGACGCGAACGGTCCGTGGACCGAGGCGACGCTGCGGCTGATCGACGCCCGCCCGGCCGTCGTCTCGACCGAGCTGGCCCCGGCGGTCGGGATGGACCGCCCGACGTTCAAACAACGGGTGCGCCGGTTGAAGGAACTCGGGCTGACCGAGAGCCTCGACATCGGCTACCGGATCAGTCCGCGGGGCCGCGCCGTGCTCGATCGCTGGGACGATCACGGGTAGACGCGCCGCGGAAGCGACCCGTCCCGCCTCCGACAGGACTAGATTCGGCAGGCATGGGCTCGCCTCGATTGTCGAGACGTGATCTTCTCCGCGGTGCCGCGGTCGGACTCGGCGCCGCCGCGGTCGGTTCGTTCGGTTCCGGTTCCGGTGCCGCCGCGGCCGGGCCGGGTGGGGGACGCACCGCGATCGTGATCGGCAGCGGGTTCGGCGGTGCGGTCGCGGCGCTGCGGCTCGGCCAGGCCGGGTTCATCACGACCGTCCTCGAACGCGGACGCCGCTGGCCGATCGACCCGGGCGGGAACACCTTCGCCACGTTCGACGCCCCGGACGGTCGCGCGGCATGGTTCAGCACCCGGCCACCGATCAATCCGCTGACCCAATACCAGTCGATTCCGCGCTACGCCGGCGTGGTCGAGGAGATCCAGGGCAACGGCATCATGTCCGTCCACGGGGCCGGCGTCGGCGGCGGGTCGCTGGTGTTCGGGGCCTACACGGTGCAGCCGCGCCGCCGTGACTTCGAGCAGATCTTCCCGCGGTCGATCGACTACGGCGAACTCGACCGCGTGTACTTCCCGCGGGCCAAGTCCGTGCTCGGGACCTCGCCGCTGCCCGCCGACCTGCTGGCGCGCCCCGAGTACGTGGGTGCGCGGTCCTGGCTCGCGGACATCGCGGACTTCGGCGGCACCCCCACGTTCCACGACTTATGCGTCGACTGGGATCTGGTGCGTGCCGAGTTCGCGGGCACCCGGCGCAAGTCGATCTCCGTGGCCGAGGGGCCGTACGGCATCAACTCGGGCGCCAAGAACAGCGTGGACCACAACTACCTCCCGCGCGCGGAGGCGACCGGCAATGTGACCGTGCTTCCCCTGCACGAAGCGGTGTCCATCCGGGAAGCGCGGGGCCGCACCGGATTCGAGGTGACGGCACGGGAGATCGACGAGCACGGAACGGATCTCGGGATGCACACCTTCGTCGCCGAGCGCCTGTTCCTGGCGGCCGGGTCGTTCCACACGACCGCGCTGCTCGTCACCGCGCGGGCCACCGGGACGCTGCCGCGACTGAGCCCGGAGGTGGGGCAGGGGTTCGGCAACAACGGCGACTTCCTGATCTCCCGGGTCATGAACCGCCGCGAGTACGGCTCGAAGCAGGCCGGCCCGGGCGTGGCGCTGCTCTACGACGACGCCGACCCGGACGGGTCGGTGTCGATGTCGTGGCAGGCCGCTCCGTTCCCGGAGATCGCCGGCGGGCACACGAGCACGAACCTGATCCAGGCGATCACTCCCGACCGCGGCTCGATCGACTGGAACCACTCGACCGGTTCCGTGGAGTTGAACTACCCGTACCCGGAGGGTGTCAGCGACCTCGACGTGCGCGCGGCCCGGTTCGCCGGACGGTTCCACGACCGTGCCGACGTGCGGTACGGCTATCCCGCGAACGGCGTTCCGGTCCACACCAGGCTCGCCGGATTCGGCAGCGCCGCGACGTACCACGGCCTCGGCGGAGTCGTGATGGGGCGGGCCGCCGATCACGACGGCCGGGTCCACGGCTACGACGGCATGTACGTCGTCGACGGGGCGCTGATCCCCGGATCCGTCGGACTCGTCAACCCGTCGCTGACGATCACCGCGATCGCGGAGCGGTGCATGGACCGCTTCCTCACCGGGAAGGGGTGACCCGATGCGTACTCGTCCGGTAGCGGTCGCGGCGTTCGGTGCCGCGTTCGTCGGTGCGGCGGTGGTCGCCAATCGGCTTGCCGGCAAACCGGTTCCGTTCCTGCGATGGTCGGTGCTGCGGTTCCTGCTGTCCGGTCGTCGGCTGCTCCGGGAGGGGCGGGTCGGCGACGGCCGCGAGGAGGCCCTAGCCCGGCACGTGCTCGCGACGGTGCCCGCCGGGGACGTGGACGCGACGATCGCCGCGATCGACGACTTCGCCCGCCACACCAGCTTCCTGATGAACGTCGGTGACGAGAAGGGCGTGATCCTCGAGGACGCCGTGCGGCGAGCACGACCGAAGGTGCTGCTCGAGCTCGGCGCCTACTGCGGGTACAGCGCGTTGCGGGCCGTCCGGGCGGCCCCGCCGGACGCCCGGCTGTACTCGGTGGAGATCAGCCCCGCCAACGCCGACGTGGCGCGCCGGGTGTGGGCGCACGCCGGGATGGCGGACCGGATCACCGCCGTCGTGGGGTCGATCGACGACGGCGGCCGGACGCTCGACGCGCTGGGATTCGGTTCCGGCACTGTCGACTTCGTGTTCCTCGACCATCTGAAGTCGGCGTACCTGCCGGACCTGCGGTCGATCCTCGGTGCCGGCTGGCTGCATCCCGGGTCGGTCGTCGTCGCCGACAACGTCCGGATCCCCGGCGCCCCGGACTATCTCGCCTACATGCGCGGCCACGAGGGCACACTGTGGCGAACCACCGAACATCACGCGCACGTGGAATACCAACGGCTGCTGCCGGATCTGGTCCTCGAGTCGAGCTGCCTCGGCGGCCACCCGACACCTCCGGCCGGCGCCGGCTGACGTCGAGGAGGGGGGATCCGCGGCGGGCCACGGGCCGATCCCGTGGCCGCTCACTCCCGATTCAGGGTCGCCTCCTCGAGGTCGAGTTCGCGCAGCACCTGCCGCAGTACCTGGTCGTCGATTCGTCCACGGTCGCGTTCGGCGATGAACACCTTCCGCTCGGTGTCCAGCATCTGCAGACGCAGCGCGCGGAACGCGGCCGACGGGCTCTCGCCCAACTCGTCCGCGCTGCGCCCGAGTCGCTCCCACGCCGCGTTGGCGCGGTGCTCGCTCCAGGTACGCAGGATCTCCGCGGCCCGCTGACGGACGGCGGCGGGGTCCCCGTCGCCGCTGTCGACCAGGCTGTCGAGCACCTCCGTCGCGGCCCGAGCGGCCTTGTCCTGCGCGGCGGCCAGCGCCACCGCGTCCGTGCGGCGTTCCTCCTGGTTTCCGACCCCGAGCCGGGTGATCAGCCACGGCAGTGTCAGCCCGTGCAGGAGGATCGTGCCGACGACGACGGCGAAGGTGATGAACAGAATCATCTCGCGCTCGGGGAAGGGGGCGCCCGAACCGACGGTCAGCGGGATCGCGAAGGCCGCGGCCAGCGAGACCACACCACGCATGCCGGACCACGCGACGATGAACACCGCCCGGAGACTCGGGGCCGGCTCCCGCTCGCGGATCCGCGCGGACAGCATGCGGGGGACGAAGGTCGCGGGATAGACCCACAGCAGCCGGACCGCGATCACCGTGAGGAGCACGGCAACGGAGGCGCCGACGACGCCGGCCACACTGCGGCCGTGGAGCCCCTGGACGACGCTCGGCAACTGCAGCCCGATCAGCAGGAAGACGAACGATTCGAGGACGACGTCGACGGCCTTCCACACCGCGGTGTCCTGCAGACGGGTCGCGTACCCGGCGCGAGTCGATCGCTGGCCCAGGTACAGGCCCGCGACGACGACCGCGATCACTCCGGAACTGTGCGCGGCCTCGGCCGCCAGGTAGGCGACGAAGGGGACCAGCAGCCCGATCCCGCTCTCCATCACCGGATCCGAGAGCCGTGAACGGATCGCGGCGACGACGATCCCCACCGCGATGCCGACCAGCGCGCCGCCGATCGCGGCACCGAGGAAGATGCGCACCCCCTCGGCGAGGGTCACCCCGGTGCCGACCGCCGCCGCGAGTGCGACGCGGTACGCCGTCAGCGCGGTCGCGTCGTTGAGCAGGCTCTCGCCGCCGAGCAACGTCATGATCCGGCGGGGCAGGCCGAGTCGTCGTCCGATCGCGCTGGCGGACACCGCATCCGGTGGCGCCACGACCGCCCCCAGCACCAGTGCGGCAGCGAGGGGCAGCTGCGGAACGGTGAGGTAGGCGACCACCCCGACAGCGGCGGTGGTGGCCAGCGGCAGACCGACCGCCAGCAGCCCGACGGCGCGCGCGTTGCGGCGGAGCGCGAGCGGCGAACTGTCCAGTGCGGCCGAGTAGAGCAGCGGCGGGAGCACCGCGTACAGCACCAGATCGGGATCGAGTGCGGTGTCGGGGAGCCCGGGGATCTGCGACCCGACCAGTCCGACCGGGACCAGCAGCAGCGGCGCCGACCAGTTCAGACGCCGCGCGAGGGCGGCGGTGAGCAGCGCCGCCACCGCGACGGCGAGCAGGGCCACGTTCACGGCGGTCTCCGTCCGTCGGCCGGATGTGTGGATATCGCTCCCAGCAGCATGCAGGATGGGAGGTGATGAAGAGAGTCCTCCGACGTGCGGCCGACCGCATTCGGGTCGGATCCGCGGGTTCGGCTCCCGCCGAGCGCTGCGACGAACTGGCCGCGATTGCCGGACCGGATCCCGAGCCGCGCACCCCCGGCGTCTGCGAGGACTGCACGGCGCTCGGCGAACACAACTGGGCGCACCTGCGGATGTGCCTCACCTGCGGTCACGTCGGATGTTGCGACTCGAGCCCCCACCGGCACGCGACCGCGCACTTCGAGCAGACCGGACATCCCGTCATGCGGTCGCACGAGCCGGGCGAGACGTGGCGGTGGTGCTACCGGCACGCGGAAATGGGCTGACCGGGGCGCCGCCGACCGCCTGCTTGACCGTCGGCCCGGATGGGACGAGCCTGGGACGTGGGGGCAGAAGTGAGGCGTCCCGTGGTCGATGACGCGAATCGTGCGAAGCGACCGGTGAGCGCGGCGCTGGCCGGGCCGTACGGGCATCCGTTCCACCCGATCCTGGTCACGGTGCCGATCGGGGCGTGGGTCGCGAGTCTGATCTTCGACATCGCGTCCCGGGTTGTCGATCACCCGGAATTCCTCGCCCAGGGATCGGTCTGGCTGATCGCGATCGGCGTGCTCGGCGCGCTGGCCGCAGCGATGATCGGTCTACTCGACCTGCTGGCCATCCCGACGGGCACTCCGGCTCTCCGCACCGGCCTCGTGCACATGAGTCTCAATCTCGTGGTCACCGCCGCGTACGCCGTGAACTTCGTCTGGCGGCGTTCCGGCTACGGCGAGCCCCACGCGGTCGGCGCCGGGCAACTGGGGCTGTCGGCGTTGAGCCTGGCCGTGTTGGGGGTGTCCGGCTATCTCGGCGGCAAGCTCGAGTACCGCTACGGCGTGCGGGTGGCCACCGAGGCGACCCAGGCCGAGGGCTTCGCCGACCTTCGCGCCTCGGACGCCGGCCAGGCCTGACCATCGTCCGGCCGCCGGCTCGTCACGCTCATCAAGGAGACCGACATGGGAATCGCGGCCCTCGTCCTCTGGATCCTCGCTGCCGGCGGAGGATCCGTGCTGCTTGCCACGTGGATCGCCAAAGGCGGCGCCCGGCAACCGACGACCAGTCGCCTCTCGCCGGGCCTCGTCTTCGGACACTTCGCGCTGGCGGGCGCCGGTCTGATCGTCTGGATCATCTACCTCGTCACCGACACGACCGCCCTCGCGTGGGTCGCGTTCGCCGCGCTGGTGGTCGTCGCCGTACTGGGACTGACCATGTTCATCCGGTGGATCCCGTCCTACCGGGCCGGCTCGGCCACCCGGCCCGGGTCGGTGAAGGAACCGGGAACGGAAGCACCACCGGAGAAGCACTTCCCCGTCGCCGTCGTGGCCGGCCACGGGGTGTTCGCCGTCGCGACGGTGGTGTTGGTCCTCCTGGCCGCGCTCGGCGTCGGCAGCTGACCGGATTCGCGGTCCCCGCATGCGGGGGTTGCGTCACGCCGGGCGACGGGCGCCGTCGGGCGGGGACGCCCGCGGCGACGCCCGCCGCGGCCGCGACGGCGTGTCGGAACGGGTTCATCGCTGCGCCTGCCGGAGGCTGCGAACACCCCACGCGCAGAACACAACCGCGAGCGTCAGTGCGATCCCGGCGATCCGGTCGTCGTACCGCGGGAAGTCGAGGACGGCGCGGCCGTGCTGCTCGAAGACACGCTGGAGGTCCGACTCGTACGTTCGCGCCGTCGCCACGCCGGTCAGCGGTTGGTACGCACCCTCGAAGACGATCACGGTCGAGTCCCGGGGGTCGATCACCGTCGCCGCCGCATGGAACACCATGGACACGAACGGAATCGCCAGCCCGGCCGCCGCGACCGCGGCGGACCCGGGCAGCGCGGACCCCACCGCGAGCCCGGCCCCGGCGCCGACCACCGCGAGCCGCACCAGCAGCCACGGACCGTCGCCGCCGAAGTCGGGCCAGATCGCACCGATGACCGGAACCGCCACTGCCACCGCCAGCCCCGCGACCGGCGCGGGGCGGCGTGCGGCGACCGCGAGACCGGCGACCACCGCGAGGCCGGCGACGGTGACCGCCGCCCAGGCGGGCACGTCCCGGAACGGGCTGCGCAGGTCCACGAGCACCGGCATCGCGGCGGCTGCGACACCGGTGGTCACCAGCACCACCGCGCCGTCCGGCGTTCCTGTGTGGCGGGCGATCATCCGGGCGCACACCTCGGTCGCGACGAGGATCACCACCATCGCGACGGCGACCGTGATCCACTGCTGGGTGCGGGTCCCGGTCTCGTCGCTCCCGATCCACGTCGTCTGCAGCCGGTTCAGCAGCGCGAGCGCCGCAATCGACAGCAAGGCCACCCGCGCCTCCGGCGCGGTCACCCGCTGGATTCGCGAGGCCGGGTTCGCGGTGGCGGCGGCCGCCGCCACCGCCGCGATCGTCACGCCGAGCAGCCACCACGCCGGCTCGCCGAGCGTCGACGTGCTCTCCCAGGACGTCCCGGTGCCGTACGCGGACACCGACAGGAATCCGCCGACGGCCCCCACGGCGAGCGCACGCTGCGCGAGCGGATGACCCCACACCGCCGCGACCGCCGCGCCGAGCACCACTCCGCCGGCCGCGGTCTTGACGAGGTGCAGCGCGATCAGGGCGTCGACGCCCGCGACCTCCGACACCGCGGCACGAACGCCCGCCACCACGGCGGCACCCGCGGCGGCCACGATCCAGGCGAGCCGCCGGGATCCGCCGCGCTGCAGCAGGACACACGCCAGGGCCGCGAGCACCGCCCCGATCGCGATGCCGGTGGGCTGCGCGCTCAGCCAGCGGTCGAGTTCACGGCCGGTCGTGTGGACGGCCCACCGCCCGCCGGGCGGGTCGGTCAGGACGAACGCCGCCAGCGCGGCCCCGAGAAGTGCGGCGAGTGCCGGTGTGGCGCTGCGGACGGAAACGGACATTTCCCGACGCTAACCGAACACGCGGTCCGTTGTGCTGAGCCGAACGTCCCGGCGTGCCACGATGATCGAGACCATCACACGAGGCGAGGACACACCCACATGGAATCGATCACCGAGAAGGCCACCACGCTGCTCGGGTTGCACCGTCCCGGCGATCCCGTGATCCTTCCGACGGTCTGGGACGCCTGGTCGGCGAACCTCGCCGCGCAGGCCGGTTTCGCCGCGCTCACCGTCGGTTCGCACCCGGTGGCCGACTCGATCGGTCGGCCCGACAACGAGGGCATGACCTTCACCGAGCTGCTCACCCGGGTCGCCCAGATCACGTCGGCGGTCGACCTGCCGGTCTCCGTGGACATCGAATCCGGGTACGGGCAGACCCCGCAGACGCTGATCGACGGGCTTCTCGACGTCGGCGCGGTCGGCCTGAACATCGAGGACACCGTGCACGGCGAGGGCGGCCGGCTGCGGGAGGCGCAGGAGCACGCCGACTTCGTCGGGGGGCTGCGCCGGGCCGCGGACGCGGTCGGGGTGCACGTGGTGATCAACGCCCGCACCGACCTGTTCCTCAGGCAGGTCGGCAACGAGGCCGACCGGGTGCAGCGTGCGATCGCGCGGCTCACCCTGGCCGCCGAGGCGGGCGCCGACTCGCTGTATCCGGTCGGTTTCCACACCGACGAGGTGTACCGCGAACTGACCGCCGCGCTGCCGCTGCCGGTCAACGCGATCGCCGATCCGGCGCGGGGCGACCGGGCGAACTACGCGGCCCTCGGCGTCGGTCGCGTCAGCTTCGGCCCGCTGCTGCAGGCCGCGCTCGCGGTCCGGGCCAACGAGATCCTCGCGCGCTGGGCGTGATGCGGCTCAGCCGCCCGTGAGTGGTTCACCCCGGCCGGGGTGAACCACTCACGGGTGCGCGAGCGCCTGCGTGGCGACCAGGTCGACGAGGTCGCGCTGGGCGAGGTTGACGTCCATCAGGTGCAGGCCCCAGGTGTCGTTCGGGAGCGCGGGCAGCAGTGCCGCGCCGGGTCCGTCGACCATCAGCACGTGCGCTCCGGCGCCGCCGGTGCACCGGGCGTGGAACACGTCGACGTCGCGACCACCGACCATGCTGTGCAGCGGAGCGTTCGAATTGTCGTGGAGCGATGCCGGATTGGTGCACAGCACCTCGTAGCCCGGCCCGTACGGCAGATCCGCGCGGGTGCCGGAGACGCCCGGTGTCTGCGGGGACAGGCCGTAGCGGGTGTCCGGTGGTGGTGTCCGCGAGAACGCCGAGTACGCGACCACGCACCCCGTCTGTGTCCGGTCCGTGCATGCCGGAACCGACGCGAAGTCTCCACCGACGCCGGACCCCGCCGCGACCGTCACGTTGCCGCCGATCAGCAGCGCGGAAACAAGTTGGGACTGCACCGGTTTCCCGTCGATCCGGTTGTGGATCAGCGTGCGCAGCATCCGGGTCCCCTGCGAGTGTCCGATCAGCACCACACCGCGACCGTGGTTGTGGTGCGCCAGATAGTCGTCCCAGGCGAGCTCGAGGTCGTCGTACGCGACGTCCAGCGCGGCCGTGCGCTCGGCGGGGGAGGCGTTGTTCAGCCCCCGCAGGGTCATCTGCCGGTACACCGGCGCCCACACGTCGCAGGCCGAGCCGAACGGTTCGGCCTGGGCACGGGCCACCGCCTGCAGCTCCGGCGACGGCGTGCGGTCCGCGTTCAGGGTCGGCTGCAGCGATGCGGTCGGATAGACGTAGAAGCAGTCGATCGGGGCGCCCGAACGGCCGCCGCACGGATCGTTCGGCTGACCCGGCCGGCACAGCCAGGTCGTCGTCTGGGCGCCGGCGACGGGCACGGCACCCACGACCGCGAGAAGCACTGTCCACAGCAGCGCCGCCGCAGCGGCGAGACGCGCGCTCATGACAATCGAGCGTAAACCCGTGCGGGCGCCCCCGCGCGGCGTTGCCGGTGCGCCGCGGGCCGTCAGCGGCCGCGCGCGTACGCCTCGAGGTGCGCAACCTGCGCCGCGTCCAGGGAGGGGCGGACCGTCTCGCGTGCGGACGTGACGTCGGCGGCCGTGACGTCGGCGGCATCCACGTCGCGGCGCATCGCCGCCAGCGCGGCCTCCCGCAGCAGCGCCGAGCAGTCCGCCGCGGAGTACCCGTCCAGCTCGGCGGCCAGGGCATCGAGGTCGACGCCCTCGGCGAGCGGCACCGAACGGCCGGCGGTACGAAGGATCTCGCGGCGCGCATCGGCGTCCGGCGGCGGCACGAACACCAGCTTCTCGAGTCGGCCCGGGCGCAGCAGGGCGGGATCGATCAGGTCGGGCCGGTTCGTCGCGCCGACCACCACGACGTCGCGCAGGGGTTCCACGCCGTCGAGTTCGGTGAGCAGCGCAGCCACCACCCGGTCGGTGACACCCGAGTCGGTGGACTGCCCCCGGCGCGGTGCCAGGGAGTCCACCTCGTCGAGGAAGATCATCGACGGCGCGGAATCGCGTGCACGCTGGAACAGTTCGCGTACCGCCTTCTCCGACGCACCGACCCACTTGTCCATCAGCTCCGCACCCTTGACCGCGTGCACCGACAGTTGACCCGAACCGGCCAGCGCCCGAACCAGATACGTCTTTCCGCAGCCCGGGGGCCCGTACAGCAGCACCCCACGCGGCGGCTCGATCCCCAGGCGGGCGAACGAGTCCGGATGCTGCAACGGCCACAGCACCGTCTCCGTCAACGCGCGCTTGGTCTCGAGCATGTCGCCGACGTCGTCGAGGGTGACACTGCCGACCGCCAATTCCTCGGTGCCGGACCGGGACAGCGGCCGGATCACCCCCAGCGCGCCGAGCAGATCGGACTGCTCGAGCCGCGGATCGGTGCCCTCGTTGCTGGCGCGCGACGCCGCCCGAAGCGCCGCCTCCCGCACGAGCGCGGCGAGATCGGCGGCGACGAATCCCGGTGCCCGGGATGCGATCTCGCCGAGGTCGAGATCCGAGGTCGGGACCTTGCGCAGCAGCAGTTCGAGAAGTGCCCGCCGGGTCACGCCGTCGGGCAGTGGAATCGTCAGCTCGCGGTCGCACACGTCCTGGCTGCGGGTGCGGGTGTCGAGCGCGTCCGGGTGGGCGGTCGTCGCGACGAACGCGACGCCGGGGGTGTCGACCGCGCGGCGCAGCTCGTCGAGGATCAGCGTCGACACCGGCTCGGGATCAGCGGGAAGCAGTGCGTCGAGGTCGGTGACCAGCAGCACGCCCCGTTCCTGCCGGAGGCGGGCCACCGCGTCGGCGACCCGCTGCAGCCGGGCGCCGTGCTCCAGCGCACCGACGGTCGGGCCGTCGAGTTCGACGACGGTGCGTCCGGCGAGCACCGCGCGTGCCGTCGTCGCCTTGCCCACCCCGGCCGGCCCGGTGATCACCACTCCCAGGTGCGGCGACGCGCCGAGTGTGTGCAGCAGTTCCGGTTCGTCGAGGGCCAGCCGGAGCCATTCGGTCAGCTTCGCGGTCTGGGCGGACACCCCGACCAGGTCCTGCACCGGAACCGCGTCGGGACGCGGCGTGGGGGACGCGGGCGCGGCGACGACCGGGGCCGGGGCGGCCGCGGACGTGCCCCAGTTGACAGCCGAATTCGGCTGCACGCTCACCGGACCCGCCGGATCCACCGCCACCACGGTCAACAGTTCGGACGTCCAGGCCACCCCGAACGCGCGCGAGAGCGACAGCGTGGCACCGGTCGTCGAGGTGCCGGGACCGAGGTCGCGCGGCAGCAGCGACACCGTGTCGCCGACGGTGAGCACCTTCCCGAGCAACGCCTGTCGCAGGGTCGACGCCGAGATCGACTGCATCGCCAGCGTGGACCCGCTCAGCGTCGCGGTCCGGGCGCCGTGCACCGTCACCGGTGAGACGACCACGCGCGCATCCTCTTTCAGGCCGGCGTTGGACAGCGTGACGTCGTCGAGCAGCGCGGTCCCGGTCGGGGTGCCCGCCGGTGCGAGCGCGACGACCGCCGCCGTGCGGCGGCCGCCGATGATCGCGATCCCGTCCCACTCCCGCAGCCCCAGCGCGGCGAGCGCTTCGGGGTGCAGGCGCACGACGCCGCGGCGGGCGTCGGCGGCGGACGTGTTCAACCGGGCGGTCAGCGCGAGTTCCGGGGAGGTCACGCGCACCAGGGTAGTGACACGGCGCGTGGGCGAGCCGGGCAGGAACGGCGCGGTGTCCCCGGCGGGTCGTTCACCCGCCGAGCCGCGCCGACCACTCGCGCAGGGCCGTGCCGAACTCCACGGACTCCGGCAGCGGCACCGCCACGTCGAGCCGGCCGGGCGGGAAGGGTCCGAGTTCGCCGAGCAGGTGGTTGGCGTTGGCGAGATGCGCGAACCGGAGGGCGGTGTGGTCGAGTGCGTCCCGCAGCGGGCCCACCTGATCGCAGCTGACGTTGAGGTCCTTGTCGGAGCACGTGAGCAGGACCGGGGTGGTGGCGGGAATCTCGTCGGCCAGTCGTACCGGGTCCAACGCGTCGGCCTCCGCCAGGAACGTCGCGTTCGCCGGGACAAGCCCGATGCTCGCCAGCAGCGGGTCGGGCCGGGCGGGGAGCTTCCCGGTCTCCCGCAGCGACCGCACGCTCGTCCGCAGCGTCTCGCGTGAGGTCTCCGCGTCGGCGGCAGCCAGCCGCCCGTCCTGCACCGCCGCGTCGAGCTGCCGGTTCAGTTGCGCGGTCAACAGGTCCAGATAGCGCATCGGCAACGGCTCGACCAGTCCGACACCGCCGTGACCGATGCCGCGATCGGCGAGCGCGAGTGCGGTGAGCCCGCCCTCGGAGTGACCGATCACCGTGAGGCGGTCGACGGGTACACCGGTACGGTCCGACAGCAGCGTCGCGGCGGCCGCGGCGTGCGTGACCTGGTCCGTGAACCCGAAGTCGACGAGCCGGTTCTGGGGCAACCCGGCGAGTCCGGTGGCACCGCTGCCGAACTTGTCGAATCGCAGGCTCGGGATCCCCTGCTCGGCCAGGTCGTCGGCGATGCGGCCGAGCGTGTTCGCCGGGACCCCGGGCTGGTTGCCGTTGCGATCGGTCGGGCCGCTGCCGGGCAGCAGCAACGCGGCCACGCCCGACCGCGGCCGGACCGGGGTACGCAGCGTGCCGTACAGAGTGACGTCGCCGGAGGCGAACGTCACCTCGGCGTCCTCGCCCGGCTGGGGGACCGACGAGCCGGCCGCCGGACCGATCACCGGCGGGGCGGGATCGGCGGACGCGGAGGGCGCGGTCGCGATCCCGGCAGCGACCAGCAACGGGAGCACCGCGCAGCTCAGTCGTCTGGTCGTTCGCACGGCTCCCGACGATAGGGGAGACGCGTGGCGCGGCGGCGAGGTGGCGGGCACGGGGCGGTCCCGAGGTCCGGTCAGCGCGCTTTCGGGCGCCGAAGCCCGAGCCGCGAGTAGGACCGCCGGTCGGTGCTGACCCGCCGGATCGCGCGCCGTTCGGCGGGTTTGACGTCCCACACCTCCGGCCGCGCGGCCACCCAGCGCTTCGAGCGGACCGCGAACGGGATGTGCACCAGGTACGCGAACACCAGAACGATCAGCAGCACGTACGGGTAGGTGATCAACGCGGCGGCCGTCAGCGCGACCCCGACCAGCAGCGCCGCCGCCATCCGGCGCGGCACCGAGAACGTCTTCATCGCCAGCGTCGGGATGCGGCTGACGATCAGGCCCGCGGACAGCACCGTCCACACCGACACCGCCCAGAACGACGACCACCAGCCGTCCCCCCACTGCTCGTACGCGGCGATCGGCGTCAGCGCGATCAACGCGCCCGCGGGCGCGGGCACGCCGACGAAGAACTCGCTCGTGTACGGCGGCGCCGTGTCGTCGTCGAGGAGGGTGTTGAACCTCGCCAGCCGCAGCACGATGCTGACCGCGAACACCAGCGCGATGATCCAGCCGGCGTTGCTGCCGTCGAGCAGGGTCACGTACAGCACCAGCGCGGGCGCGACACCGAACGAGATGGCGTCGGACAGCGAGTCGAGCTCGGCGCCGATCTTCGTGGTCGCGTCCAGCAGGCGCGCGATGCGGCCGTCGAGCGAGTCCAGGACCGCGGCGGCACCGATCATCGCGAGCGCGACCCCGAGCTGGTTCTCGAGCGCGAACTTGACCGCGGACAGGCCGCTGCACAGCGCCAGGATCGTGAGGGTGCTCGGCAGGAGCAGCAGACCGCTCGACGCGACCCGGCGGGGTCTGCTGGTGGTGACGACCTCCCGCGGACTCACGGCAGCAGCGCGAGGACGGTCTCCGCGCCGACGGCGCGCTGCCCTCGTTCGACCAGCACGGTGCTGCCCGCCGGGAAGTAGGTGTCGACGCGGGATCCGAACCGGATCAGCCCGTAGGTGTCACCGATCGGCAACCGGTCCCCGACCGTCGCGTCGCAGACGATGCGGCGGGCCAGCAGGCCCGCGATCTGCACGACCGCGACCTCGTGGCCGGCGGCGGTCCGCAGCAGCATCGAGTTGCGCTCGTTCGCGTCGCTGGCCTCCGGGAGATCCGCGGAGAGGAACTTGCCGGGCTGGTGCACCACCTTCAGGACCTCGCCGGCGACGGGGCTGCGCTGCACGTGCACGTCCAGCACCGACAGGAAGATGCTCACCCGGGGCACCGGCTGGTCGCCCATGTTCAGCTCGGCGGGCGGAACCGCGTTGTCGACGAGCGCGATCTCGCCGTCGGCGGGGGAGACGACCACGTTCGGCCGGTTCGGCGGCACCCGGTGCGGGTGCCGGAAGAACGCGGCGCTGGCGCCTGCCGCGGCGAGGCCGGTGCGACGCAACCACGGTCGGCGGCGACCGAGCACGGCGACCGCGAGCGGGGTCAGCACGAACGGCAGTCCGGCCGGGTGCAGCGGCGGGATCGTCGTCCGGACCAGGTCGACGACATGCGCGAGGCCGGTCGGCTGCGGGGTACCGATGGGGGTGGGGCGGCGGGCCACGAGCTCCTCTTAGGGTCGGCGACGGCTTCGGTGCCCGAACGGCGGGGCCGTTCCGGGCACTGCACAGGCTAGCCGAGCGCGGCGGGTGTCCTGCACCCCGAAGTCACCGGACCTGTGGTCGGCTGCTACTCGAGCTCCGCACGCAGCCGGTCGATCCCGCCGCGGATCATCCGGCCGTATCCGTCGTCGCCCAGCACGTCGACCGCGTCCTCGGCGCGGGCCAGGTGCCGACGGGCCGCGTCCCGGTCCCCGACCTTGGTGTAGTCGGCGGCCAGGTTCAGGTGCAGCGACGGCGCGAACCCGCGCACCTGCAACGTCGCGTGGTACCGCTGGGCGCGCTCGTCGGTGAGGCCGTCCGCGGCCGCCAGCGCGCGCAGGTCCCACGCGAGCTCCTCGGCGGGATCGTCCTGCAGGTCGGCAAGGTAGTGCGCGATCGTGACGGCGTGCAGCGGATCGCGGTCCGGTCCGAGCCGGTCCCACAGGTCCGTGAACGCGATGCGGGCCGCGTCCCGCTCGCCTCGGTTCGCCAGGTCCTGGGCGTGCATGGCCTCGGTCATCACCGGGTCCGTCGTCATCGGGTTCTCCTCGATTGTCGGTGGTGCGGAACGATAGTGCGGGCCACCGACAACCGAGGGTCCGTCAGCGCGTGGTCGCGGTCGCGGTCGCGGACTCGACCTCGGACTTGATTCGGGAGAGGGTGGTGTTCATACCGGAGATCATGTCGACCTCGAAGTCGGCGGTGCCGCCCATGAACTTGTCGACGAGGAAGCTCGAGATCCCGGTGGTGCCGGTCGGGGCCTCGCGGCGTTCGGTCACGCGGGTGCCGGTCTCGGTCGCGGTCAGCTCGTAGGTCCAGATGGTGTGGTTCTCGGTGACCCGCCACGCGACGGCCCGGTTCGGTTCGAAGCGGATCACCTTCGCGCTGGTCGGCCACACCAGCAGACCCTTCTTGTTGACGTTGAACGTCCGGGTGCCCTGACGGACCGGGCCGCCGAAGACCTTCATCACCCTGCACTGCGGGCTCCACCTGCCCATCCGTTCGAGGTCGGAGACCACCGTCCACACCGCCTCGGGGGTGGCGTCGATCTCGATGCTCGCTTCGAGGGTGTTCGTCACGGTGCTTCTCCAGGCTTCAGACGGGGACGGTGTGCGATACCTATCGTCACATATACTTCGCCGGATTCGAGGCGGACGTCAAGATCCGGGATCCGGGTGTAATGCACGGCCGGGTGCGGGCGATGAAGATGGTATCCACACACCGGTCGGCCACACCGTGGCCGGCATCCGACCCGGAGCCTGTCGTGAAGATCCCAGACGTCCTGCGCCCACCCCACCATCAGTCGATGCCCCTGCTGCCGATCGCGCGCACGTGGGGCCGTCGGGAGACGTGGCCGAGTGAGCGCCTCGAACGTCTGCTGACCCAGCGTGAGGTCGACGACCTGGTCCGGGGCCACTTCACCCGCTGACCGCCGGCCCCGGCCGTTCGGTCGGCCCTTTCTGTCCGGAAAGTTGTTCTATTCGATCTAGAACAATATGGTGATGGTGTGCTCGTCCGAATCGACCCGTCCTCGTCCGCACCGCTCTTCGAACAGGTGGCGGCCAGCGTCCGCCGTGCCATCGCCGACGGCAGCGCCGCGCCCGGGGAGCGTCTGCCCGGCGCCCGTGATCTCGCCGAGTCGCTGGACCTGAACGTGCACACCGTGCTGCGCGGCTACCAGCAGCTGCGGGACGAGGGGCTGATCGAACTGCGGCGCGGTCGGGGAGCGGTGGTGGCCGCCGACGCGGGCACACGCGGCCCGCTGCAGGAGGCGGTACGTGCGCTCGTCGGGGAGGCGCGCCGACTCGGGATGGGCACGGCGGAACTGGTGGCGCTGGTGACGAAGGAGATGACGTGACGGAATCGACCGGTGTGCAGAAGATCTCGTGGGTCCGCGCGCTCGCAGCCGCGCTGACGGCCCCGGCGGTGGCCGCGGTCGCCGCGCTGGCGCTGCTCGCGGCCTGGTCGGCGGACCTCCCGGAGCGGCTCGCCGTGCATTTCGGGCCCGGCGGCGACGCCGACCGCTTCGCGACCCTCGCCGCGGTGTGCTGGTCCGTCCTGCTCGGTCCGGCGATCGCCGCCGTCCTGGTGACCGTGGTCGTGCCGGTCACCGGTCGCGACCCGCGCGCGGCCCGGACCGGCGCCGCGGTCGCGGCAGGCACGGGAGTGTTCGTCGCGGTGTTGCCCGCCCTGGTGGCGATCCCGCAGCACGGGGTGTCCGACGCCGCGTCGGTCGCCGTCCCCGTCGGGTGGATCGCGGTGGGCGCGGTGGCCGCGCTGCTGTCCGCGGTGCTCGCGTACCGGGCGGTCCCGGCGCCCGGGCCGACGCCGGCCGTCGCCCCGCCCCCGGAGGGCGCCCCGCGTCTGCCGCTCGCCGACGGCGAGCGGGTCGCGTGGTCGGGATCGGCCGCGATGCCGCGCCTGCTCGGGGCGATCGTGGTCGCGGTGCCGTTGACCGTGGTCCTGGGGCTGGCCGTCGCGGGTGTCGGGTCGGCGGCCCTGCTCCTCGTGATCACCGCGATCTCCGCCGCCCTGATGGCGTTCGTCCTGGCGCCGGTCCGGGTGCTCGTCGACCATCGCGGGCTGACCGCACGCAGCGTCGTCGCGATCCGCCCGATCCGGATCCCGATCGAGGAGGTCGCCGAGGCCCGGGAGGTGTCCGTGGCACTGCTCAACGGGTTCGGCGGCTACGGCTACCGGGTCGGCCCCGCGGGCGTCGGCCTGATCGTCCGGCCGGGGCCCGCCCTGCAGGTCGCCCGCGGTGACGGGTCGCGGTTCACCGTCACCGTCGACGGCGCGGACCGGGCCGCGGCCGTCCTCAACGCCCTGGCCGCGCGGGACCGGTCCCCGCGCTGAGCTCGAGCCGCCGGCTCAGCCGGTCGCGCACGTCCGGCCAGTCCTCGGCCGTGATCGAGAACAGGACGCTGTCGCGCACGGTGCCGTCCTCGCGACGGAAACTGCGCCGCAGCGTCCCCTCGTACTGCGCCCCGAGGCGCGCGATGGCCTGCTGGGACCGGACGTTGCGCACGTCCGTCTTCAGCTGGACCCGACCGGCGGACAGGGTCTCGAACGCGTACCGCAGCAGGAGCAGTTTCGCCTCCGGGTTCACGGTCGTCCGCCACACCGCGGGGGTGTAGAGCGTCATCCCGATCTCGAGCCGCGCGTCGCGCGGAACCACGTCGAGGTAGGAGGTGGTCCCGACGATCGCACCCGCCGGTACGTCGCCGACCGGCCGGACGGTCCGCACGGTCCACTGGTGCCAGTTCGGTTCGGCGCTCCGGACCCGGAGGAATTCCGCGAACGACGCCGGGTCGGCCGGTCGCCACGGCACGTGCGCCCACACCCGGTCGTGATCGAGGGCGTCGAACAACTCGTCCGCGTCGGCGACCGGGTCGAGCCTCGTCAGGCGGACCGTCGCGCCCGGCAGCGCGGTGCCGTCCGGGACCGGCCAGCTCATCTGCGGCCACGGGGAATCAAGCGGGCGGGGGTCGGGCACGGGCGGGAACGGGGCGGGGTCTGTGGTCGGCACGGTACGAGTATCGCCACGCCGGCAAGCGAGATTTCGCGCGTCGAGGTCGCCGGGCGCCCGGTGCGCGCGGCGCATATTCTCGGAGGATGGCGCGGATCGACGGCGTGCTGTTCGACATCGACGGGGTGCTGGTCACGTCGTGGCGTCCGTTGCCGGGCGCCACGGAGACCCTGCGGGCGCTGCGCGAGCGGTCCCTGCGGCGCGCCTTCCTCACCAACACCACCTCCCGCACCCGCGCCGAGATCGCTGCCGAGCTGCGCGGGCAGGGCATGGACGTCGACGCCCGCGAGATCGTCACCGCCGCGGCGCTCACCGCCGAGTACCTGCGTGCGACCCGTCCGGGAGCGCGGTGCCTGCTGGTCAACCACGGCGACATCGCGGAGGACCTGGAGGGGATCGTCCTGGATCCGGAGCACCCCGAGGTCGTGGTCCTCGGTGGCGCCGGACCCGAGTTCGACCACGTCACCCTCAGCCGTGTCGTGGACCTGATGCAGCAGGGCGTGCCGCTCGTGGCGATGCAGGGCGGGTTGACGTGGGCCACCGCGGACGGCCTGCGGATCGACACCGGCGCCTACCTGCCGGGCCTCGAGGCGGCGGGCGGTTCGCGCGCGACCGTGATCGGCAAGCCGGCGCCGACCGGGTTCACCGCGGCGGCCGCGCTGATGGGCACCGAGCCGGAGCGGACACTCATGATCGGCGACGACCTGGTGAACGACGTGCTCGCCGCCCAGTACGTCGGTTTCGTCGGGGTGCTCGTGCGGACCGGCAAGTTCCGGCCGGCGGTCCTCGATTCCGCGGACCGGGCGCCCGATCACGTGATCGATTCCGTGGCCGACCTCCCCGCTCTCCTCGACCGGCTCGACGGGTGACCGGGGTCCCGTTGCGTTCAACGAAATCGTTGCCGAGTCGCGCGCGAACTTTCCGGGTCGAACGGGGTGATGTTCGGTACGGTCGACGCATTCCGTCCAGCCCGTCCGAGGAGATTCGTGCGCACTGCCTCCCGCCCCCGTTCCCTGACCCTGTTCCGCAGCCGCGCCGCGCGCGTCGGCGCGTCGATCGCGACGGGTGTCGCTGTGCTCGGCGGCCTCGCCGTCGCCGGCACCGGGGTCGCCTCCGCCGCCCGCGTCGACTGCGTCTCGCCGCCGTCGGCCAATGACATCCACGTCATCGGCGACGCCAGCTGCGGCGCGACGGCGACGTCCGGCGGCGTCGCGAACGCGGGCGCGACGGACAGCGGCACCGCGGTCAGCGTGTCCGACGTCGGCGCCGCCAACACCTTCGCGACCGGATTCGGCGTCGCGCTGAGCACGTCGAAGGGTCCCGGTCAGGCGCACGCCTACGCGATCGGCGGCGGCATCGCCCGCGCCGCCACCGGCAACGGCAACGTCACCCTCGCGCTCGCCGGCTGGGGTTCGGGTGCGACCGCGGAGCCGGGCGGCGTGGACTGCATGGGGCCGCTCTCGTTCGCCGTCAACTTCACCACCGGCGCGGTCTGCCTGATCCGCTGACTCCGCGGGCACGTCCCAGGCCCGCGACGGACTCCCGGAACCTTGCACTCGCCACCTGCGAGTGCTAGAAAAGCACTTGGCACTCACAACACGTGAGTGCCAGGTCGGGAAGGTGAGACCGGGATCCATCGACACCCCCGGTCGTCCGTCGCGGGCACCGAGCCTGGCCATGTGAACGGGGCGAACCGCATGCGGTCGCCCTGAGCGCCAAATGAGGCGACCCGACGAGCGGTCGCCTTGTGTGTCACCCCCAATCCGGAGGATCACTTCGCAATGGCCAAGATCATCGCGTTCGACGAAGAGGCCCGTCGCGGCCTCGAGCGTGGCCTCAACAGCCTCGCCGACGCCGTCAAGGTGACGCTGGGACCCAAGGGTCGCAACGTCGTGCTCGAGAAGAAGTGGGGCGCCCCCACGATCACCAACGACGGCGTGTCCATCGCCAAGGAGATCGAGCTCGAGGACCCCTACGAGAAGATCGGCGCCGAGCTGGTCAAGGAGGTCGCCAAGAAGACCGACGACGTCGCTGGCGACGGCACCACCACCGCCACCGTCCTCGCTCAGGCGCTCGTCCGTGAGGGTCTGCGCAACGTCGCCGCCGGTGCGAACCCGCTGGGTCTCAAGCGCGGCATCGAGAAGGCCGTCGAGGCCGTGACCGCCAAGCTGCTCGACACCGCCAAGGAGGTCGAGACCAAGGAGCAGATCGCCGCCACCGCCGGCATCTCCGCGGGTGACCCGTCCATCGGTGAGCTGATCGCCGAGGCCATGGACAAGGTCGGCAAGGAAGGCGTCATCACCGTCGAGGAGTCCAACTCCTTCGGCCTGCAGCTCGAGCTCACCGAGGGTATGCGCTTCGACAAGGGCTACATCTCGCTGTACTTCGCGACCGACGCCGAGCGTCAGGAAGCGGTCCTCGAGGATCCGTACATCCTGCTCGTCAGCTCCAAGATCTCGACGGTCAAGGACCTGCTGCCGCTGCTGGAGAAGGTCATCCAGGCCGGCAAGCCGCTGCTGATCATCGCCGAGGACGTCGAGGGCGAGGCCCTGTCGACCCTGGTCGTCAACAAGATCCGCGGCACCTTCAAGTCCGTCGCCGTCAAGGCCCCCGGCTTCGGTGACCGCCGCAAGGCGCAGCTCGCCGACATCGCCATCCTCACCGGTGGCGAGGTCATCAGCGAAGAGGTCGGCCTGTCCCTGGAGACCGCCGGCATCGAGCTGCTCGGCCGCGCCCGCAAGGTCGTCGTCACCAAGGACGAGACCACCATCGTCGAGGGTGCCGGCGACGCCGAGGCCATCGCCGGTCGCGTCAACCAGATCCGCGCCGAGATCGAGGCGTCGGACTCCGACTACGACCGTGAGAAGCTGCAGGAGCGCCTCGCGAAGCTGGCCGGCGGCGTCGCCGTCATCAAGGCCGGTGCCGCGACCGAGGTCGAGCTCAAGGAGCGCAAGCACCGCATCGAGGACGCCGTCCGCAACGCCAAGGCCGCGGTCGAGGAGGGCATCGTCGCCGGTGGTGGCGTGGCTCTGCTGCAGTCCGCTCCGGTCCTGGACGACCTGAAGCTCGAGGGCGACGAGGCCACCGGTGCCAACATCGTCAAGGTGGCCCTCGAGGCCCCGCTCAAGCAGATCGCCTTCAACGCCGGCCTCGAGCCCGGCGTCGTCGCGGAGAAGGTTCGCAACCTGCCCGCCGGCAGCGGCCTGAACGCCGCCACCGGTGAGTACGAGGACCTGCTCGCGGCCGGCATCAACGACCCGGTCAAGGTCACCCGCTCGGCGCTGCAGAACGCGGCGTCCATCGCGGCCCTGTTCCTCACCACCGAGGCCGTCGTCGCCGACAAGCCGGAGAAGGCCGCGCCCGTCGCGGACCCGACCGGCGGCATGGGCGGCATGGACTTCTGAGTCCGACCCCGCTCGGGACCTGACCGGTCCCACCCGGTTCCCACGAGGCCGGTCCACCGTCGGGTGGGCCGGCCTCGCGGCGATGTTGTACAGGCCGGTTGTCGGTCACGGAACGGAATCGGGACACATCTTTGGCGATTCCTTGGACAACCCGGCACACTCTCGGTGAGACTATGCCCGCGTATTCACGCCACGAGGTCCCGCAGGAGTAACGGCGGGGCCGCGATGGCGTATATACGCTAACGAACAGCTAACGCAAGCAGTCGACAGATCAAGGTGGGAAGATGCCCAAGTTTCGTGGATCCGGCCGTCGCGTGGGTCGCATCGCGGCCGCGACCGCCGCGCTGACCGTCCTGCCCCTGCTCGGTGTCGGTGCCGTCGCCAACGCGGCCGACGTCCCGCAGGCGGTCGCGGCGAACGGATCCAAGCTCGAGCGCATCGACGGCTCCGGACGCCAGGTCACCGCCTACGTGCACTCAGTGTCGATGGACAAGACCATCCCGCTGAAGATTCAGCTCCCCGCCGACACGAGCGCCCCGCGGCCCACCCTGTACCTCCTCAACGGCGCCGGCGGCGGCGAGGACTCCGCGACCTGGCAGCGTCGCACCGATGTCGCCTCGTTCTTCTCCGACAAGAACCTCAACGTGGTCACCCCGGTCGGCGGTGCGTTCAGCTACTACACCGACTGGCAGAAGGACGATCCCAAGCTCGGCCGCAACAAGTGGACGACCTTCCTGACGCAGGAGCTCCCGCCGATCATCGACGCGGCGTTCAAGGGCAACGGCGTCAACTCGCTCGCCGCGATCTCCATGACCGGCACCTCGGTGCTCAACCTCGCGATCGACGCCCCCGGCCTGTACAAGAGCGTCGCCGCCTACAGCGGTTGCGCCGAGACCAGCACGGAGGCCGGCCGCGCCTACATCAAGCTCGTGGTCGAGTCCCGCGGCGGCGGCGACACCGAGAACATGTGGGGCCCCGAGAACGATCCGCAGTGGATCGCGAACGACCCGGTGATCAACGCCGAGAAGCTGCGCGGCACCCAGCTGTACGTGTCCAGCGGCAACGGTCTGCCCGGCGCGCACGACAACCTGGAGGAGACCGGCAGCCCGTCCGCGCTGGCCAACCAGGTCCTGCTCGGCGGCGCCATCGAGGGTGCCACCCTGCTGTGCACGAACAACCTGTTCAAGCGGCTGAACCAGCTGAACATCCCGGCGACGTTCGACTTCCGCCCGAACGGCACTCACTCGTGGGGCTACTGGGAGGACGACCTGCACAAGTCGTGGCCGTTCCTCGCCAACTCGCTCGGCATCTGATCGCAGCGCTCCCGAATTCGACGACGGCGCCGTCCCGCTCCTGAGCGGGACGGCGCCGTCGTGTTGTGCGGGCTGCCAGCCGGCACGGCCGGCCGCGTCGGCGGAGCTCGGCCGAGCGGGGTCAGCGGGCGCGGAAGGCGTCCCAGCTGGCCTTGCAGGCGTGGGCGATCGAATCGACCCGATCCGGATCGGCCCTCGGCCACCCGACACCGGGCTCCATCAGTTCCGAGGTGAGGACCGGACCGATCAGGTGTTCGCGGCGGAACTCGGCCTGCACGGCCGACAGCGTGACACCGGATTCGGCGGCGGGCGCTGCGAGTTCGGCGAAGCGGGCGCCGGCCGAGATGATCTCCCGACTGCCCGGGTACGGCTGGTTCAGCGCCACCGCGGTCGGGTCGTCGACCGCGAACCCGGTGCGGTGCGCGGCGGCGAGCGCGCGGAGCGCGCCGGGCGCCATCGTGACCGCGTCGTTCCCGCGCGGATTGCCCTCGTGGTCACCGCGATTGCACAGTGCGACCACGTCGGGCAGCCGGTCCGACGGGGCCCGTTCGACGTTCACCGCCCCGTCCCGGGTGCTGGTGTGGTTCATCGTGTCGTGAACCGACAACGTCGTGAACTCCACCGGCCGCCTGCTGTCCCTGGCCCGGGCGAACGCGAGATCGACCATCCGGCCGATCAACTCGTCGCGGGTCCGCTCGTACACCTCGAGACCGTGGGCGGCCACCTCGGCAAAGGTCGCCGCGAGGTGCCGCAGCCCGGCGTCGTCGTCGGGTTCGATCAGCAGCGGCAGGGACGAGAACGTCACCGGGCGGATCGCGTCCACGCCGGTCAGGTCGACGGGCCGGTCGGGACCGGCGGCGCGGACCCGGACGAAGGCCTCCTTCAGGGTCGCGAACAGGTCGTCCGGTCGGGCGCGGTTGGGGTCGCGGACCATCCGGGGGTGCGGGTTCTCGACGTAGACGATCCGCGGGTCGATCTCGGCCCAGCGTCGCACGATCGGGCCGGTGGAGCAGTCGGTGAAGTCGAACTGCAGCCGGCGGGTGAACTCGGGCGCCAGGAAGGCGGCCAGTTCCGCGGGGATCATCGACCCCGAGTGCGGGCAGCTGACCAGTAGATCCGCCCCGGCGAGGGCCTCGTCCAGGCTGCGATCCGCGCGTTCGGCGTAGAAAATCAGATCATCGGGCGTGAATTCGGTCCCGGCCGGGATCAACAGCGGGTCTGACAGGGCCATGGCCGAACACTATCGGGACCCGACGTCAGGGGAGAGGATTGACACCGTGGAGACGATTCCGATTCAGGTGCCCGACGGCAGCACGCTTCCGGTGCGGTTGTTCCCGGGGCGGGAGGGCCGGCCTGTGGTGGTGATCTTTCCCGGGCTCGGGGTGCCTGCCGGCTACTACGACACCGTGGCGCAGGCGCTCGTCGAGCACGGGTACAACGCGGCGATCGGCGAACTCCGCGGTCAGGGCGACAGCCGGCCGCGACCCGGCCCGGAGAGCGATTACGGGTACCAGGAGCTGGCGTCGGTGGACTTTCCGGCGGTGTTCGAGGTGGTGCGGGAACGGTTCGACGAGAGCACGCCGTTCCTGCTCGGCCACAGCATGGGCGGCCAGCTCGGCGTGATGTACGCCGCGCGGTCCGATGGCGGTCTGGGCGGGATGATCCTGGTGGCGTCGGGGTCGCCGTTCCACCGTGGCCACGGCGTGGTGCGGGGTGCGGGTCTGCTCGTCGGCTCGGCGGCGATGTCGATCACCGCGAACGTGGCCGGGTTCTGGCCGGGCGATCGGTTCGACGTCGGCGGGTTCGGCCGCCAGTCGAAGGTGCTGATCTCGGACTGGTCGAGGTTCGCGCGGACCGGGCTGCTCGAGCCCGCCGGCGCCGACATCGACTACGAGGACCGGATCGGCCGGCTGACACTGCCGGTCCTGTCGATCTCGGTGGAAGGGGACGATCTCGCGCCGAAGCAGTCGATCCGCAATCTCGTCCGCAAGTTCCCGAAGGCGGACCTGACGACCTGGCACCAGAACGAGCCACTCGGGCACAACGGCTGGATCCGCAACTGCGCGACCACGGTCGACCGGATCGTGGCCTGGCTCGGCGACCGGACCTGAGGCGCGGTGCCCCCGGCTCCCGATCGTCCCCAGGACGCGACCGTCGCAGGCGGTCCGCCCACCGCGTTCGCGCCGCCGACCCGGTTCGGGCCGGGTGCGACCGGGGGAACCGGGACGCGGTCGGGTCCGAGCGCCGGCGTCGTCGTCGACACCGGCGCCGCGCGGCTGGCGCAGGACTGGGAGCGGGACGGCCGCCCACCGGGGGACCTGCGCGACTATCTGCCGGACACCGACGCGATCCGCCGGACGGCGCTGGTGGAGCTGATCTCGGTCGACCTCGCGTACCGCTGGCTCCGGGCGCGCGAGCCGAAACGCATCGCCGACTACTGCCTCGAGTTCCCGGAGCTGCTCGCCGGAACGATTCCCCCGGAACTGGTCTACGAGGAGTACCGGGTCCGCCGGCTCGGTGGGGAGGACGTGCACCCCGACGAGTACACCGCGGAGTTCCCGCAGCAGGCCGAGCGGTTCGCCTGGCTGCTCGAGCACGACCCGCGAACCACCGCGAGCGTCGGACCGTCCGACCTGCCGACCGGGGCGGACCTGCAGGTCGGGGCGCGGCTGGACGACTTCGACCTGGTCGCGGAGCTCGGTCACGGCGCCTTCGCCCGGGTGTTCCTGGCGTGGCAGGCGTCGATGCGCCGGTGGGTGGCGTTGAAGCTGTCCCGCAACGTGGGTTCCGAGCCGCAGACCCTCGCCCAGCTCGACCACCAGTACATCGTCCGGGTCTACGACCAGCGGGTACTCGAGGACCGTCAGCTGCGGGCGCTGTTCATGGAGTACGTTCCCGGCGGCACCCTCCTCGACGTGGTGCGCCTGGTGCGGGAGGTCCCGCCGGAGCGCCGCACCGGGCAGTTGCTGCTCGACGCGATCGACCGGGAACTCGCCCGCAAGGGGACACCGGTGCCGGGTGAGTCGAGCGTGCGGGCCGAGGTGGCCGCGCTGTCGTGGCCGGAGACGGTCGCGTGGATCGGGTTTCGGCTCGCCGAGGCGCTCGAGTACGCGCGGCAGCAGGGCATCCTGCATCGCGACATCAAACCCGCCAACGTGCTGCTGACCGCGGAGGGGATTCCGAAGCTCGCCGACTTCAACGTCAGCTCCGTGGACGTCGTCGCCGTTCCGGGTGCGTCCGGGGCGGTGGCCGGATCGCTGGCCTACATGTCGCCGGAGCAATTGGCGGCGGTCGTCGATCCGGGTGGCGCATCGATCGACACCCGCAGCGACATCTACGCGCTCGGGGTGATGCTGTGGGAACTGCTCACCGGGACGCGGCCGTTCCCCGACGCCCGCGCCGGTGAGTCCCCGGCGGAGTTGCTCGACGAGCGCCGCCGCGGCGTCGATCCGGAGACCGCGGCGCAGCTGCCACCGAATTGCCCGGCCGCGTTGCGTCGGGTGCTGCTCACCTCGCTCGCACCCGACCCCGACCAGCGATGGTCGAACGGCCGCAAGCTCGCCCGGCAGTTCGCGCTGTGCCTGTACCCCCATGCCCGCGATCTCGTCGACCCGCCGCCGGACAGCATGCGCACCACCCTGGGGCGGTGGCCGCTGCCGGTGCTGCTCGCGGCGATCGGCGTGCCGGACCTGATCGCGACGACCTACAACTACTACTACAACAGGGAGATGATCATCCGGGCCCTGTCCCCGGCCGCCCAACAGCACCTCGAACAGGTGCACCTGGTGATCGGAGCGTCGGCGTTCCCGGTCGGTGCGGTCGCGATCGTCTTCTGGTGCCGGCTCGCGCTGACCGTGCCCCGCGGCATCCGGGAGGGCCGGACGTTCCCGGCGGACGTGCTGGCCCGAGCACGGTTGGCGACGCTGAACATCGGCCATCGTGCGGTGGTCGTCAGTTTCGTGCTGTGGCTGGTCGCGGGAATCGTGTATCCGGTCGCGCTGCAGGCGGTGGCCGGGGCCATCCCGCCGCACGCGTACCTGCACCTGCTCGCGTCGCTGGTGGTGTGCGGCGCCGTCGCGGTCTCGTACCCGTACTTCCTGCTCACGTTCTACGCGCTCCGGTGCCTGTACCCGATCCTGCTGTCGCACGGCGAGCTGGGCAGTGCCGACAGCCGCGACCTGCGGGCGCTGCGCGCGGTCAGCACGCGCTACCTCGGCGTCGCGGCGTCGGTGCCGCTCGTCGGCATCGCCGGCCTGAGCTTCGTCGGTCCGGGCCCCGGCAGCGAGGTCGCGTTCACGGTGCGCGTGTTGTGCCTCGGTGGTGTCGCAGGCTTCCTCGGTGTCTATCAGCTCTTCCGGCGGATCGAGTCCGACATCCGGGCGCTGCGCCGGGTGATCGGCATCCGCGGCTGACGGCGGGACCCGACCGGGTGCCTCGGATCCGCGCGTCAGCTCAGGGTGCGCCAGAGGAACTCGTACGCCAGTGCCGACTTGAACGCGAGCTGCGCGTTGTCGGCGGCGCCGCCGTGCCCGCCCTCGATGTTCTCGTAGTACCAGACCCGGTGGCCCTGCTCCTCGAGCCGTGCCGCCATCTTCCGCGCATGGCCGGGGTGCACCCGGTCGTCGCGGGTGGACGTGGTGATCAGCACCGGCGGGTAGGCGCGGTCCGGGTCGGTGTTCTGGTACGGCGAGTACTGCTCGATGAACGCCCACTGGTCCGGATCGTCGGGGTCGCCGTACTCGGCCATCCACGACGCACCCGCGAGCAGCAGGTGGTAGCGGCGCATGTCGAGCAGCGGGACCTGGCAGACGATCGCGCCGAACAGTTCCGGGTAGCGGGTGAGCATCACCCCCATCAGCAGCCCGCCGTTGCTGCCGCCCTGCGCCCCGAGCCGGTCGGCCGTGGTGACACCGCGGTCGACGAGGTCGCGGGCCACGGCGGCGAAATCCTCGAAGGCCTTGTGTCGCCCGGCCTTCAGCGCCTGTGTGTGCCAGCCCGGTCCGTACTCGCCGCCGCCGCGGATGTTCGCGACCACGTAGGTACCGCCGCGTTCGAGCCAGCCGAGACCGAGGGCGCCGCTGTAGGCGGGGAGCATCGAGTTCTCGAAGCCGCCGTACCCGTACAGCAGGGTCGGGCCCGGCTCGGCGCCGTCTCGCCGCACCACGAAGTAGGGGATCGAGGTGCCGTCGTCGGAGGTCGCGAAGTGCTGCGACACCGACAGATTCGAGGTGTCGAAGAAGGACGGCGCCTGCTTGAGTTCCTCCACCGGTTCGCCGACGTACCCGTGCAGCAGGGTCGCGGGGGTCAGGTAGCCGCTGGAGTTGAGGAAGTACTCGTCGGACGTGACCGGGTCCACGTCCAGCACGTCGGTGGAGGTGAGTTCGGAGATGCCGCCCAGCGGGGTGTCCGTCCACCCGCCGGGGCCGGGCGTGAGCACCCGAAGCCGGGTTTGTACGTCCGATAGCGTCACCAGCAGAAGATGATTGCGGGTCCACACGTACTGTTCCAGCGACGTGTGCGGATCCGGGGCGAACAGGACCGTCAGGTCCCGTGAACCGGCCTGGTAGTCGGCGTAGCGGGCGGCGAGGAGGGTGCCCGCGGGGTGGGTGACGTCGCCGACCGTCCACGGGGAGCGGGTGCGGATCAGCAGCCACTCGCGGTGTGCCGACACCCGGGCGTCCTCGGGCGCGTCGATGCGGACCGCGGTGCCGTCGGCCGCGAGTTCGTACCGGTGCGAGGTGTGGAAGTCGACCGACCGCTCGGCGAAACTCCGCTCGAAGCCGGGAGTGCGGTCGTACCAGGCCGAGACCGCGACATCGGAGTGCTCGCCCTCGAACACGGGCTCCGCCGCCGTCACGTCGGTGCCGCGCCGCCACCGCAGCGCGGTCCGGGGGTAGCCGGAGTCGGTCAGGGAGCCGTCGCCGGTGTCGGTGCCGACGTAGACGGTGTCGACGTCGATCCAGTCGACGTCGGACTTGGCCTCGGGCAGGACGAAACCGCCGTCCTCGGGGGTCAGGAAGCGTCGGCGCACCAGGTCGAACTCGCGGATCACGACGGCGTCCGCGCCGCCACGCGACAGGCTGATCAGGGCGCGCGTCTGGTCGGTGTCGTCCTCGGTGCGCAGCACCAGCGCGCCGGACCAGACCCAGTTCTCGCCCTCGTCCTCGGCGAGCGCATCCAGGTCGACCAGCACCTCCCAGTCGGGGGAGTCGGTGCGGTAGGAGTCCATCGAGGTGCGCCGCCACAGGCCGCGCACGTGCTCACCGTCGCGCCAGAAGTTGTAGAGGTGTGCGCCCCGCCGGCGCACGTACGGAATCCTGGCGTCGGTGTCGAACACCCCGCGGATCCGAGCCCGCAGCTCGGTGAACTCCGGCGACTCGGCGTAGTCGGCGACCGTGTGGGCGTTGCGGGTGCGCACCCAGTCCAGGGCGGTGTCACCGGTGACGTCCTCGAGCCAGAGATACGGGTCGTTCGGGGCGGAATCCATTTCTCATTGATACCCCCGGCGCGCCGATCCGCGTGCGGGTGGTGGCCCGCGCGTCGGCAGGGGTTCCCATTTCCGGTCCCGGGTGTTACAAATTCAGTACAGCTGTTCTCGGTCTGTAACACTGAGGTGGTCGTGGCGACCCGCACGCTCGACGAGCTCGCGCCGCCGATGACCGCGCGGTCGGTCGTGCTGAGCCTGCTGCTCGGCACGCGTCCGGCGCGGCTGCCGGGGCGGGAGATCACCCGCACCGGCGAGCTGTTCGGCATCGCGCCGTCGACCATGCGCGCCGCCCTGTCGCGGATGGTCGCGGCCGGAGACCTCGTCGCGACCGACTCGATGTACCTGCTCGGGGCCCGGCACCGCGAGCCTCAGGCCGTGCAGGAGGCGCTGGTGAACCCGCGCCGGCTCCCGTTCGCCGGCCGCTGGCACATGGTCGTGGTCGTGGTCACCGGTCGGGACGCCGCCGCCCGCGGCGCGCTGCGCACCACCCTCGCCGAGCACCGCTACGCGGAGCTGCGGGAGGGGGTGTGGCTGCGACCGGACAACCTGGCCGGCCCCGACCTCCCGCCCCTCGACGAGGTGCACCGGTTCACCACCGTGCCCGACGACCCCGGCGTGCTGATGCGCCGGCTGTGGGACCTCGACACCTGGGCGGCCGAGGCCCGGCTGATCCTCGACGCCCTGACCGTTCCCGGGCAGTCGAAGGAGAGGTTCATGGCCGCGGCCGCCGCGGTGCGGCACCTCCGTACCGATCCCGCCCTGCCCGACGAGCTGCGGCCCGGGGGCTGGCCCGCCGACGAATTGCGGTGGGCCTACGACGATTACCGCGCTCAGTTCGCCGAACTGAGCATGCGTGAGGAAGTGGAGGACGAGCCGTGAAGACCCACGAGGTGACCAACCAGGTTCCGCTGCTGGTCGACTACGACACCGCCGGGCACCCGCTCTTCGACGAGATCCTGACCGCGGCCGGCGCCGCCGACGCCCTCGGCGAGGTGCACGAGGTCGGCCGGCTGGCGGGCACCGCGTACGCCAGGGAGCTCGGGGACCGGGCCGAGGCGCACCCGCCGATCCTGCGCACCCACGACCGCTACGGCAACCGGATCGACCGGGTCGACTACGACCCCGCCTACCACGACCTGATGCGGCACGCCGTCGGGTTCGGCCTGCACGGCGCCCCGTGGCGCGACCACCGCGACAACGCGCACCTGATCCGGGCCGCGAAGTTCTCCGCGTGGCAGGTCACCGACGCGGGCCACGGCTGCCCGATCTCGATGACCTACGCCGCGGTGCCGGCGCTGCGCGCGGACGAGAAGCTCTCCGCGGAGTTCGAGCCGCTGCTGACGGGGAACGACTACGACCCGGCCGTGACCCCGACCGCGCTCAAGCGGGGCCTGATCGCCGGCATGTCGATGACCGAGAAGCAGGGCGGCTCCGACGTGCGGGCCAACACCACGACCGCCACGCCGCAGCCAGACGGGAGCTACCGCATCGTCGGGCACAAGTGGTTCACCTCGGCGCCGATGTCGGACATCCTGCTCACCCTCGCGCAGGCGCCGGGCGGACTGACCTGTTTCGTGCTGCCGCGGGTGCTGCCGGACGGCACGATGAACGCCATTGCACTGCAGCGCCTGAAGGACAAGCTGGGCAACAGGTCCAATGCCAGCAGCGAGATCGAGTACGACAACGCGCTCGGCTGGCGTCTCGGCGACGAGGGCCGCGGCGTGCGCACCATCATCGAGATGGTCAACATGACCCGGCTGGACTGCACCCTCGGCAGTGCCGCGCTGATGCGCGAGGCGGTCGGGCAGGCCGCCCACCACGCGGCGCACCGCCGCGCGTTCGGCGGTCTGCTCGTCGACAAGCCGTTGATGCGCAACGTGATCGCCGATCTGGCTGTCGAGGCGGAGGCGTCGACGACGGTCGCGCTGTGGCTGGCCTCGCAGACCGACGCCGCGCTGCGCGGTGACGAGCGGGCCGCGCTGCTACGGCGCCTCGGCCTGGCGGTGTCGAAGTACTACGTGTGCAAGCGCGGACCGGGGCTCGCGGCGGAGGCGCTCGAGTGCCTGGGTGGCAACGGATTCGTCGAGGAGTCCGGGATGCCGCGCATCTACCGCGAGGCACCCCTGGCGTCGATCTGGGAGGGCAGCGGCAACGTCGCCGCGCTCGACACCCTGCGTGCGCTGGCCAAGCAGCCCGACGTGCTCGGCGTGTACTTCGACGAACTCGACGCCGCGGCGGGGGCGGACGCGCGCTACGACGCCTACGTCGCCGCGCTCAAGGCCCAGTTCGCCGACCCGGAGGAGCTCGAGTACCGCTCGCGGGTCGTGGTGGGCCGGCTCGCGCTCGCGCTGCAGGGGTCGCTGCTGGTGCGGTCCGGGAACTCGGCGGTCACCGACGCATTCGTCGCCACTCGCTTGGCCGGGGACTGGGGCACCGTCTACGGCACGCTGCCCACGGGCCTGGACCTGGCCCCGATCATCGAGAGGGCCGTCCCGCTCGTCGCCTCCTGACCGCAGAGCCGGAGTACGTCGAGCCCCGTCGGGCGAGGTCCGGGAGCGGGGACTGCGGTCGTCGTAGTGGCCACGGGGAGGGTCTGCCGCCGTGTACCATGCCGAGCGCAAGCAAGCGTTCGATCGGTGTGCAGGGGGGCGACCGGTGGCATCGACCCGGCGAGAAGAGATCCTGTTCCACGCCGCCAAACTGTTCAGCGAACGCGGCGTCGCGGGTACCACCGTGCGGGACATCGCGGACGAGGTCGGCATCCTCTCCGGAAGCCTCTACCACTACTTCGGTTCCAAGGACGCGATCGTCTTCGAGATCGTGATCTCCTTCGTCGACGACCTCAACGAACGGTACGAGGCGAGGCTGGTACCGGGTGAATCGGGTCGTGACCGGATCGACCGCATGGTCGAGGTGTCGTTCGCGACCGCCGCCGACCACCCGTTCGCGACCGAGATCTACCAGAACGAGAGTGCGCTGTCCTCGCAGTCGGCGGACACCCGGATCTCGACAGCGGTGCGGCGCGCCAACGAGTTCTGGGCGGAGGCGATCGCGCGCGGTGTCGAGTCGGACGAGTTCCGCGGCGACATCGATCCCGACACGTTCAATCGGATGCTGCGCGAATCCGTGTGGTCCACCGTTCGGTTCAATCGGGCGACGCTCGCCCGCGACGCCGACCGACTGCGCCACGACCTGATCGCGGTGTTCCTCGACGGGTTCGCGGTCGGCGGAGCCCCGGAGGCCTCCGCGACGCGCGCGGCCGGCGCGGTCCGTCGGCCGGAAGGGCCCGGGCGCGTGGCCGCGCCTGACGTGGAAAGCGTTGATTCCGTGAAGGATTCGGATCTCGACGAGCTTCGGCGTGACGTGCGGGAGCTCAAGGACGCGATCCGCGAACTGCGTGCGCGTCGCGGTGACTGATCGCCCGGTCCCGCGCCGACGGCGGCGCGTTGACTTCGGATTGTGACCCAGGGCATACTCTGTCCGCACAATCAACCAAGCACTTGCTTGATTTATCGATTGTGATCGATCGGGGCGTCGGCTCGACTCCGCACGCAGTCGACGGGTGTGGTGGAACCGACAGGAGCAGTGACGATGACCGGACGAATCTCCACCACCCTCGACGTCGCGGTCGGCGACTTCGCAACCGCGCCGCGCACGCTCGACGGCCTCGGCGTCAGTGAACTGGTGCGGCACTGGGCACTGACGATCGGTGACCGGACGGCGTTCATCACCCCCGACGCCCGGATCTCGTGGGCCGACTACGACGTGGCCGCGGACCGGATCGCGTCCGCGCTCGCGGCCGTGGGGGACTGCGGCCGCGGATCCGAACCGGACGCCGTCGCGCTGTACCTGCCCGACACCATGGTCTTCCACGCGGCACTGTGTGCCGCGTGGCGCACCGGCCGGATCGCCGTCGGTATCGGATCACGTTCGGGTGCAAGGGAAGTGGCTCACCTGAGTTCGCGGGCCGGGTGCCGGATCCTGATCACCGCCCGCACCCTGCGTGGGCAGGACACGGCGCCGCTCGTCGCGGAGCTCTGCGCTGGACCCGATGGTCCGGATCACGTGATCTACGTCGACGACCACGGTTCGGTCGAGCTCGAGGACGCCGCCGGTGAGCCGGTCCCCGTCACCGGGCGCCGTTTCGACGCCGGCAGCCCGCGTTTCGGCATCCACGACGTGTCGATGCTCAACTCCACGTCCGGCACCACCGGCCTGCCCAAACTCGTCACGCAGACCGAACACCGGTGGATCGCGTTCTCGGAGGTGGCCGTCCGCGCCGGGAACATCACCGGCGACGACGTGTTCTTCGGCGCCGTGCCCGCGCCGTTCGGGTTCGGGCTGTGGACCTCGCACTTCCTGCCCGCGCTTCTCGGCGCGTCCAACGTGGTGGTCGAGCGGTTCGGCGCCGACACGATGATCGACCTGCTCGAGCGGGAACGGGTCACGGTGTTGAACTGCGTCAGCACCCAGTTCAAGATGCTGCTGCGGTCGGAACGGGCCCGCGCCGCGGATCTCGGTTCCCTGCGCGCGATGTTCACCGGCGGTGAGGCGGTGCCGTACTCCGAGGCGCTCGAGTTCGAGCGCCGGACCGGGGCCGCGGTGCTGCAGTTCTACGGCTCCAACGAGACCGGCGCGGTGAGTGTCACCACCGTCGAGGACGACGTCGACACCCGTCTGCGCACCTGTGGGCACGTGCTCGAGAACATGCGGGTGCGGGTGTTCGACGACGCCGGTGACGAGGTGCTCGGCAACGAGCGTCGCGGACAGCCCGCCGTCAACGGCCCACTCATGTGCCACGGCTACTGGGACGATCCGGACGCCGACCGGGATCTTCGCACCCCCGACGGCTGGATGCTGCTGGGCGACGTCGTCGAGATCGACGCCACCGGACGGGTGCGCGTCGTCGGACGCAAGGCGGACATCATCATCCGCGGTGGCAAGAACATCTCGGCGGTCGAGGTCGAGGAGTTCGTTCGCTCCCACCCGGCCGTGACCCTCGTCGCCGTCGTCGGTGTGCACGACCCGCTGTTCGGCGAGAAGGTGTGCGCCGTCGTCGTCACCGCCGACGGCACCGAACTGACCGCGCCCGAGCTGTCGGCGTGGCTCTCCGGGCAGGGCGTCACCCGGGAGTACATACCCGAGCACGTCGTCACGGTCGACGAGTTGCCGTTGGCTCCGGGCGGGAAGGTCGCCAAGGGCGCGGTGAAGGCCCTCGCGGAGGAACTGCCGGCCTGACGCGCGCCCCGCCGGCCGACGCGGCCGGCGGGTGGCCTCTCACAGCCCGATCGACGCGGCCAGCATCGGCCACGACTCGTGCAGGTCGTCCTGCCAGTAGCCCCACGAGTGGGTGCCGGCCGGTCGGAAGTCGAACGTCGCGGGGATGCCGAGTTGGGCCAGGCGGGTCTGCAGGTTGTGCGTGCATCCGTTGACGGCCGCCTCGATGACGCCGCCGACCACGACCTGGTTCACGAGCGTGGCGGGGTTGCCGTCGACGCCGGGGGCCGCGAGGTTGTCGTGGTCGCCGGGCAGGCCGGACGACGCCGAGACGAACAGCTGCAGCCCGCGCAGCTTCTCGGCGTTGACGACCGGGTCGTTCGCCCGCCAGCCGGGTCCGTCGAACGGGCCCCACATGTTGGTCGCGTCGCCGCCACCGCGGGTCTCGACGACGGAGCGGACGAACAGCTGGCCTTCCTCCGTGGAGGTTTCGGCGCAGCCGCTGTACGCCCCGACGCTCCGGTACAGACCCGGCGCATCGATTGCGAGGTTCAGCACCGAGGTACCGGCCATCGAGATGCCGGCGATCGAGTTCACGCGGGTGGTGTCGAAGGCCGAGTCGATGATCGGGGGCAGTTCCCGGGTCAGGAAGGTGGTCCACTTGTTGCGACCGAGTTCCGGATCGTCCTTCTCCCAGTCGGTGTAGTAGCTGAACGCACCGCCGATCGGGGTGACCACGTTGACGTTCTTGTCGGCGAAGAAGTTCATCACGTCGGTCCGCTTCTGCCAGGTCGCGCTGTCCTCGCCGCCGCCGGCGCCGTTGAGCAGGTACAGGACCGGCCTGGGCGCGCCTCTGTCCGCGGGCAGGATCACCTCGACGGGGATGACCCTGCCCATCGCCGCCGAGTACACCTGGGCGGTCACCTTGCGGTCGGAGTTCCTGTCGATCCGCTGGAGATACGACGAGTCGCTGCTGACGGCCGTGGTGTCCCCGGTGGGCGCGGCGGTGCCGACGGCCGGCGTGGCCAGCAGGGGGAGCGCCGTCAGCGCCGCGGCGGCCGCCACCACGCGTGCGCGGCGAGTGTGGTTTCGAAGACGCATTGGTCAACCTTCGATCGTCCGGTGGGCGCGCGCCGGTCTCGGGGCCGACGACCCGTGTCTTCCCTTTGTACCCGACTCCACGGTCGTTGGTCAGGGCAAGAACACCGCCCCGGACGAGGCAAAAGCGCAGGTGGTCACATTGTTGCTTTGCGTAACTACCTGGTCTGCCGTGTGCTGCGCCACACCGGCGGCCCCGCCGGTTCGTCAGGGCGGACGGGTGGTCGTGGACCCGGTCCTGACGGGCCCACGACCACCCCATGATTGTCGTCGCGGCCGGTGCTGCAGGACAGGCAACCGCCCGGAATTCCACTATTCGAACGACGCGCGCCCGGCCGATCGCCGGGATCGTCCCCGTTACCCGCGGGTAACCGGACCGCGGCGGGACGCCGGATTCCGGTCGGACTACCCTGGTGAACCGTGACCTCACACTATGACGTCGTTGTCCTCGGTGCCGGTCCCGGTGGGTACGTCGCAGCCATCCGCGCGGCGCAGCTGGGTCTGAAAACCGCCATCATCGAAGAGAAGTACTGGGGCGGTGTCTGCCTGAACGTGGGCTGCATCCCGTCCAAGGCACTTCTCCGCAATGCCGAGCTTGCGCACATCTTCACGAAAGAGGCGAAGACCTTCGGCATCTCCGGGGAGGCGTCGTTCGACTACGGCGTGGCCTTCGATCGCAGCCGCCAGGTCGCGGACGGCCGGGTCAAGGGCGTCCACTTCCTGATGAAGAAGAACAAGATCGACGAGTTCGACGGCCGTGGCACGTTCACCGGCCCGAAGGCGATCTCGGTCGCGCTGACCAAGGGCGGCACCGAGACGGTCACGTTCGACAACGTCATCATCGCCACCGGCAGCACCACCAAGCTGCTGCCGGGCACCCAGCTCAGCGCCAACGTCGTCACCTACGAGGAGCAGATCCTCACCCGCGACCTCCCCGGTTCGATCCTGATCGTCGGTGCCGGCGCGATCGGCATGGAGTTCGGCTACGTCCTGAAGAACTACGGGGTCGACGTCACGATCGTCGAGTTCCTCGACCGCGCCCTGCCGAACGAGGACGCGGACGTCTCCAAGGAGATCGCCAAGCAGTACAAGAAGCTCGGCGTCACGATCAAGACCGGCGCCGCCGTCCAGACCATCGAGGACAACGGCAGCAAGGTCACGGTCGCGATCAAGGACAACAAGTCCGGCGCGGTCGAGACCGTCGTCGTAGACAAGGTGCTGCAGTCCGTCGGCTTCGCGCCGAACGTCACCGGATACGGCCTGGAGAACACCGGTGTCGCGCTCGACCGCGGTGCGATCGCGATCGACGAGCGGATGCGCACCAACGTGCCCGGCATCTACGCGATCGGTGACGTCACCGCCAAGCTGCAGCTCGCGCACGTCGCCGAGGCGCAGGCCGTGGTCGCGGCCGAGACCATCGGCGGCGCCGAGACCCTCGAACTCGGCGACTACCGGATGATGCCGCGGGCCACCTTCTGCCAGCCGCAGGTCGCGAGCTTCGGACTCACCGAGGAGCAGGCCAGGGCGGAGGGCTACGACGTCAAGGTCGCGACCTTCCCGTTCACCGCGAACGGCAAGGCGCACGGCCTCGCGGACCCGACCGGCTTCGTCAAGCTGATCGCGGACAAGACCCACGGCGAGCTCATCGGCGGCCACCTGATCGGCCCCGACGTCTCCGAGCTCCTGCCCGAGCTGACCCTCGCGCAGAAGTGGGACCTGACCGTCAACGAGCTGGCCCGCAACGTCCACACCCACCCGACCCTGTCGGAGGCGCTGCAGGAGGCCATCCACGGTCTCGCCGGCCACATGATCAACTTCTAGTCCCCGCCCGCGCGGCACCGCCGCGCCGGCGACACGAGGGCGCCCGACCACCAGGTCGGGCGCCCTCTGTCGTGTCCGGGTCGAATATTCCTGCGCGACTTTCCCGTTCGCCCACGCCGCCGAACTGCGCCGTGAGGGCTTGTTCACGTCGACGCAACGTGCGAAATCAACTGGTGACCGACAGTCATTCCGGCGCAACAAGATCCGCCTACTGTCTGCATCCATCGAACACCGCTCTGTATACGCCTCACGGATACAGGGTTCACCAGCTATTCGCCCGCTCGCACGTTCCTCGACCGAAAGGCCCGTACATGCGTAACCTCTCGAAGCGCTCGCTCGTCGCTCCGGCCGCCGTCGCCGCACTCGGCCTGGTGCTGACCGCGTGCGGGAGCAAGGCGTCCGACACCGCGTCCGGGGACTCGGCCGCTGCCTCCTGTGTCGACGCGTCGGGTGACACGATCAAGGTCGGTTCGCTCAACTCCCTCTCGGGCACGATGGCGATCTCCGAGGTCACCGTCCGCGACTCGATCGCCCTCGCGGTCGAGCAGATCAACAACGCCGGGGGAGTGCTCGGCAAGAAGATCCAGGTGATCGGCGAGGACGGTGCCTCGGAGCCGACGGTGTTCGCCGAGAAGGCCGAGAAGCTGATCAGCAGTGACTGTGTCGCAGCGGTTTTCGGTGGCTGGACGTCGTCGAGTCGCAAGGCGATGCTGCCGGTGTTCGAGGACCGGAACGCGCTGCTCTACTACCCGGTCCAGTACGAGGGCCTCGAGGACTCGAAGAACATCTTCTACACCGGCGCCACCACCAATCAGCAGATCATCCCGGCGCTGGACTACCTCAAGGAGAAGGGCGTCAGGTCGCTCTACCTGGTCGGCAGCGACTACGTCTTCCCGCAGACGGCCAATCGGATCATCAAGGCGTACGCCGCCGCCAACGGCATCGAGATCAAGGGTGAGGACTACACCCCGCTCGGCTCCACCGACTTCTCGACCATCGTCAACAAGGTCCGCGCCGCCGGCGCCGACGCCGTGTTCAACACGCTCAACGGCGACTCGAACGTCGCATTCTTCCGCGAGTACAAGAACGTCGGCCTGACGCCGCAGCAGATGCCGGTGGTCTCGGTGTCCATCGCGGAGGAGGAGGTCGGCGGCATCGGCGCGGCGAACGTCGAGGGCCAGCTGACCGCGTGGAACTACTACCAGACCGTCGACACCCCGGAGAACGCGACGTTCGTCGAGGCCTACAAGGCCAAGTACGGACAGAACAAGCCCACCTCCGACCCGATGGAGGCCGCGTACACGTCGGTGTACCTGTGGAAGAACACCGTCGAGAAGGCGAACTCGTTCGCGGTGCCGGACATTCAGGCCGCCGCCGACGGCGTCAGCTACGCGGCCCCCGAGGGCACGGTGACCATCGACGGCTCGAACCACCACGTCACCAAGACCGCGCGGATCGGCGAGATCCGCGGCGACGGCCTGATCTACACGATCTGGGATTCGGGTCACCCGATCGTCCCCGACCCGTACCTGACCACCTACCCGTGGGCCACGGGCATGGCCAAGCAGTAGCGACCGACCGAGACGACGAAGCCGACCAGAAAGGAGGCCACACGTGGATGTCGTGATCGGACAGCTCTTCACCGGGCTGAGCATCGGCTCGATCCTGCTGCTCGCCGCGCTCGGGCTGTCGCTGACGTTCGGCCAGATGGGCGTGATCAACATGGCCCACGGCGAGTTCATCATGGCCGGTAGCTACACGGCTTACGTGGTGCAGCAGGTGATGTCGAGCGCCACCGGATCGCTGTTCGTCTCCCTGCTGGTCGGCTTCGTCGTCGGTGGCACGATGGGTGCGTTGCTCGAGGTGACCCTCGTCAAGCGGATGTACCACCGGCCGCTGGACACGCTGCTGGTGACGTTCGGTGTCGGGCTGATCCTGCAGCAGCTGGCCCGGGACATCTTCGGTGCCCCGGCGGTGAACGTGGTTGCCCCGGCCTGGCTTTCGGGTGGTGTCGAGATTCTCGGCGCGGTGGTCCCCAAGACCCGGATCTTCATCATGCTGCTGGCCGTCGTCGCGGTGGCGGCACTGGCACTGGCACTGCAGCGGTCGCCGATGGGCCGCCGGATCCGGGCCGTCGTGCAGAACCGCGACCTCGCGGAGACCAGCGGGATCTCGTCGCGCCGCACCGACGTCACCACCTTCTTCGTCGGGTCGGGCCTGGCCGGTGTCGCCGGCGTCGCGCTGACCCTGATCGGGTCGACGAGTCCGACGGTCGGGCAGAGCTACCTGATCGACGCGTTCCTGGTGGTCGTGGTCGGTGGTCTCGGGCAGATGAAGGGCGCGGTGATCGCCGCGTTCGCCCTCGGGATCCTCAACTCGTTCATCGAGTACTCGACCACCGCGTCGATCGCGAAGGTCATCGTGTTCGTCGTCATCGTGGTCTTCCTTCAGGTCCGGCCGCAGGGCCTGTTCGCCGTCAAGACGAGGAGCCTCGTATGAGCGTCCTGACAAGTCCCAAGGCACGGGTGTGGGGCGGCTTCGCGCTCGCCGCGGTGCTGCTGTTCGGGGTGGCGCCCGCGGTCCTCAGCGACTTCCGTCTCGGCCTGCTCGGCAAGTTCCTGTGCTTCGCGATCGTCGCCGCCGGCATCGGACTGGCCTGGGGTCGCGGAGGCATGCTCACCCTCGGGCAGGGTGTCTTCTTCGGGATCGGCGCCTACGCGATGGCGATGCACCTCAAGGTCGCGGACGCACAGCTCAAGGGTCAGGACGTGCCGGACTTCATGCAGATCGCCGGCGCGACGGAGCTGCCCGGCTACTGGCGGCCGTTCGCGTCCCCGGCCGTCGCGATCGTCGCGATCCTGGTGTTGCCGGCGCTGGTGGCGTTCCTGCTCGGGATCGGGGTCTTCAAGCGTCGCGTCAAGGGCGCGTACTTCGCGATCCTGTCGCAGGCCCTCGCGGCGGCGTTCGCGATCCTGCTGGTCGGCCAGCAGACGATCGGCGGCAGCAACGGGCTCAACAGGTTCCGCACCTTCTTCGGCTTCACCCTGGCCGATCCGGCGAACAAGCGGATGCTGTTCTTCATCGCGGCGGCGGTGCTCCTGCTGTCGGTGGCGCTGATCCGGCAGCTGATGAACAGCCGCTACGGCGAACTGCTCGTCGCGGTCCGGGACCAGGAGGAGCGCGTCCGGTTCCTCGGCTACGACCCCGCCACCATCAAGCTCGTGGCCTACGTCGTCGCCGCGTTCCTCGCCGGCATCGCCGGTGCGCTGTTCGTGCCGATCGTCGGGATCATCTCGCCCGCCGACGTCGGGATCGTGCCGTCGCTGGCCTTCCTGATCGGCGTCGCGATCGGCGGCCGGGCGACGCTGCTCGGCCCGGTGCTCGGCGCCATCGGCGTCGCGTGGGCGCAGTCCGCGTTCTCCGAGTCGTTCCCGTCCGGCTGGATCTACGCGCAGGGCCTGCTGTTCGTCGTGGTCGTCGGGTTCTTCCCCGCCGGCATCGCCGGGCTGGTGACGCTGGTGCGTCGTCGTCGCTCGCCCTCCGCTGCCGCCGAACCCGGCGTAGCCGCCTCCGCTGCGGCGGACGTCCCCGAACCCGTGAAGGTGCCCTGATGGCCGAAACAGTTGTGAGCACAAAGGCTCCGGAAGCCGGCGGCAACGCCGGGATGTCGAGCGAGTACCTCGAGGTCCGCGATCTCACCGTCAGCTTCGACGGCTTCACCGCCGTCGACCGCGTGGACCTGACACTCCTGCAGGGGGACCTGCGATTCCTGATCGGCCCCAACGGCGCCGGGAAGACCACCCTGGTGGACGCGATCACCGGGTTGGTGCCCGCGACCGGCTCGGCCACGAAGTCCGGGGTGGAGCTGATCGGGAAGAAGGTGCACCACATCGCCCGTCTCGGGGTGGGGCGCACGTTCCAGACCGCGAGCGTCTTCGAGGAACTGAGCGTGCTGCAGAACCTCGACATCGCGGCCGGTGCCGGACGTTCCGCGTTGACCCTTCTGCGCCGCCGCACGTCGGTGCTGCCGCAGATCGAGGAGGCACTCGAGACGATCGGCCTGACCGCGCAACGCGACACCCCCGCCGGGATCCTCGCCCACGGGCAGAAGCAGTGGCTCGAGATCGGCATGCTGCTGGTGCAGAACGCGGACGTGCTGCTGCTCGACGAGCCGGTCGCAGGCATGAGTCTCGACGAGCGCGAGGAGACCGGAAACCTGCTGCGCCGCATCGGCGGTGAGCGCACCGTCGTGGTCGTCGAACACGACATGGACTTCATGCGGGCGTTCGCGACGTCGGTCACCGTGCTCGCGGCGGGGAAGGTGCTGTCCGAGGGCACGGTCGCGGAGGTGCAGGCCGATCCGCGGGTGCAGGAGGTCTACCTCGGCACCGCAGGCGCGGTCGACCACGATCGGAAGGAGGGCTGAGATGCTCGAACTCGTCGACATTCGCGCCGGGTACGGCCGCACCGAGGTCGTGCACGGGGTGTCGCTCGGGGTCCCCGACGGCGGTGTCGCGGCGGTGATGGGCCACAACGGCGCCGGCAAGACCACGCTGTTGCGGGCCGCGGTCGGGCTGATCCCCGTCACCTCGGGACGGATCCTGCTCGGTGGAGAGGACATCACCGGGCTGCGGCCCAGCGCCCGCGTCGCCCGCGGGCTGGCCTACGTGCCGCAGGGGCAGCAGTCCTTCGGGCAGCTGACCACCGCGGAGAACCTGCAGGTCGTCGCCGACGGCCGCAAGCGCGGCAGGGCGCTGATCGCCGAGGCACTGGACCTGTTCCCGGCGCTGACCGGACTGCTCGACCGCCGCGCCGGCCTGCTGTCCGGTGGCCAGCGTCAGCAGTTGGCGATCGCCCGCGCTCTGATCACGCAGCCGACGGTGCTGATCCTCGACGAACCGACCGAAGGCATCCAGCCGAACGTCGTCGCCGAGATCGAGAGCACCATCGTCGATCTCACCCGTCGTGGCGACCTCGGTGTCCTGCTCGTCGAGCAGCACATCGGGTTCGCGTTGCAGGCCGCCGAGAACTACAGCGTCCTGGCGGCCGGGCACGTCACCGCCACCGGGACCGGCGGCGCCGACTCGGCCGCCGCGGTCCGTGCCGCGATGGCCATCTGACCATGACGGCCAGGGCTCGGGGCGACCGCGGCGTCACCGTCAGGAACACCGGCGGCCCGCTGCGCGATCAGGTGTACCTCTCACTCCGCAACGACCTGATGAGTGGCCGGATCGGGCCGGGTGAGCGCCTCGGCGAGGAACGGCTCGCCGAGATGTACGGGGTCTCCCGGACCCCGGTCCGCGAGGCCCTCGCGCGCCTGCAGGCCGACGGACTGGTCGAGCGTGACGAGCACGGTCTGTACCCGTACCGGCCGCGGCTCGACGAGCTCGCGGGACTCTACGAGCTTCGGATCACCCTGGAGATCCGGGGGATTCGACGGATCCTCGACGGCAGCGGGGAGTGCCACGACCCCGCCGTCCTCGGGCCCGAACTCGAACGCTGGTACGGGCTGCGCGCGGACGTCCCGGCCCCGGACGCCGGCTTCGTGGCGTTGGACGAACGGTTCCACACCGCTCTGCTCGCGTCGTCCGGGAACCGGGCGCTGGTGGACGCGCTGGCCGGCGTCAACGCCAAGGTGCGTCCGGTGCGGATGTTCGACTACCTGACGCCGGACCGGATGCGCGCGACCGTCGACGAGCACATCGCGGTCGCGGAGCTCGTCCTCGACGGTCACCTGCAGCGGGCGCACGACACGCTGCTCACCCACATCGACGAATCCCGCGCGGTCGTGATCGAACGCGCCCAACAGGCACTCGCGCTGGCGCGCATGGCCAACGCGGTCCGTGACTGACCCGACCTCCCGCCACCGAAAGGCAGCGACATGACCCCACTCTCGTTCGACACCCTCCTCGTCGCCAACCGCGGTGAGATCGCCTGTCGCATCATGCGATCCGCACACATCCTGGGTCTGAAGACGGTGGCGGTGTACTCGGACGCGGACGCGGCGGCAGCGCACGTCGAGATGGCGGACCTCGCGGTGCGGCTCGGTCCGGCGCCCGCGGCGCAGTCCTACCTGCGTGCGGACGCGGTGATCGAGGCGGCACTCGCGACCGGGGCGGGCGCGATTCATCCCGGCTACGGATTCCTGTCCGAGAACGACACGTTCGCCGCTGCCACCGAGGCCGCCGGGATCGCGTTCGTCGGCCCGACGCCGGCGCAGTTGCGGGTCTTCGGCAGCAAGCACGCGGCGCGGGAGGCGGCACGCGCGGTCGGCGTCCCCCTGGTCGCGGGCAGCGGGCTGCTCGACACCGTCGACGACGCCGTCGCCGCGGCCGCGGAGGTCGGCTACCCGGTGATGCTCAAAGCCGTCGGGGGCGGCGGCGGCATCGGCATGCAGGCCTGCGTCGACGAGGCCGCGTTGCGCGACGCCTACGGCCGGGTGCAGCGGCTGGCGGCCGCGAACTTCTCGTCGTCGGGTGTGTTCCTGGAGCGGTTCGTGGCCCGCGCCCGGCACGTCGAGGTGCAGGTGTTCGGTGACGGCGCCGGCCGCACCGTCAGCCTGGGCACCCGGGACTGCTCGCTGCAACGCCGACACCAGAAGGTGGTCGAGGAGGCGCCCGCCCCGGGGTTGCCGGACGAACTGGTCGACCGACTGCTCGCGTCGTCGCGGGCGCTCGCGTCCTCGGTCGGGTACCGGTCCGCGGGCACCGTCGAGTTCGTGTACGACGTCGACCGCGGCGAGGCGTCGTTCCTGGAGATGAACACCCGGCTCCAGGTCGAGCACCCCGTCACCGAGGAGGTGACCGGCGTCGACCTCGTCGGCTGGATGCTGCGCCTCGCCGGCGGGGACACCTCGATGCTCGACGACCTGCCCGACACCGGCCCCGCGATCCGCGGGCACGCGGTGGAGGCCCGGGTGTACGCGGAGGATCCCGGCCGCGACCACCGCCCGTCCGCCGGTCTGCTCACCAGCGTCGAGTTCCCCGCCCACACCCGGGTGGAGACCTGGGTGGACACCGGCACCGTCGTCAGTGAGCACTACGACCCGATGATCGCGAAGGTGGTCACCTCGGCCACCACCCGGAGCGGAGCGTTCGCGGCCCTCGGCGGCGCCCTCGACGACACCGCCGTGTACGGCATCGCGACGAATCTCGCCCAGCTGCGTCAGATCTCGTCCCTGCCCGAGGTTCTCGCGGTCGAACACACCACCGGCACCCTGGCCGGGCTGCGGGCCCGCGAAGCGCGGATCGACGTGCTCCGGCCCGGGACGATGACGACGCTGCAGGACCACCCCGGACGGCTCGGACACTGGGAGGTCGGGATCCCGCCGTCCGGCCCGATGGACGACCTGTCGTTCACCCTCGTCAACTCGGCGGTCGGCAATCCCGCGGACGCGGTGGGCCTCGAATGCACCCTGCAGGGACCGCGACTCGAGTTCGCGGCGCCGACGCTGGTGTGCGTCGGCGGCGCCGCGGCACCGGTGACCGTGGACGGCGTGCCGGTCCCGATGTGGGAGCCGGTCACCGTCCCGGCCGGCGGGGTGCTCGACATCGGCGCCCCCACCGGCGAGGGCCTGCGCACCTACCTCGCGGTCCGCGGCGGCATCGACGCCCCGAGATACCTCGGCAGCGCGTCGACGTTCACGCTCGGCGGATTCGGCGGGCTCACCGGTCGGGCCGTGGCCACCGGCGACGTGTTCGCGATCGCCGGCGGCGACCTCACCGCACCGGCGCCTGTCCCGGCGGCCGAGCGGCCGGTGTTCGCGCGGACCTGGCACCTGGCGGTCACCGAGGGGCCGCAGCCGTCCCCGTCGTACTTCACTTCCGCGGACATGGCCCAGTTCTACGACACCACCTGGACGGCGGCCGCGCACGCCAACCGGACCGGAATCCGGCTGGACGGCCCGAAACCGACCTGGGCGCGCACCGACGGCGGGGAGGCAGGGCTGCACCCGTCGAACCTGCACGACAACCCCTACAGCGTCGGTTCGCTGAACGTGTCCGGGGACACCCCGATCCTGCTCGGCCCGGACGGACCCAGCCTCGGCGGATTCGCCTGCCCGTTGACCGTCACCAGCGCGCACCGGTGGAAGCTCGGCCAGATCCGACCCGGCGACGGGGTCCGGTTCGTGCCCGTCACCGACGCCGGCGCCGGAATGCTGCGGGAGGCGAACTCGGTTCGGGCGGCGCTGCTGCCGCCGTCCGCGGCGCACGCCACGAGTTCCGACGGCGGCGTGCTCGCCCGCCGCGTCCCGGTGCTCGGCCGGCCCGAGGTGGCGTACCTGCGCGGCGGGGACGACAACATCCTCGTCGAGTACGGCGCGATGGAACTCGACCTCGGCCTGCGGATGCGGGTGCACGCACTGTCGGAGGCGCTCGTCGCGCGCCGGCTGGCGGGCCTGATCGACGTCACCCCCGGCGTGCGGTCGCTGCACCTGCACTTCGACCCGGACACCCTGCCCGCCCCCATGCTCCTCGACGTCCTCCAGGACGTCGAGGAGCTGCTGCCTGCGACCGCCGACCTCACCGTGCCCAGCCGCACGATCCGGCTTCCCCTCTCGTTCGACGACCCCTCGATCGCCGAGGCGATCGACCGGTACCGCACCGGGGTCCGTGACACCGCGCCGTGGCTGCCCTCGAACGTCGAGTTCATTCGCCGGATCAACGGGCTCGACTCGGTGGACCAGGTGCGCGACGCGGTCTTCGACGCCGAGTACCTGGTCCTCGGGCTCGGCGACGTGTATCTCGGTGCCCCACTGGCGGTTCCACTGGATCCGCGGCACCGTCTCGTCACCACGAAATACAATCCGGCGCGCACGTGGACGCCGTCCGACGCGGTCGGGATCGGCGGAAAGTACCTGTGCGTCTACGGAATGGAGTCGCCCGGCGGCTACCAGCTGATCGGCCGCACCGTCCCGATCTGGTCCGGTCACCGGCAGCGGGGCCCCTTCGAGGACGGCAGGCCGTGGCTGTTCCGGTTCTTCGACCGGATCGTCTGGGAGCCGGTCACCCCGGAGCAGTTGACCGAGTACCGCGACCAGGCCCGGGCCGGACGCTTCGACGCCGAGATCACCCATGGCACCTTCGCGCTCGCCGACCACCTCCGCTTCCTCGCGGACAACGCCACGTCGATCGCCGAGTTCAACGCCCGGCAGTCGCGTGCGTTCGACGCCGAGAAGCAGGCCTGGCACGCGGCGGGCGAGTTCGACCGCGTCGAGGTCACCCCCGTCCCGCCGCCGGCGCCCGATCCGGTGGTGCTGCCGCCCGGCGCGGTCGCGGTCGAGGCGCCGATGGTCGGAACCGTCTGGCGGGTCGAGGTCGAGCCCGGCCACGTGGTCGAGGCCGGGCAGGACGCGGTGGTGCTCGAGGCGATGAAACTCGAGATGCCGGTTTCCTTCTCGAGTGCCGGACGGGTGCTCGAGGTCCTCGTCGAACCGGGTGCGACCGTGCAACCCGGGACTCCGCTCGTGGTGATTGGAGCAGTGTGAACATGAACGCAGTCGGCAACGTCGCCGTGCTGGACGGGGCGGCCACGCCCACCGACCGGGTGGCGCGGGCCTTCCGGCGCATCGCCGAGGTGGACCGGCCGGAGGTGTGGATCACGTTGCGCAGCGAGGCCGACGTGCTCGCCGACGCCCGTGCTGTCGAGGACCGGGTCGCTGCGGGGGAGACCCTGCCGCTGGCCGGGCTGCTGGTGGCGGTCAAGGACAACGTCGACGTCGTGGGCCTGCCCACCACCGCGGCGTGTCCTGAATTCGGCTACACCGCAGCCGAAACCGCGAGCGGGGTGGCCCGGCTCGTCGAACAGGGTGCGCTGATCCTCGGCAAGACCAACCTCGACCAGTTCGCGACCGGACTGGTCGGCACCCGCAGCCCCTACGGTGCGGTGCGGTGCGCCTGGGATCCCTCCCGGATCTCCGGCGGGTCGAGCTCCGGATCCGCGGTCGCGGTCGCGTTCGGCATCGCCGACATCGGCATCGGCACCGACACCGCCGGATCGGGCCGGGTGCCCGCCGCCCTGCACGGGATCGTCGGGCTCAAACTCTCGCTCGGCGTCGTCCCCACCCACGGGGTGGTACCCGCCTGCGTCGACTACGACTGCCTCACCGTCTTCGCCGCCGACCTCGACGGCGCGGTCGCGGCGGCGCGGGTGATGACCGGACCGGAGCCCCGCGACCCGCGCAGCCGGATCTGGCCGCCGGACGTGCGGATGGCCGCGCAGGCCGCGCCGGTCGTCGCGGTGCCGCGCATCGAGGACCTCGCCGACCTGTGCCCGGAGTACCTCGCCGCGTTCTCCGACACGGTCGCCGCGCTGGAGGCCACCGGGGTGGTGACCCGGTCGGTGGACGTGTCCGGGCTGCTGGCCGCCGCGCGGCTGCTCTACGACGGTGCGGTCGTGGCCGAGCGATACGCGGCGGTCGGGAAGTTCCTCGAAACCTCGCCCGCCGGGGCCGATCCGACGGTCGCGGCGATCGTCGCGGGTGCGAAGGCGCCCGCCGCCCACGAGCTGGTCGCGGACCTGGACGCGCTGACGCGGGCGAAGGCCGGCGCGGCGGCGGTGCTCGCGGGGTGCGACGCGCTGCTGCTGCCCACCACCACCGAGCACCCGACCATCGACGCCGTGGCGGCCGACCCGGTCGGGATCAACCGGCGGATGGGCACCTACACGAACTTCTGCAACCTGCTCGACATGGCCGCGGTCGCGGTACCGGGATCGGTTACCGCGCAGGGTGATCCGTTCGGCGTGATGTTCGTGGTGCCGGCATTCGCGGACCAGGTCGCGGTGGACCTCGCCGCGCGGCTGCGGGGTGTCGACGCACCCGCGCTCGTCGACGACGGCGCGGAGCTCGCCGTCTTCGGCGCCCACCTGCGGGGGCAGCCGCTGCACTTCCAGCTCGAGGAGATCGGCGCGCGGTTCACCGGCACCGTCACCACCACCGACGCCTACCGCCTGTATGCGCTCGACACCGTTCCGCCGAAACCGGGCCTGGTGCGACGCGGCCCGGGCCTGGGTGGGCCGGTCGTGGGGGAGGTGTTCCGCGTCCCGCCCGCCGGGCTCGGCAGATTCCTCGCCGCGCTGCCCGCGCCGATGGCGCTCACCAGTGTCGAGTTGTCGGACGGTCGGAGCGTCGTCGGCTTCGGCTGCACCCACGACGCCGTCGACGGCGCCACCGACATCACCGACCACGGCGGGTGGGTGGCGTACCTGCGGTCGTAGAGTCAGCGCCGGTCTCGCGCGGGTGTGCACCTGTCGTCGCGGAACTCGGGCCGGTGCGACGGCAGGTGCACACTCAGCGGAACGTGTCGCGTTCGATGCGCAGGGTGCCGATGGTGGTGGCGAGCATGTCGTACTGGCCGACCAGCAGGACGAACTCGATCATTCGCCGTTCACCGAGGTGGGCGGCCAGCGCCGACCAGGTCCCGTCGCTCAGATCCTTGGTGGTGATCAGCTCGTCGACGGCGGCGAGCAGAGCACGGTGGCGCGGACCCCACCCGTCGGCGTCGGGGCCGATCAGGACCCGGGCGAGGATCTCCGCGGTGACGCCCGCGCGGCGGCCGAGCCGGATGTGGTGGTCCGTCTCGTAGTCGCAGCCACGCAGGTGCGCGACGCGCAGGATCACCAGTTCGGTCTCGTGCCGGGAGATCCGGCCGCCCGGCATCAGGCCCGCGCCGAAATGCAGCCAGCCCCGGAATGTTCCGCCGGCACGACCGAGGGTGCTGAACAGGTGGGCGTCGCGGGTACCCGACGCGATCGACAGCACCCGCCACAGCGCCCAGTTGACCGGGCCGAGTTGACGCAGCCGGCCCGGCGCGATCCGCGCGGTCATCAGGTGCGGTCCGGGAGCTGCGGCAGGCGGGTGGTGAATCGGGTGCGCTCGGTGCGGGCGATCGCCAGTGCCGCCGCCATCTTCGGCTGCGGCCGCAGGTCGATCACCCGTTGCGCGGGCACTCTCAGGTGCACCAGCCCGCCGACCCAGCTCGGAGCGTAGATCCTTCTGCGCCGCAACGCGATTCCTTTCTCCAGCGCCGCCACTGCGGTCTCCAGTGGGGAGATCGCGGTGAACATGCCCGACCATTTGATCTTGTCGGCGGCGGCGCTGTCGAACCCGATGCTGATCATCTCGGTGTCGATCTCGCCGAGGTACGCGACCCCGACGCGGGTGCCGAGATGTCGCATCTCGACGCGCATCGTGTTGCCGAGAGCCTCGGCCGCGGCGGCCGCCGCGTTGTACGCGCCGAGCAGCGGCAGGTGCACGGCGGCCGCGCCCGCGGTCACGATCAGCGCGTAGCCGCCGGCGTGCCCCAGGTGCTCGCCCGCCGCACGCAGCGTGTGATAGGTCCCCATCAGGTTGACCGCGACCGTCTGCCGCATCACCTCGGGGTCGCCGCCGAGGATCGGCAACTGTGCGCCGACACCGGCGTTGGCGACCACGACGTCGAGGCCGCCGAGTTCGGCGACCAGTTCGGCGACCGCCGCCTCGACCGCGTCGCCGTCGCGGACGTCGCAGTGCCGCCAGGGCGCGTGCCCGCAGGCGACGGCAACCTGGTCGAGCAGTTCCGGTTCGAGCCCGAGCAGCGCGACGCGGGCGCCGCGTCGATGCAGCCGCCGGGCCAGCGCGGCGCCGATGCTGCGGGCGGCGCCGGTCACGATGACCCGGCGTCCGGCCAGCTGCTCGTCCAGACCGCGTGTCATGGCGTCCCTCCGGCGTCGTGGTCGGGTGGTTCTTACCGCCCGGTAGGCAAACTAGCACCTGACCTGGGGAATCCGGCGTACATTCGCGCCGCCGCCGCGATGCGTGGTTCCGGTGGTTCCCGCCCCGGCGGCGGCGACAGGCTCCTACTCTTCAGGTATGGGCATCACTCGCCGGGTGGCGGTGACGGTCTCGACGCTGCTGCTGTGCGTGGGGACGTCCGTCGGCGCGTCGGCGGATCCGATCTCCGTCCTGATCGCGCCGCCGCACGACCCGGACCTCGTGGCGGCGACTCCGCTCGGCGACCCCTGGTACGACCCGCCCGCCGGGTTCGAGTCGACGCCGCCGGGGACCGTGCTGGCCGCCCGGCCGTTGACCGTGCGCCCGCTCCTCACGCCCGTCGTCTCGACCGAGGTGCTGGTGCGGTCCACCGACACCCAGGGCCGCCCGGTGCCGGTGGTCGCGACGGTCATCGTGCCTGCCGCGCCGTGGACCGGACCCGGGCCGCGGCCGGTCGTCGACTACAACATGGCGATCGACTCGCTCGGCAACACCTGTGCGCCGTCCTACCAGATGCCTCGCGGGCAGTCGCTGGAAGTCGTTGCAGTGCAGTATTTCCTGGCCCGGAACTACGCCGTGGTGGTGCCCGACCACGAGGGCCCGCGGCAGGCGTACGCGGCAGGCAGAATGGCCGGGCACGCGGTGCTCGACGCGCTGCGCGCCGCGGTCGGGACCCCGGCGCTCGGGCTGACTCCGGGTGCGCCGATCGCGATGACCGGCTACTCCGGCGGTGCGATCGCCACCGGGTGGGCGGCGCAGCTGGCCCCGTCGTACGCACCGGAACTGAACGTCGTCGGCGCCGCGATGGGCGGCACACCCGCCGATTACCGGCTGCTGCTCGACTCGCTCGACGGCAAGAACCTGGCATCGGGGGTGCTACTCGCGGCGACGCTCGGGCTGGCCCGGGAGTACCCGGAGCTGTACCCGTTGTTCAACGACGACGCCTGGCGGCTCGGGTATCTCGCCCGGGACCTGTGCCTGCCCGGCTTCGCGATCCCCGGGGCGGTGCTGCCGATCCGCGCCGAGCAGCTCTCCGACGTGCCCGACGTTCTGGACACGCCCGCCGCGCGGGCCGTCCTCGCCGACACCCGTCTCGGTGGGCTGGCGCCGACGGCGCCGATCCTGCTCTACCACGGTCTCCATGAGTTCTGGATCACCCGCGCGAACGCCGAACACCTGCAGAGCGACTGGTGCGCCCGTGGTGCCGACGTCCGCCTCGTGGAGCTGCCGGGCGAGCACCAGATCGTCGCGCTCTCCGGGATACCGCCGGCGTACCACTGGATCGACGCGCGGCTCGCCGGGACGCCGGTCGAACCGGGCTGCGCGAACGTCCGGTGAGCAATCAGCTCTCGGCGATCAGGTACGGCGACACGGAACTGCGGTGCTCGTTGATGTCGAGTTGCTTGCCGAGCGGCGGGAACGCGCGCTGCGGGCAGTTGATCCGTTCGCACACCCGGCAGCCCGCGCCGATCGGGGTTGCGGCGGCGTCGGATTCGAGGTTCAGCCCGTCCGCGTACACGGTGCGGTGTGCGTGCCGCAGCTCGCAGCCCAGACCGATCGCGAACGTCTTGCCCGGCTGCCCGTAGCGTGACGCGCGACGTTCGACGGTGCGCGCGACCCACAGATAGTTGCGCCCGTCGGGCATCTGTGCGATCTGGGTGATGATCTTGCCGGGGTACGCGAACGTCTCGTAGACGTTCCACAGCGGGCAGGTGCCACCGCTCGACGAGAAGTGGAACCCGGTGGCGGACTGGCGTTTCGACATGTTCCCGGCCCGGTCGACCCGGACGAACGACCACGGGACCCCGCGCAGCTTCGGGCGCTGCAGCGTCGAGAGCCGGTGGCAGATCGTCTCGTACGACTGCGAGAAGAACGCCGAGAGACGCTCGATGTCGTAGCGGAAGTCCTCGGCGATCTCGTGGAACTGGCCGTACGGCAGCACCGTCGCGGCCGCGAAGTAGTTGGCGAGGCCGAGGCGGGCGAGCGATCGGGACTCGTCGGAGGTGAAGTTGCCCTCGGCGACGAGCTTGTCGATCAGGTCGCCGAACTCGAGGTAGGCCAGTTCGGCGGCGAACTTGAACACCTTCTGTCCACCGGACAGGTGCGGGGAGATCTCCAGCACCCGGGCGTCGGGGTCGTAGCGGTGCAGGACGCCCTCGCCGAGGTCGATGCGCTGCACGATCTGCACGTCGTGGAGCGACTGCAGCCGCCTGGCGATCTCGCCGGCCACGTCGCCGCGGTGGAACCGCATCCGCGCGGTGAGATCCTCTGCGGCGGTGTCGAGTTCGTGGAGGTAGTTCTGCCGCTGGTAGAAGTAGTCCCGCACCTCTTCGTGCGGCATCGTGATCGACCCGGAGCCGCTGCCGTCGCTGTAGCGGTCCTCGGTGGCGGCGGCCAGCTGCGCCGTGGTGTTGCGGTACCGGCGGTGCATGTTCACCACCGCCCGCGCCAGCGACGGGTGCGCCGACACCATCTCGGCCAGCTCCTGCGGGTCCGCGTCGATGCCCATCTCCTGGTCGAGCGCGACCTCGCGGAGCTCGGCGATCAGGCGGGTGTCGTCCTGGGAGGAGAAGAACGTGGTGTCGACACCGAACACCTCGGTGATCCGCAGCAGCACCGGCACCGTCAGCGGGCGCACGTCGTGTTCGATCTGGTTGAGGTAGCTCGCCGAGATCTCGAGGGTCTGGGCCAGGGCGGCCTGACTCATGCCGCGTTCGGTGCGAAGCTGGCGGAGGCGTGCGCCCACGAAGGTCTTGGCCATCACCCGAGGTTAGAACCGCCCGGAAATCTTCGCAACCGTGTGTTAGCACAATTAGCTCCCGGCTCCGCAGGGGTCCGTCCGGCCAAGCAAGAGCGGGTGGTGGGACCTGCCTTCGGCGGCGCCGATGACGCCAGGTTTCGACGTTGCGGCCCGCCCCGACAGTTCGAGAGACACCGCCGGAAGGCATGTCGAATCCGGTCAGGTGTTCCACCTGACCATCCGCCGCCGCATGTGCGAATACTGCAAGTGTTCGGTTCCGCGAACCAGGGGTTCCTCGTTCTTCGTTTCTCGCTCGTGCGGTGGCGCCTGTGCAGCGGCGGGCGGGTGGTCTCGCGACCGTCGCGCGAGGTGTGTCGACCCTTGCGGGTTCCTGCTCAGGTACGAGGGGGCAATTCTGCAGCGCTACGTCGGTGATCGGTTCCCGTCGGCGCATTCGGTGTCAGTACAGGTAGACGTCGACGACCAGTGCAGACAAGCCGCCGAGCAGGGCCAGTAGTGCTGCCGACCGGGCGGGCCGGGATCGCATGGGGCCGAAGCCCAGCAGCAGGGCGAGGGCGGCGACGGTGAACACGCCGGAGCCGGTGTCCTGCCAGCTGACCGGGAACACCGTGAGGGGGGCGTCGTGGAAGAACTGATGGGCGGCGGTCGCCCTCAGGATCGCATTCCACGCCACGGGGCCGGCGAAGGCGCCGACCGCGACGGTGGCGAGGATTCCGATGCTCCGTTCGCGGCCGAGCAGCGCGGTAACGAGGACGGCGAGCAACGCGGACTGGGCCGCCCCAAAGGTGATGACACCCCAACTCGGCATCCGGGTGCTCCCTCGTCCGAGGACTCGATCGGACTCCAGTCTGCACCGGTCACCGCCGGTGATTCCCGGTTCGCTCGATGACGATCAGGCTTCGATCAGCGCCCATCCGAACTCCACAATTGTGGACCCACCGAGCAACCGCGGCTGTTCTGCACTCACCTCCGGGCCGTCGACGACGCCACCGCCCCGGCTCACGCGTTGCGTTCGGCACTCGACGCGACCCACCCGAAATCGGCTCGGTGGCGATGCCGGCGACCGCGTTCGGGCCGGCTCGGCGAGCAGGGGTCGCTCCTCGAAGGTCGGTCGCCCTGGCGTGACAGTTCGACAGGGCGGGAAATCAGGTCGCCCAGGGGTTCCCGCGGACGAAGACCGTCGGGAAGCTGAGCCGAACGCCGTTCCGGTCGGCGAGCCGGGTGAGCACGCGCATCGTGCGGTCGAGGTCGTCGCCGGCGTAGGGGAGGGCCCGGAGCGGTTCGGTGAGGGGGCGGAAGAAGTCGTCCCAGTGGATCAACACCGCGCGGCGGGCGCCGACGGCCCGGACGGTCTCGTCCCAGTACGTCTCGATGTAGCCCTCCGACTGCAGCCCGAGTTGTCCGACCCCGAGGTACGCCACCTCCGCCTCCTGGCCGGCGAGGGCGCCCGCGACGTGTCCGGCGCTGCCCTGGATCAGCACAGACCGGCCGGACGTGTTGTGGCGCACCAGGATCGACCACGCATCACCGCACCGGAACGCGGACGCGCGGGCCGGGGTCCGCACCGGGGCGGTGATCACTCCGGGGAACCGGTCGGGCGGGCAGTGGTGGGACGGCACGAACGTGACCTCGAACCCGCCCAGTGTCAGCGGCTCGGCGGGGGTCACGGTGACGATCCGGTCGTCCGGCAGGCCGTGTCCGCGGCCGATCTGCGCGGCCGACGTGCCGCCGACCAGCGGCGCGCCGGTCCGCGCGGCGACGTCCGCGGAGTCCAGTGTGTGGTCGAAATGGGTGTGTACCGGGATCACCGCGTCCAGGGAGGTGATCCCCGTCCGGGTGAGGACGTCGGTGATCCGTGCCGGGTCGGGAGCGATCCGGCCCAGCCCGACCCGCAGCATCCCGGGCCGGCTGAAGTACCCGTCGGTCAGGATCGCCGACGTCCCGTCGTCGATCAGCAGGCTGGAGACCCCGAGGAACGTGACGGCCGGGCCGTCGCCGGCCGGCGGGACGTCGAACCGCTCCCGGTACGCGGAGATGTCGGGTCGCCCGAGACGTGGTCGCATACCCGGACGGTAGCCGCGGCACGCCGCCGACGGAGCCGGTTGCGGCCCGGGAAACGCGCCGGGTCACCCGGTTGCGAAGGGTGCCGGCGGTGATTGCCCTCACATCTGAGGCCCGGACGGTGTGATCACCCGCGCCCGCGGGGTCGGGGTCGGGCGGATGCCGGTCGTGCGGAGCCCTCCGGGGCACGGCGTCCCTGCCAGGCGATTTACTACTTGGCGGTAACTTCGAGCGGCGCGGAACCTGTGTCAATCCATGGTGAGAAATTTGCAAAGTTAGCAACGTCGAGTGAAAAGCTAGCCAAGGTTGGCATTTGCAACAGGTAGACGGCGGTTTTTCCGTATGTCACTCTCGATACGTACACCAGAGGGGCCTGGCAAGCATGTGAAGCCGTACGGACGTACTGGACCTGAGCATCCTGAATGGCCCGCAGATCAGAGAGAGTGGAGTCTTGATGTCGACCACCGGCACCCCGAAGACCGCAGCTGAGATCCAGAAGGATTGGGACACCAACCCGCGCTGGAAGGGCATCACCCGCAACTACACCGCCGAGCAGGTCGTCAAGCTGCAGGGCACCGTCGTAGAGGAAGCCACCCTCGCCCGCCGCGGTTCGGAGATCCTGTGGGACCTCGTGAACAACGAGGACTACATCAACTCCCTCGGCGCCCTCACCGGCAACCAGGCCGTGCAGCAGGTGCGCGCCGGCCTCAAGGCCATCTACCTCTCCGGTTGGCAGGTCGCCGGTGACGCGAACCTCTCCGGCCACACCTACCCGGACCAGAGCCTCTACCCGGCCAACTCGGTGCCGCAGGTCGTCCGCCGGATCAACAACGCGCTGCTGCGTGCCGACGAGATCGCCAAGGTCGAGGGCGACACCTCGGTCGACAACTGGCTCGCCCCGATCGTCGCGGACGGTGAGGCCGGCTTCGGTGGCGCGCTCAACGTCTACGAGCTGCAGAAGGCCATGATCGCGGCCGGTGTCGCCGGCTCGCACTGGGAGGACCAGCTCGCGTCGGAGAAGAAGTGCGGCCACCTCGGTGGCAAGGTGCTCATCCCGACCCAGCAGCACATCCGCACCCTGACCTCGGCCCGCCTCGCGGCCGACGTCGCCGACGTCCCGACCGTCGTCATCGCCCGCACCGACGCCGAGGCCGCCACCCTGCTGACCTCCGACGTCGACGAGCGCGACCGTGAGTTCCTGGACGGCACCCGCACCGCCGAGGGCTTCTACGGCGTGAAGAACGGCATCGAGCCCTGCATCGCCCGCGCCAAGGCCTACGCCCCGTACTCCGACCTGATCTGGATGGAGACCGGCGTGCCGGACCTCGAGGTCGCGAAGAAGTTCGCCGAGGCCGTCCGCGGCGAGTTCCCGGACCAGCTGCTGGCCTACAACTGCTCCCCGTCCTTCAACTGGAAGGCGCACCTGGACGACGCGACCATCGCGAAGTTCCAGAAGGAGCTTGGCGCGATGGGCTTCAAGTTCCAGTTCATCACCCTCGCCGGCTTCCACTCGCTCAACTACGGCATGTTCGACCTGGCCCACGGCTACGCCCGCGAGGGCATGACCGCCTTCGTCGACCTGCAGGAGCGCGAGTTCAAGGCCGCCGAGGAGCGTGGCTTCACCGCCATCAAGCACCAGCGCGAGGTCGGCGCCGGCTACTTCGACTCGATCGCCACCACGGTCGACCCGAACACCTCCACGGCCGCCCTGAAGGGCTCCACCGAGGAGGGCCAGTTCCACTAGGAACTGCGTGTCATCCGCGGCGGCGTTTCCCCGACGCTCCCGCACACGGTTGACCGACTCACCGTTCACCCCGCCGCGGGGCCCACAGCCCGGGTCTCGCGGCGGGGCTGGACCTCCCGCACCATCCACAGTCTTCCTGCATGACGATGACGATCCACCACACGATGAGGAGCTGACGTGACCAGCGAAAAGATTCAGCGCGTCGGCGTGATCGGCGCCGGACAGATGGGCGCCGGAATCGCCGAGGTGTGCGCCCGCGCACATGTCGACGTCCTGGTGTACGAGCAGACCCGCGAGCTCGCGGCCGCCGGACGCGCGCGCATCCTGCGCTCGCTCGACCGCGGTGTGAGCAGCGGCAAGATCACCGAGCGGGAACGTGAGCAGGCCGCCTGGCGGCTGCGCTTCACGTCCGACCTCGGCGACTTCGCGGACCGGCAGCTCGTCGTGGAGGCCGTCGTCGAGGACGAGAAGATCAAGAGCGCGATCTTCACCGAACTCGACCAGATCGTCACCGATCCGAACGCGGTGCTCGCGTCCAACACCTCCTCCATCCCGATCATGAAGCTCGGCATCGCGACACAGAAGCCCGAGCGCGTCATCGGCATGCACTTCTTCAACCCCGTCCCCGTGCTTCCGCTCGTCGAGCTGGTCACGACCCTCAAGACCAGCGGCGCCGTCTCCCAGCGGGCCGAGGAGTTCGCCAGCGACGTCCTCGGGAAGCAGGTCGTGCGCTCCGCCGACCGCTCCGGGTTCGTCGTCAACGCCCTGCTGGTGCCGTACCTGCTCTCGGCGATCCGCATGGTCGAGTCCGGGTTCGCCACCAAGGAGGACATCGACAAGGCGACCGTGCTCGGCCTCGCGCACCCGATGGGTCCGCTGGCGCTGACCGACCTCGTCGGTCTCGACACGGTCAAGTCGATCGCCGACTCGATGTACGAGGAGTTCAAGGAGCCTCTGTACTCGGCCCCGCCGCTGCTGCTGCGCATGGTCGAGGCGGGCCTGGTCGGCAAGAAGGTCGGCCGCGGCTTCTACGAGTACGGCGAGAACGGGCGCGTCGCCAAGAAGGCCAGCTAGGCACATCGCAAGCCAGCAGTCAGCACCTTCGGCGCCCGTGAGTGAACTGCCCCCGACGCGGGCGACCTTCACTCACGGGCGCGAAGCGCACCAGGGAAGGGTCGACGACGACAATGTCAAGCAGCGCAGCTACTTACGGTTCCAGCGTCCTGGGCTACCCCCGCATCGGCCCCCGACGTGAACTCAAGCGGGCCCTCGAGGCGTACTGGCACGGAAAGTCCTCCCGCGCCGAGCTGGTCGCGGTCGGGCGCGAGATCCAGGAGCAGACCTGGAGCGAGCTCGCGGCGACCGGCCTGACGCAGGTCCCCGGCAACACCTTCTCCTACTACGACCACGTCCTCGACAACGCGCTGCTGTTCGGTGCGGTGCCGTCGCGGTTCGCGTCGCTGCAGGGTGAGCTCGACGAGCTCGACTTCTACTTCACGATGGCGCGCGGCCGGCCGGACTTCCCGCCGCTGGAGCTGGTGCGCTACATCGACAGCAACTACTACTACCGGCAGCCGGAACTCGACGAGACGACCCCCTTCTCGCTGCACGCCGATGCACTGATGGACGAGTTCGAGCGGGCCAAGGAGCGGGGCATCGAACTGCGGCCGGTGGTGCTCGGGCCGGTGTCGCTGCTGCTGCTGTCCAAGGTCGGACCCGGTGCGGCCGAAGGCTTCTCGACCCTCGACCTGCTCGACTCCCTGCTGCCTCAGTACGAGGCGCTGTTCGAGCTCCTCGCGAAGGCCGGCGCGACGTGCATCCAGCTCGACGAGCCGATGTTCACCCAGGACCGGACGCCCGCCGAGCTCGCGGCGCTGGAGCGGGCATACGCGACGCTGTCGCACGCGCCGCTGCGCCCGCGGATCCTGGTCACCGGCCCGTACGGCAACCTCGGCGATGCGTTGCCGATCCTCGCCGGCACCAAGATCGAGGCGATCGGCCTGGACCTGGTGTACGGCCGGATGTCCGCGGACGAGCTGGCGAAGATCCCGGGCCTGCGCCGCAAGCGGCTGTACGCGGGTGTCGTCAACGGCCGGAACGTCTGGCGTGCGGACAATTTCGTCACCCTGACCTACCTGTCGCAGCTCAAGGACGTGATCCCCGATCTCGTCGTGTCGACGTCGTGTTCGCTGATGCACGTCCCGTACGACGTGCTCGCCGAGTGGGACCTCGACGGGGACGTCGCGGACCGGTTGGCGTTCGCCAAGCAGAAGGTCGGCGAGGTCGTGTCGCTGGCCAAGGCGCTGACCGAGGGGCCGTCGGAGCGGTGGCGCAGGAAGCCGACGTCGGTGCACTTCAAGCAGAAGCACGAAGTCCGGTCCCGCGTCAACGCGATCAAGCCCGGACACCGTGTCCGGGCCCCGTACGAGGAGCGGCGCGCCGCGCAGCAGGCCCGGCTGGACCTGCCGATCGTGCCGGCGACCACGCTGGGTTCGTTCCCGCAGACCGACGCGATCCGCCAGGTGCGTTACGAGCTCGGTCAGGGCCGGATCGAATACCCGGACTACGTCAAGCGCATCCAGGAAGAGATCGAGCGCACCATCCGGTTGCAGGAGGACATCGGGCTCGACGTCCTCGTGCACGGTGAGCACGAGCGCAACGACATGATCCAGTACTTCGCCGAGCTGATGGACGGATTCGCGTTCACGCACAACGGCTGGGTGCAGGCGTACGGGTCGCGGTGCGTGCGGCCGCCGATCCTGTACGGCGACGTGCGCCGGCGCGGTCCGATGACCGTCGAGTGGATCGGCTACGCGCAGTCGCTGACCGATCGCCCCGTCAAGGGCATGCTCACCGGACCGGTGACGATGCTGGCGCGCTCGTTCGTCCGGCAGGACCAGCCGCTGCACGAGACGGCCGACCAGGTCGCCCTGGCGGTCCGGGACGAGATCGCCGACCTCGAGGCGGCGGGCATCGCGATCATCCAGGTCGACGAGCCGGCGATCCGGGAACTGCTGCCGCTGCGGGCCGGTGGCCGTACCGAGTACCTCGGCTGGGCGGTCGACGCGTTCCGGCTCGCGACCGGAGGGGCGAAGCCGGAGACGCAGATCCACACCCACCTGGCGTACACCAGCCGGGCGGAGGTGGTCGACGCGATCGAGCGGATGGACTGCGACGTCACCGCGATCGTCGCGACCCGGTCGATCTCGTGGGTGCTCGACGCGCTCAAGGAGCGCAAGCTCACCCACGGCGTCGGTCCCGGCGTGTACGAGTCCCGGTCGGCGCGGATCCCGGACATCGACGAACTCGACGAGTTGCTCACCGAGGCCGCCGAATCCGTGGACCTGGACCGGTTGTGGGCGAACCCGGACGGCGGCCTGAAGACGCGGCACTACTGGCAGCTCGAGCCGTCGCTGCGGAACCTGGTCGCCGCGGCCCGCCGGCTGCGGCGGCGTGCCGCGGCGGCGGACGGCTGACGCCGGAAAGTCGTGCGGGACTCCCGCGACCCGTGAGTGGTCGCGGCCGCGGGAGGTCCGCCAGGAGAACGGTGAGGCCCCGGACGTCTGCGGTCCGGGGCCTCGCCCTTTTTCGTGCGTGAGTCCGTCAGGATCCGGCGCTGCCGGTCGACGACCCGTCGGCGCTGCCCGTGTCGCCGGGCAGATTCGTTCCGTCGGAACCGGTTCCGTGGATCGACACGGTGACACTGCTGCCCGGATCCGCCTGCACGGTGACGACACGCGCACCCGCCGGGGAGGTGATCCGGCCCCCCTCCGCGGTGGCGACGTATCCGTCGGGGTAGTGCAGGTCGGAGACGTAGATCTCGGTCGGCTTCGTCGACGGCCGGGCCGTGTACGTGTACCGGAAGTCGCCGTTGTCGCTGTTGAACCGCAACGTGCCCGGCGAGCCGGCGGTGGCCTGCGGATAGGTGCGCACCAACTGTTTTCCGATTTCGCCCCGGAACGGGTCCCGTCCGGATGCGGCGTCGACGAAGTTGCCCGGCGGCCAGTAGTGCCAGCCGACGAATCGGTCGTCCGCCCGGGAGGCGGTGGCCGCGAGCGTGTCCGCGTCGATGTCGCCGAACTCGGTCACCATCACCGGCCGGTTCGTGCGGGACCCGAGCGTGTCGATGTTGAACCAGGTCTTGTCGTGCTGGACCGGGCACGCCGCCTTCAACCCCGCGGGCAGGCCGGCGTAGATGCTCATCTGGCTCGGAATGCAGTAGTCGTGCACGGACAGCGCGATGTTCGGGTCGGTGATCGCCGGCGTGTGTGGCGGGTTGCCGAGGTTGCTGGGCATCGTCTCGTTCCACGTCACGTTCGGTTCCCAGAACACCGGCACGTCCGGGTCGACGGCACGGATGTGGTCGGTGAGCCTCTGCATCGCGCCCTGGTACTTCCGGTCGAAGTCGGGGCAGCCGTTCGGGAAGCAGGTGAGGAACGGCGAACCGGGCCACGGCTCGTTCATCAGCTCGATGCCGAGCACGCCCGGCAGCCCGTCGACGCGCTCGGCGAGCGCCGCGAGCGCGGTGCCGAGGTGGTCGAGGACGCCGTTCTCGTTGTTCCAGACGGCATCCCACGCGACGTTCATGCTGGGCATCAGGTAGTTGAGCGGGAATCCGGGATTCGGTTCCCAGGACTGCGGCCGCGCGGCGATCGCCCAGTCCGGGAAACCGTTGCCGCCCCACGGCTTTCCGATTCCGTCCTGGTGGTTGTCGAGCAGGACCCGGATGCCGCGGCTGCCCAGGGTGTCGACCACGTCCGCGAGCCGGTCCAGGTAGTCGGTGTCGATCACCCCGCGCCCGGGCATCAGCCCGTCGAACGAGACGCCGAGCCGGACCGTGTTGAGCCCGTGCCGGACCAACAGGTCGGCATCCTGCGCGGTGAGGGTGGTCCCGTCGCCGGCGACGACGTACGGCGCCTTCTTGTCGACGTTGTTGATCCCGTGCAGCAGCAGGACCCGGCCGTCCTCGTCGACGATGGAGCGGCCCTCGACGTGGGTCCGGGTGGTGCTCGGCGGGGCAGGCTCGTCGGCGAGCGCGGTCGCGGGTGTCGCGGCGACCAGCGCTCCGACGGTCGCGGCGATCGCGGCCGCGTACGACAGATTGCGCATCAGACTCCTCAACCCTGATCTGGACGAATGTCCAGATCTACCCGATGTCGGACGGCGCCGGTGCCGATTCGGCGGAATGGGCCGACCCGGCCCGGGAAAACCGTCCGAACGACCGACGCCGTTGCACCGGCTCCGATGACGCGGGATAGACATGTAGGCATGCTCACTGTTTCCGCGTACGCCGCGACCGCCCCCGACAAGCCCCTCGAGAAGACCGCGATCGAACGTCGCGACCTCGGGCCGCTCGACATCCTGATCGAGATCAGGTTCGCGGGCATCTGCCACTCCGACATCCACACCGTACGCAACGAGTGGGGCGGCACCCGCTACCCCGTCGTCCCCGGGCACGAGATCGCCGGCATCGTGGCGGAGGTCGGGTCGGAGGTCACCCGGCACCGGGTCGGCGACCGCGTCGGCGTCGGCTGCTTCGTCGACTCCTGCGGCACCTGTGCGCCGTGCGTCGCGGGCGAGGAGCAGTACTGCGCCAACCGCGTCACCGGCACCTACAACTCGGTCGACCGCGACGGCCGGGTCACGCAGGGCGGGTACTCGACGCACATCGTCGTCACCGAGCGGTTCGTCGTCTCCATCCCCGACGCCCTCGCGCTCGACGCCGCCGCTCCGCTGCTGTGCGCCGGGATCACGCTGTACTCGCCGCTGCGGCACTGGAACGCCGGCCCCGGCAAGCGGGTCGCGATCGTCGGCATGGGCGGGCTCGGTCACGTCGGCGTCAAGATCGCGCACGCGCTGGGCGCGGAGGTCACGGTGCTCAGCCAGTCCCTGTCCAAGCAGGAGGACGGACTGCGGTTCGGAGCCGACCACTACCGCGCGACCTCCGACCCCGCCGTGTTCAAGGAACTGCGCGGCAGCTTCGACCTGATCCTCAACACCGTCTCGGTGAACCTCGACATCGACGCCTACCTGAGCATGCTCGCGCTCGACGGCACCCTCGTCCTGCTCGGGCTGCCGGAGAAGCCGATGACGGTGCGCGGCTTCTCGCTGGCCGGAAACCGTCGCAGCCTCGCCGGTTCCAACGTCGGCGGCATCCGCGAAACCCAGGAGATGCTCGACTTCTGCGCCGAACACGGCATCTCCGCCGAGATCGACGTGATCCCCGCCGACAAGATCAACGAGGCCTACGACCGGGTCCTGCGCAGCGACGTGCGCTACCGCTTCGTCGTCGACGCCTCGACGTTCTAGCACGTCCCCGCCCGCGGGCGCTCCTCACCCCGGCTCGGGTGGGGAGCGTGCACGGGCGGCGTGACCCGCCCGGCCGCCCGGGTCCATACTCGGAAGTGACGGGGGTCACATCTGGTGAAGGGGTTCGGGGCGATGAGCAGGCAACTCGAGGGACACCGGGTGGCAGTGCTTGCCGCCGACGGCGTCGAACAAGACGAACTCGTCGAGTCGCGGCGGGCCGTCGAGGCGGCCGGTGGGACCACCGAGCTGCTGTCGATCGCCCTCGGCGAGGTCCAGGCGTATCGCGCCGACATCGTGGTCGGTGACCGGTTCCCGGTCGATCTCCTGGTCGGGCGTGCCGACGTCGACGACTACGACGCGCTGATCCTTCCCGGGGGCACGTTGGGGCCGGACCGGCTGCGCACGGACGACCACGCGGTCGCGTTCGTCCGGCACTTCATGCACGTCGGCAAGCCGGTCGCGGCGATCGGGCACGGGCCGTGGATTCTGGTCGAGGCGGCCTCGCTGGTCGGGCGCACCCTGACGAGCTGGCCGAGCCTGCGCACCGACATCATCAACGCCGGCGGCATCCACGTGAACGAGAAGGTGGTCGTCGACCGGAACCTGGTGACCAGTCGCGGCCCCCTGGACCTGCCGGCGTTCTGCAACGCGCTGGTCGGCAAGTTCACCCAGCATCCCGAGGCGATCGGACAGTTTTGATCCGCCGGCCCGGCCCTTGTCGCGTTCGCTTCGCCGGGCGTAGCGTCGAACGCACCACCTGATCCTCGTGCCGAGGAGGAGTGAACGATGAAGATGCATCTCTTCGCCGAATGGTTCGGCTACTCGCTGGGACTCATCGCCGTCATCACGTTCGCGATGGCCGTCGTCGCGCTGGCTTCCGGCTACGGCGGATGGGCGCTGGTCGCCGGGATCGTCTGCCTCGTCTCGATCGCGTTGGGACTCGGCATCGTCACCGAGACGGTGCACCACGACCACAAGCAGCGTCGCCACACACCGCGGTTCCCGCTGCCCGGCGGCACCGCCTGGCCGGTCCGGGAGTGAGGACCGTCGACGATCCGACCCGGTGCGGGTGATCGCCCGACCGCAGATCCACCACACACGAGGAGTGGACCGATGACTCTGAACATCGTTGCCGGCTGGGTGGGGTTCACCTCGGTGCTGCTCGCCGCCGGGTCGCTGGGCATGTTCCTGGTGGCCGCCGGGAGCGGGCACGCTGGCTGGGCCGCGCTCGCGGGCGGGCTGTTCCTGCTCGCGGTCGTCACGGCCGCCGCCGTGGTCGGAGGCACCGTCCGGCACGATCACAAACTGGGGCTGGACGTTCCGCACTTCCCGTGACGGTGCGGGGCCACCGCGGAGTGCGGCCGGCCGACGGTCACGAGTCGGCCAGTCGGCGCTTCTCCGTCTCGACGTCGAAGGTCGCGGCCGGCCAGTCCAGGTCGAGTCGCTCGAGCGCGTCGATCAGCAGCTCCGTCACGACCAGGCGGGAGTACCACTTCCGGTCGCACGGCACCACGTGCCACGGCGCGTGCTCGGTGGACGTGCGGTCCAGCATCGCCTGATACGCCTCCTGGTATTGCGGCCAGTAGCCGCGCTCGGTGACGTCGTTCGGGTTGTACTTCCAATACTTGTCCCGGCGTTCGAGACGCTCGGCCAGCCGCGCCTTCTGCTCGTCGAGCGAGACGAACATCGCGACCTTGACCACCGTTGTCCCCGAGTCGACGAGCTCCTTCTCGAACGCGTTGATCTCGTCGTACCGCGGCTCCCACTCGCTGCGCGGCACCAGATCGTGGACCCGCACGACCAGCACGTCCTCGTAGTGCGACCGGTCGAACACGCCGAGCTGACCGTGGCGTGGCAGCGCCTTGCGGATCCGCCACAGGTAGTGGTGTCGCTTCTCCTCGGGCGTCGGCACCCCGAACGAGGCGTGGTCGACACCCTGCGGGTCGACGTGCCCAATCACGTGGCGGACCACGCCGCCCTTGCCCGCGGTGTCCATGCCCTGCAGCACCAGCAGCACCGACCGGTGCTCGTTGGTGGCGCGGCCGTGGGCGAACAGCTTCTCCTGCAGGTCGGACAGGACCGCCCCACGTTCCTCGAGGAGCTTCTCGCCCAGTGACTTCCCGCCGGCGAAGCCGGGGGTGCCGTTGGTGTCCAGATCACCGACCCGGGTGTCCGGGGTGACGCGCACCGCCTCCGCCGCGGGAATCTCCCAGCCTTCGCTCTTGCCCATGCCCGAGACTCTCGCACGCCGACCCCGGACACGCCCGGATTGCCGGAGCGTGGCGGTCTCAGAGCCCTTCGGACTTCTCCGGCAGCAGCGGGTGCGGGATCGACTTGAACCGGGCCGGCGAGCCCGCGACCGCGGCGATCCCCGTCACGCCGCCCCAGGTCATCATCGACAGGTAGTCGATCAGATCCTCGGCGGTCATCGACCGGTTCGAGATCCACCAGTGGGTCGCCAGCTGGACCGCGCCGATGATGCCGTACGCCCAGGGCACCGCGCCGCCGGAATCCATCTCCATCTGGCGCAGCCGCACGCCGAGCACCGCCGACAGGGCCTCGGCGATCATCCGCTCCGACTCCGCGACCACGTCGCGGTTGGCGCCGGAACTGTTCGCCATCACGTACAGGTAGACCTCGGTGTCCTCGGCGACGGTCTCCACGTAGGCGGCGATCGCGACCCGGACGAGTTCGTACTCGTCCATGTCCGCGCCGATCGCGGCGTACATCCGCGGCGCGAGCACCGTCTCGACCCAGCGGGTCATCGTCGCGGTCGTCAGGTCGCTCTTGTCGTTGAAGTACCGGTACAGGACGGTCTTCGACACGCCGATCTGGGATGCGATCTCGTCCATGCCGACGTCGCGGCCGCGGGCCCGGATCGCGGACAGCGTGCCGTCCACCAGCTCCTCGCGGCGCGCGATCTTGTGCTCGCGCCACCGGCGTTTGCGGCCGTCGGTCTTCGGCGGCTCGAGGGTGGTGTCGGCGACCTCGGGGGTGTCGAGGTCGGGGGCAGTCTTCTTCGGCACTGGAATTGCCATCCGTTCAATTCGATCTTTGGGTGCAAGTTTAAGGCCACCGGCTCCACCGGCCCGGCGCATGCCCCGGTGTCGTGCCGAATTTCGGCACAATGGCCAGGTGATGGAGTTGCTCGTTGACGACGCCGCCAAGCGACGGGACCTACGCCGGATGAAGGCGGTCGCGACCGGGTTCCTGCTGGCCGCAACCGTCCTGTACCTGTTCTGCCGCTGGCAGGAGACCCGCGGGGCGGGGGAGTGGGTGGGGTACGTACGTGCCGCCTCGGAGGCAGGCATGGTCGGTGCGCTCGCCGACTGGTTCGCCGTCACCGCGCTGTTCCGCCGTCCCCTCGGACTGCCGATCCCGCACACCGCGATCATCAAGAAGAAGAAGGACCAGCTCGGGTCGAGCCTGGGTGCCTTCGTCGGGGACAACTTCCTCGCGCCGGACGTGGTGTCGCAGAAGGTGCGCGCCGCGCGGGTTCCGCTGCGGCTGGGCACCTGGCTCGCCGAACCGGTGCACGCGGATCGGGTGGCCGCCGAGACCGCGACCCTGCTGCGCGGCTTCGTCGGTGTGCTGCGCGACGAGGACATCCAGCAGATCATCGACAACACGATCGTGCGCCGCATCGCCGAGCCGGCGTGGGGTCCGCCGATCGGCAAGGTGCTCGCCGAACTGCTCGCCGAGAACCGGCAGTTGCCGCTTATCGACATGCTCGCGGAGCGGGCCCACCAGTGGGCGCTCGGCAGCCAGGAGACCATCGACCGGATCATCGACAGGGACAGCCCGTCCTGGTCGCCGAAGTTCGTCGACCTGCTGCTCGGGGAGAAGATCTACAAGGAACTCGTCGAGTTCACCTGGAAGGTGCGCTCGAATCCGCAGCACGAGGTCCGGCTGGCCGCCAACCGCTTCCTGATCGACTTCGCGCAGGACCTGCAGCACGACCCCGCCACGATGGCGAAGGCCGAGAAGATCAAGACCGAACTGATGGGCCGCAAGGAGGTCACCGGGGCGGCCGAGGCGGCGTGGCGGGTGGCCAAGCGCATGATCCTCGAGTCCGCCGACGACCCGAACTCCACGCTGCGCGCGAAGACCCGCGACACGGTGATCAGGGTGGGGGAGCGGCTCCGCGACGAGCCGGAGCTGCGGATCAAGGTCGACGGCTGGCTCGACAGCGCGGTGCGCTACATCAGCATCAACTACACCGCCGAGATCACCGGGATCATCACCGAGACGGTGGCCCGCTGGGACGCCGAGGAGGCCAGCCGCAAGATCGAACTGCAGGTGGGCCGGGACCTGCAGTTCATCCGGATCAACGGCACCGTCGTGGGCGCGCTCGCCGGACTGGCGATCTACACGCTCTCCCAGCTGCTGTTCGCGTGATCCAGGTCTCCTGCTAGCACGAGTGCTTGCTATAGCTAGCACCCTCCCGTACCGTGGATTGTGCACACAGGGAGAGGGAACGGGGTATGACCGAGGACACCCGGTCGACCGGTGACAGCGCCGGCGACGTCGCGGCCCGGGTGGTCAGCTCCGCGGCGCAGGACATCGGCAGCTTCATCAGGTCGCAACGCGAGGCCGCTCAGGTGTCGCTGCGCCAACTGTCGCAACTGGCCGGCGTCAGCAATCCGTATCTGAGTCAGATCGAACGCGGACTGCGCAAGCCGTCGGCCGAGGTGCTCGGACAGATCGCGAAGGGCCTCCGGATGTCGTCGGAGGTGCTCTACATGCGGGCGGGCCTGCTCGAGCAGCGCCCCGCCAGCCCGGTGCGGGACGCGGTGCTCTCCGACGTCTCCATCACGGAACGCCAGAAGCAGGCGCTCCTCGAAATCTACGAGTCGTTCCGGCGCGAGAACGCCCCGCGAACGACGACCCAGCCCGAAGAACAGGAGAACGAGAATGACTGATCTCAAGGGTTTCGACAACGTGAAGACCCCGTTCTACGCCGCGGTCGGCGCCGGTGACGTCGTCGTGCAGGCGGTTGCCGACGTCGTCGCCCAGGTGCGCGAGCGCGCCGCGACCGCCGGCGACGACCTCACCGCCGACGCCGCCCGCGAGCGCTTCGACAAGCTCGCCGGGGACGTCGTGGACGGCGTCGAGACGCTGCGCGAGCGGCTCGCCGGCTGGCCGTCCGAGCTGCCCGAGGAGCTCGCCGAGCTGCGCGAGCGGTTCACCGCCGAGGAGCTGCGCAAGGTCGCCGAGGCGTACCTCAAGGTGGCCTCCGACATCTACACCTCGCTCGCCGAGCGCGGCGAGGAGACCGTCGAGCGGCTGCGCAAGCAGCCGGGCGTCGAGGAGGGCCTCGGTCGCGCCGAGTCCGTTCTCGGGGACGCCGCGGCCCTGACCGAGGAGGCGCTCGGCACCGTCGCCCGCCAGACCCGGGCCGTCGGCGAGCAGGCCGCGAAGCTCGCGGGCCGGGCGGCGGAGAAGATCAGCGACGTCGCCGACGAGGTCTCCGACGCGGTGTCCGACGCCGGCGAGCAGGTCGCGAGCCGCTTCGTGGGCGCCGGCGAGAAGGCCGAGGCCACCACCGAGTCGGCCGCGAACAAGGTCGCCGCCGCCGCGCCGAAGGCCGCAGCCAAGCCCGAGTCCGCCGCGGCCGAGCCTGCCGCCAAGACCGAGCCTGCCGCCGCGGCCGAGCCTGCCAAGGCCGAGCCCGCGAAGGCCGCCCCGGCCAAGGCCGCCCCCGCGAAGGCCGCGCCGGTCAAGGCCGCCGCCAAGCCCGCCGCCGACACGAAGGCCGCTCCGGCCAAGGCTCCCGCCAAGAAGGCGCCGGCCCCCAAGGCCACCGACGCCTAGTCGACCACGTCGAGACGGGACGCCCCCACGCACACCGTGCGTGGGGGCGTCCCGTCGATAGGATGGCACTGTGACCACCGCCTACAACATGACCACGCTGATCATGATCGCGTTGCGTCTACTCGCCCTCGGAGCCGGCGCGTTCGCGCTGTTCCACGCCGTCCGTCAGCGCACCGACGCCTTCACCGCCGTGGACAAGCTCAGCAAGCCGATCTGGGTCGGCATCCTGGTCGTCGCGATGCTGGTGGTGTTCCTGTTCGGCGTGGTGTCGTTCTTCGGTCTGATCGCGGTCGTCGCGATCTGCGTGTACCTGGTCGACGTGCGACCCCGGGTGGACGAGATCCAGCGCGGCCCCCGCTGGTGACAGGTGACTGAGAATTAGAGTCACAGATACCGTTGACAACGGGTAACCGCGCGACGCATTGTTGAGGCGAGCAACCGGCCGGGTGATCTCCACCGGCACCGGTGCTCACTTCAACAGTCGGTGATGCACGGAGGTACCCACGGTGTCGGACAGGACTCGCACGTCGGCGCGGCGCATTCTGGTGGGAGCGGCCGTCGGCGCCGCGGTCACCGGGGCGGTGGCCGCGACCCGGTCCCGGCGGGCGAAGGCACTCGCGACCTCCGGCGCGGCCAACCCCGCCCTCGCCGACCCCTCCGTGCGAGCCGAGGTCGTGCCGGTCGTGTCCGCCGACGGGCACCCGATCAACGTGCTCGCGTACGGTGACCCCACCGCGCCGCCGATCGTGTTCGCACACGGCTGGACGTGCTCGACCACGTTCTGGTACCCCCAGATCAACGCGCTCGCCGACGAGTTCCGCGTCGTCGTCTACGACCAGCGCGGACACGGCCGGACCGGACTCGGGCCGACCCGGCCCAGCCCCGAACTCCTCGGTGACGACCTCGACGCGGTGCTGTCCGCGACCGTCCGCGACGGACAGAAGGCCGTCGTCGTCGGGCACAGCATGGGCGGCATGTCGATCATGTCGTGGGCGCTGCGGTATCCCGAGCGGGTCGCGGAGAAGGCGAGTGCGGTCATGCTCGCCAGCACCGGCCCGGACCGGTTGATCGCCGAGACCACCGTGATCCCGCTGCCGAAGCGGGCGCCGGCGGTGCCGGTGCCCGTCGGTCGCGCGATCCTCGGGTCGACCGCGCCCCTGATCGCGACCCCGCTGACCCGCCGCGGAGTGCAGTACGTCGCGCTCGCGCCCGGCTCCACGCGGCAGGAGGTCGACTTCTGCGTCCGCATCGTGCGGGACTGCCCGCCGGCGACCCGCGGAGGCTGGGGCCGCGCGCTGAGCACCCTCGACATCGGCGCCTCGCTCGACCACCTCACCGTCCCGACCACGGTGGTCGTCGGCACCGCCGACCGGCTCACCCCGCCGGTCCACTCGGAACGGATGAGCGATCGGCTCGACGCCGACGGACACCTTCAGCGCCTCATCCGCCTGCCCGGCATCGGGCACATGAGCACCATCGAGGCGGCCGACGAGGTCAACGCCGAGATCAGGCGCCTGCGGCGCCTGTGAGTACTTTTCGAGCACTCACGGGCCGCGTCCGCTAACTGAAGACGACGGTCTTGCGGCCGTGCACCAGCACCCGGTCCTCAAGGTGCCAGCGCAGGCCCCGCGCGAGCACCAGCTTCTCGATGTCGCGGCCCTGCCGGACCATGTCGCGGACCTCGTCGGCGTGGTCGACCCGGATCACGTCCTGCTCGATGATCGGGCCGGCGTCGAGTTCGGCGGTCACGTAGTGGCAGGTGGCGCCGATCAGCTTGACTCCGCGCGCGAACGCCTGGTGGTAGGGCCGGGCGCCGACGAACGACGGCAGGAAGCTGTGGTGGATGTTGATCGCCCGGCCGGCCCAGTGGTCGCACAGGTCCGGCGGCAGGACCTGCATGAACCGGGCCAGCACGACCGCGTGTGGATCGTGCACGTCGACGAGCTTGCGCACCTGCTCGAACGCCGGCCCGCGCTCGGCGGGATCCTTCGGGAACGACACGTAGTGGAAGTCGATGCCGTGCTGGCGGGTGACCTCCTCGAGGTCGGGATGGTTGCCGATCACCGCGGCGATGTCCGCGGGCAGTTCGCCGCCCGCGGCCCGGCCGAGCAGGTCGTGCAGGCAGTGCCCCTCCTTGCTGACCAGCAGGACGATCCGTTTGCGCACCCCGGTGTCGTGCAGCGTCCACTCCGTTTCGGGACCGAGATCGGCCGCGACCGTGGCGAACCGCTCACGAAGCTCGTCGAGGCCGAGTCCGATCGACGACGCCCGCACCGCCTGCCGGGTGAAGAACCATCCCGAGTCGGCGTCGGCGTGGTAGGCGGCTTCGACGATCGAGCCTCCGACCTCGGCGAGGAACGTCGAGATGCGGGCGACGATGCCGGTGCGGTCGGGAGTGCCGAGGGCGAGCACGTAGCGCCGGTCGTCCTCGGATGCGGTGGGCCTGTTCATGCGGACAGTCTCGCAGGTGTCCGCGACCGTCGAGCCCGACCGGGTGAAGTCGGCCAGGTCAGTGCACCACGACCGCGGTGGCGACGAGGGTGCCGGCGTCGACGGTCTCGATGTCCCGCTCGGTCAGCAGGGCCAGGAAGTCGAGCCGCACGGCCTCGACCGTCTCCGGGCCGGGCGGCAGCGACGCGCGCAGCGCGGTGCCCAGGACCAGGTCCCAGACGAGTTCGGGTGTCGTGGGCAGCAGGTTCGACAGCTCGTTGACCTCGACGGATCCGGCGCTGTATCCGGTCAGCCAGGTACGCAACGCGCCCGGATTGTCGAGGTGGGACAGGGCGGCGGGTCGGTCGGTTCGGCGCGGGTTCGGCACGTGTGCGGCCAGCGCGTCGTGGAAGGTGTCGGTGAACTCGGCCAGCGCCCCGCGCCGCCACACCGTCACCCCCACCTTGGCGACCGGGCGCAACAGCCGCACCAGCCGCCCGAGCGCCGCGTTGGGATGCGGTAGCGAGAACAGGCCGTACGAGCAGGCGAGCGCGTCGTAACGACCGCGCGGAACACTGCTAGGCGGCTCCCAGGTGGCGGCCTCGGCGCGGACGAAGTCGATGTTGTGCAGGGCGCGGTCGGAGGCGAGGAGCCGGCCCTGCTCGAGCAGGTCGTCCGCGAGGTCGACGGCGTGGACGAGTCCGGTCGGTCCGACCGCGGCGGCCGCGGGAAGCGCGGACGCCCCCGCGCCGCAGCAGACGTCGAGCACGGTGTCACCGGGCCGCAGCCGCAGCTGGAAGGCCAGTGCCTGGCCTGCCGGGCCCCACACGGTCGGCATCAGCCTGCTGAACTCGCTCGCTCCGCCCCACACCTCGACGAGCTCGTCGGCGCTCATGCGAACAACGGTAGTCGCTCCCGGCGCCGTCGGCGGCGTCAGAGCAGGTAGAAGGCCTCGGGGTAGCGGAACTCGCCGGTGTGCTCCGGGGTCCACGCGTCCAGGCGGCGGACCTGGAAGTGGTCGGCCCACTCCGGTACACCGGGGTCGACGGCCACGGTCGCCGCCGGCACGAACCCGAACCGCGGGTAGTAGTCGAGATGGCCGAGTAGCGCGACGAGCGATTCCCCGAGTGCGTCGGCGCCACCGAGGCACGCGTGCATCAACGCCGCGCCGATCCCCGACCCCTGCCGGTCCGCGAGCACCCCGATCGGACCGAGCGCGAGGGCCGGGCGCCCCGACACCGACCCGCGGGTCAGGCACACGTGTCCGACGACCGCGCCCGCCGCGTCCTCGGCGACCAGCGACAGCGCCGGCAGCCAGGCGTCCGAGGCCCGCAACGCGGCGACCAGTGCGACCTCCACCGGTTCGGCGGCGCCGGGCGGGGTCTCGTGGGCGAAGGCGGAGCGGTGCACCGCGGCGACGGCGTCGACGTCGGTGGGACGTTCCCGGCGGATCAGCATGGGCGTCAGTGTCGCCGGGCCCGGGAGTCGGTCGCAACCGGTTTTGTCACGGGGGGCCGGGGCGGGCTGTGCGAAGCTCGACGCATGTCGGAGAACCTCACCCGTGCCCGGGTCGCCGCGATGGTCGACCACACCCTGCTCAAGCCGGAGGCGACCGCGGCCGACGTCGCGGGACTCGTGACCGAGGCCCGCGAACTCGGGGTGTACTCGGTGTGCGTGTCGCCGTCGATGCTGCCGTTGCGGGCGGACGGGTTGCGGGTCGCGGTCGTCGCCGGGTTCCCGTCCGGCAAGCACCATTCGCTGATCAAGGGGTCCGAGGCGCGCCTGGCGGTGCAGCAGGGCGCGGACGAGGTCGACATGGTCATCGACGTCGGTGCCGCGGTCGCCGGGGACTACAACGCGGTGCTCGCCGACATCCTGACCGTGCGTGAGGGCATCGCGGACGCGGCGGTGTTGAAGGTGATCCTCGAGACGGCGGCGCTGTCCGACGAGGCCATCGTCGAATGCTGCCGGGCCGCCGAGCGGGCCGGCGCGGATTTCGTCAAGACTTCGACCGGGTTCCATCCGGCCGGCGGCGCGACGGTCCACGCCGTCGAGGTGATGGCGCAGACCGTCGGCGGCCGGCTCGGCGTGAAGGCCAGCGGCGGAATCCGGACCGCGGACGCCGCCCGCGAGATGATCGCCGCCGGCGCGACGCGGCTCGGGTTGTCGGGCACGCGGGCGGTGCTCGACGGCTTCCCGGACTGAGCGGCCGCCGGCCGACCCGGTCAGACCAGCAGCGAGCAGCTGTCGGGCGCCTGCTGTCCGGCCTGCGGTGCCGGCATCGTGTAGGCACCACCGGCCAGGGTCAGTTCCAGGCCGCTGCTGCTGACGGTCAGCGTCTGTGCGGTCATGCCCAGCGGGAAGTTCTGCAGGCTGCTGGTCAGGATGTCGACGATGCCGCTGACCAGATCGGTCGGCAGGCCCAGCCCGAACACCGCGGCGTCGACGGTCTGCACGTGCACCGCACCGTCGACGACGGTCGGCTTGACGGTCAACTGGGCGATGCTGCCCATCACCTGGAACTGCAGCGTGCCCGCGGACGGATCCGCGACGACGTTCGTGACCAGCGCGCCGAACGGCTGCTCCTGGATGGTCGACAGGATGCCCTGGGTGGACCACTCGATGTCGGCGGTCGAGCTGCCGACCGTGCCGCCCGAGGTCTCGCTGGTGGTCAGGTCGACGTCGTTGACGCGGGCGCTGACGTGCATGTCCTTGGCGGGGCCGAAACTGGAGTCGTCACTGGTGATCGTGATGTAGGGGACCTTCTTGTCGACGGCCTGCAGCAGCACCGGCTTGGCGCTGAGCCCGACGTCGACCTGGGATCCGAGCTGGCTCTCGAACTGGCTGGTCATGCACTGCTTGACGTTGTGCCGGACGTACAGCTCGGCGCCGATCAGTGCGGCGACGAGGGCGACGATCACGACCAGGGCGACGGTCAGGGCGAGGCTGCGCTTCGAGCGGGTGCTCGCGGGACCGGAGGGTGCGTGCGTGGTGGCCATTGCTGGGATTCTTCCGGAAGTTCCTGTGCCGTTTCTGAGAACACCCGGAGGGAATTCGTGTGGAATCCGCCACGCGGACAATTGTGTGACCTGTACCACAGTTTCGTCGTACTGTGTCGACATGGACCACACGCCGGAACGGAAACGACGCGACCGCGCCCTGCGCGAACGGGCCGGCGGGCAGGGCGGCTACTTCACCTCCGCGCAGGCACGTGCCTGCGGCTACTCGGCCGACGAGATGGCGGACGCGGTTGTCGCCGGCGCCTGGTTGCAGTCGGATCCCGGACTGTTCCGGCTCACCACGTGGCGCACCGGCGACTTCGACGAGGTCGCCCGGTGCTGCGTCCGCCTCGACGGCGCCGTGGTGTCGCACCAGAGCGCGGCGGAGTTGCACGGTCTCGGGCATCTCCATCCGAGCTTCCTGCACGTGACCGCGCCCGACGACGGGCACGCGCGGCTCGACCGGGTCGCGGTGCACCACTGCGACCTCGCCGCGGGCGACACCGAGCACGCCGGCGCCTTCCTGATCACGACACCGCTGCGCACCGTTCTCGACCTCGCCGACGGCGGGGTCTCGCAGTGGGTGCTCGACGAGGTCGTCGGCGACGCGCTGGCGATCGACCGGCTCGACCGGGAGGAACTCGAAGTCGGGTCGGACCGGTGTCCGACCCGGGTGCGGCAGCGGGTGCGCCGGGCGCTGTCGGCCTGGGCGTGACCCGGAGCGTCAGGAGGCGGACGGCGCCACCACCGCCCACGGCACCGTGAGCACGTTGTCGCGCAGGCGGCGGCGCGGCACCTCCACCGGAACACCCTGAGCGCGCAGCAGCTCGAGCGTCGCGCGCCACCGGATCCGGGGGCCGAACGCGGCGTGGGGAGCGGCGGTCGCCCAGGCCCGGTCCGCCGCGAGCAGCAGGTCGTGGACACCCTCGCCGGCCACGTTGCGGTGGATCAGGGCTTTCGGCAGCCGCTCGGCGATGTCGCCGGGGCGGTCGACGTCGAACGGGTCCCACGCCAACGTCAGCGTCAACGGCCGGTGCGCGTCGAGTACGACCCACGCGCAGCGGCGACCCAGCTCGTCGCAGGTGCCGTCGACCAGCAGTCCGTTCGGTGCCAGGGCCGACTGGATCTTCGCCCAGGCGCCGGCGACCGCGTCCTCCGGGTACTGACGGAGCACGTTGAACGCCCGCACCAGCACCGGGCGCAGGCCGGCGAGTTCGAAACCCCCGCGTGCGAAGCGGACGCCGTCCCGGCCGGGGACGACCCGGGCCGGGTCGATCTCGAGGCCCACGACCGGCAGGTCGCCGCGGACCGCCCGGAGCCGGGCCGCCAGTTCGAACGTGGTGTCGGGGCGTGCGCCGTAGCCGAGGTCGACGACCAGGGGGTGCGGGGTGGAGTTGAGCAGGTCGACGACCTGGGGGCGGTGCATCAGCCAGCGATCGCTGCGCCGCAGCCGGTTGATCCCGGTGGTGCCGCGGGTGATGACGCCGTCCGGTTTGGCGGCGCGGTTCATGCGGATCTCGTTACCGGTCTTCCCGCTGTCGGCGGTCCAGCCAGTCGGCGGTGACCCGCGCCTCGGTGCGCAGCAGGTCGACGACGTTGAGCAGCATCATCTGCTCGAGCTTGCCGCCGACGAACGGGATGGACACCTTCGCCTCGGACGAGGTCCGGAGGGTGGACCCGGTGTCGGTGCGAAACAGCGACATCGTGCCGGTCAGGCTTCCGGGTCCGGCCGGGATCGTGGCCTCGTAGGTGCCGGTGACCGGCTCGCCGAACGCTCCGTAGTGCTCCCTGCGGGTGATGATCATGTCCTTCGTCATCACGGTCTGGGCGACGTCCGGCAGGCTGCTACGGGGGATCACGTGGTGAAAGACCAGGTCGATACCGGTCTCGGTGACCTCGAAGTGTTCGACGTCGTTGTCCGAGAACTTCCTCAGCTCGTCCATCCGGGCTTCCCAGTAGTCCCGGTCGGACAGCGCCGCGTACACCCGCTCGGTGGAGTGGGTGTAGCGGGCGGAGTAGTCGATGCGGCGAGCCATGAGCGGACAGGCTACCGGCTCGGCACGCATCGACCACACAATTCGCCGCGGTCAGGCGTTCGCGGCCGCCCACTCCTCGACGGCTTCCTGATCCGTCTCGAAGATCTTGCGGACCTGGTCGACGACCATTCCCTCGATCGTGCCGCCGATCAGCTTGACGTTGACGTCGACCTCGCCGGCGCCGGTGAGGGTGGATCCGCCGTCGACGTCGGTCAGCGTGTAGGTGCCGCGGACCGTGACCGGAATTCCGGTGGTGTCGACGGCGAACGAACCGGCCGCGGAGCCGCCGGCGACCGGGCTCCAGTTCTCGGACCGCAGGATGGCCAGGTCGCCCTTGATCAGCTTGGTGACGATGGAGGGCAGTGCGCTGGTGTCGACGACCTGGTTGACCGCGACGTCGATCGTGCCGGGGCCGGACTCGAGCCGGGTCAGGGTGACGCCGCTGTCGGCGCCCTTGGCGACGCGGTCGTTCCAGAACGCGGGAGCGGTGAGGGTGCGGTGCACCACCTCGGCGGGCAGGGAGTAGTTGGCGGTGAACTCGATACGACGTGACATAGTGCGGCAGATTACATGGCTGTAGTGCTAGTCGTTTTCGGCCAGCCAGCGTGCGGTGAATTCGTCCTCGTGGGTGAGCAGATCGTCGATCTGCTCGGCGATCACCGACTCGATTTTGCCGCCGATTAACGGGATCGCGACCTGCACCTGCCCGTCGAGGGCGACGGTCGCACCGGTCCCCTCTGCGGTCAGGGTCAGAGTGCCGGTCAGGTCGCCGGGCATGCCCGCGACGTGCGCGGTGAACGTGCCGGTAGCCCGGTCGTCACCGAGCGGTCCCCAGTCCTCGGTGCGGGTGATGGTCAGGTCGCCGGGCCGGATCTTCGTCACGATCGACGGCAAGTGCTCGGCGGGGATCGCCTGCGTCATCTCCACGGCGATCGTGCCGGCGCCGACGTCGATGCGGTCGACGTGCGAGTGCTCGCCACCGGCCTCCGCGAGCCGGTCCCGCCAGTACCGCTCGCTGGTCAGGGCGGCGTGCACCCGCGCGACGGAATGCGGGTAGGTGGCGGAATGCGGGATTCGGCGGGCCATGTCCGGCACGCTACCGTTTGCACCCGTGCGGGTAGTGGAGGACGTGGCGGCCGAGTCCGGGGCCGAATTGGATGTGGACGTGCCGATGTCGCGGCTGACGACACTGCGGGTCGGCGGTCCGGCGCGGGCGATGCTCACCTGCCGCGACACCGACACGCTGGTCGCGGCGGTCCGCGCGCTGGACGCGGCGCGGGTGCCGGTCCTGATTCTCGGTGGGGGCTCGAATCTGCTGGTCGCCGACTCCGGTGTCGACGCGGTCGTGGTCCGCGTCGCGGGCGACGGGGTCCGCCTCGACGACGGACTGGTCGTCGCCGACGCCGGCGCGGTGTGGGACGACGTGGTGGCGCGGTCGGTCGACGCCGGCCTCGGCGGCCTCGAATGCCTGTCCGGGATTCCCGGGTCGGCGGGTGCGACCCCGGTGCAGAACGTCGGCGCGTACGGCGTGGAGGTCGCGTCGCTGTTGCGGCGGGTGCAGTTGCTCGACCGCGCGTCGGGTGAGGTGCGGTGGGTCGGCCCGGACGCGCTCGGCCTCGGGTACCGCACCAGCGTCCTCAAGCACACCGACACCGCGGTCGTGCTGGCCGCCGAGTTCGCGGTGACCGCGGACGGGCTCAGCGCGCCGTTGCGCTACCGGGAACTGGCGACCGTGCTCGGCGCCGACGAGGGGGAGCGGCGGTCGGCCGCGAAGGTCCGCGAGGTGGTGCTCGGGCTGCGGGCGGGCAAGGGCATGGTCCTCGACGCCGCCGACCATGACACCTGGAGCGCCGGATCGTTCTTCACGAACCCGGTGGTACCGGACGATCGGCTGCCCGCGGTGCTGGCCGCGATCGCCGCGCGACTCGGCGAGGGCGTCGCGGTTCCGCGCTACCCGGGTGACGGCGGCACGAAACTGTCGGCGGGCTGGCTGATCGAGCGGGCGGGGTTCGCGAAGGGGCATCCCGCTCCGGGGGCGGCGGCGCGGCTGTCGACCAAGCACACGCTGGCGCTGACGAACCGGGGGGCCGCCTCGGCCGCGGATCTGCTGGCGTTGGCGCGGGAGGTACGCGACGGTGTGCAGGATGCGTTCGGGGTGCGGCTCGAGCCGGAGCCGGTGACGGTGGGCTGCCGCATCTGAGCGGTGGGACGAGGGTCACATCCGCGACGTCGGTACCGTGGATTTCGTGTTTGCTCTCGGTGTGCGCCCCGGACGGGCCCGCGGATTCTGGTTGCTCGCCGCGCTGGCGGCGGTTGTCGCGCTGGTCGCGGGCTGCAGTGCGGGCGGCGGCTCCACCCCGTCCGCGCGCCCGGAGAAGGGGCCCGTCGCCACGGTGACGCAGACCCCGGCGGCCGGTGCCACGGACGTGAACCCGACCGCGCCGGTGTCGGTGACCGTCACGGGCGGCACCCTGCAGGGGGTGGCCCTGACCAGCCCGTCCGGCAAGGTGGTGCAGGGCACGCTGGCGCCGGACCAGCGGACGTTCGCGGTCACCGAACCGCTCGGCTACGGCGCCACCTACACCTGGTCCGGGACCGCCGTCGGCACCGACGGCGTGGCCGTGCCCGTGCAGGGCGCGTTCACCACGGTCGACCCGCCGTCGACGACGTCGGTGACCACCAACATCGCGGACGGTCAGCAGGTCGGCATCGCGGCCCCGATCATCCTCAAGTTCGACGCCCACGTCGCGGACAAGGCCGCCGTCGAGAAGGCGTTGACGATCACCACCAACCCGCCCACCCCGGGATCGTGGGCGTGGTTGCCCGACGACAACGGGTCGCGGGTGCACTGGCGGCCGGAGCACTACTGGGTGCCCGGCACCACCGTGCACCTCGTCGCGAAGCTGTACGGCCTGCCGTACGGGGACGGCGCGTACGGCGAGTCCGACGTGACCCTCGACTTCGGCATCGGCCGCAGCCAGATCGTCAAGGCCGCCGCCCCGAGCCACCGCATGCAGGTGGTCCGGGACGGGCAGACGATCATGGACATCCCGGTGAGCTACGGCGAGGGCAACGAGAACCGCAACGTCACCCGCAGCGGAATCCACGTCGTCACCGAGAAGCACGAGGACTTCCTGATGTCGAACCCGCCGTTCTACGAGAACGTCCGCGAACGGTGGGCGGTGCGGATCTCGAACAACGGCGAGTTCATCCATGCGAACCCGCAGACCACCGGCGTGCAGGGGTCGGCGAACGTCACCAACGGCTGCATCAACCTGTCACTGTCGGACGCGCAGCAGTACTTCGGGACCGCGCTGTACGGCGACCCGGTCGAGGTGACGGGCACCCGCATCGACCTGTCGGCCGCCGACGGCGACATCTACGACTGGGCGATCGACTGGCCGACCTGGCAGTCGATGTCGGCATTGCCGGCCGCGGCCGCTCCGGCGCCACCCGCGGCCGCGGCCCCGGTCCCGGCCCGCTGACGCTGGAAACGCACCCGGGACCTGCCCTGATGTCGACGGCGGGGGAGACGGAAACGCTTCGGTGACGGCACGAGTCCCGCTCCCGGAGCGGCCGTGGGTCCTCCGGGCACGGTGTCGTGTCGGGAAGGACCCACGGCCGGATTGCCGTGCTGCCTAGCTTCCGAAGAGGGAGCCGAGGCTGCCGGTGGAGCTGCCGCCGCCCGTGCTGTCCGCGGTTGCGACGGTGACGGTGATCTGGCCGGAGGAGGTGACGCCGCCGGGTCCGGTGTACGCCGCGGTGATGGTGCGATCGCCCGCGGCGGTGGGGGTCCAGCTCAGGGTGGCGGTGCCGTTGGCGTCGAGGGTTGCGGTGCCGACGACGGTGTCGCCTTCCTTGAATTCGACTGTGCCACCGGTGCTTCCGGGGGTCACGGTCGCCTTCAGTGTCGTGGCGGTGCCGACGGTGGCGCCGGTGACCGGGGCGACGGTCGTGGTGTAGGCGGAGGGGACGTCCACGTACTGCACGGCCGACAGCGATCCGTCGGCGCTGGCGGTGACCAGGTACTTCGCGGTCAGTCCGTGGGAGCCGGGAACGGCCGGCGTCCAGGTCGTGGCGGCGACGCCGTTGGCGTCGAGGGTGCCGGTGCCGATCTTGGCGGCGCCGTCGTAGAACTCCACCGGGTCGCCCTGGGCGCCGCCGGTGACGGTCGCGGTCAGAGTCGACGCCTGCCCCAGCGCCGCACCGCCGACCGTGGCGAGGCTGGTGGTCGTGGCGTTCTTCGCGACCGTGATCAGCGGGCCCTTGGTGGTGTAGGTGCCCGGGCCGCGGGAGCCGAGGTAGCTCATACCGGTGGTGAGCGCCTCGTTGCGGCTGCAGTCGTTGCCGACCTTGTACTGCGTGCTCAGCAGCGGTGCGTCCTCGTACCGCTTCGCGGTCGGCTGGTAGCCGAGGCCGACGAAGTCGACTGCGGTGTAGTCGGACTGGGTCTCGACGAACGGCTCGACGGCACGGGTTCCGGCCGCGTCGGTGACCGTCGCGGAGCCGGGCACGTAGGTCAGGCAGGCGGGGTGCCATTCCCTGACCCAGTTGAGCTTCTCCCAGTTGGCGTCGGTGCGCTCCCACCGGGTGGTGATCGTGACGGTGTCACCGGCGGCGGGGGTGGTGTTGGTGACGATGCGGGTGAAGTGGGTGTACCCGTCGTCCCAGGTGATGGTCTGCGGCGCCGCGTTCGCGATTCCACAGGTGAGGAGGGTGAACGCGCCGACCGTGAACGTGGCCGCCGCGCCGGCGGCGATGCCGCGAGCGCTCGTTCGGTGAGCCATGAAGATTTCCTTCCGTGTTCGGTGAGGCCTGGTTGACGTGCTGGCGGTACCTCCCCGGAGCCGGGGAGGGGCCTTACTAGCTGCCGAAGAGGGAACCGAGGCTGCCGGCGCCGCCCCCGCCGGCGGTGCCCGCGACGGCCACGACGGCACTGGTGGTGGCGGACACTCCGGGACCGCTGTAGGTGGCGGTGATGGTGTGGTCGCCGGCGGTGGTCGGCGTCCAGCTCTGGGTGGCGGTGCCGTCCGGGCCCACGGTGGCGGTGCCGATGACGGTGTCGCCGTCCTTGAACTCGACGGTGCCGGCACCGTGCGGGGTGACGGTGGCGGTCAGAGTGGTCGCGGCACCGACGGTGGCACCGCTGACCGGGGCCAGCGCGGCGCTGAAGCTGTCGTTCGCGACGGTGACGGCCGGTCCCTTGTTGACGTAGTCACCCCGGCCGCGCGAGCCGTTGTAGCTCAGCCCGGTGTAGAGGGCCGACCCGCGAGCGCAGTCGGCGCCGACCGTGTACTGGAAGCTGAGGGTCGGGGTGTCGCTGTAGTTCCTGACCATCGGCTTGTAGCCCGAGGTGGCGAAGTCGGCGGCGGCGAAGTCCGGCTTGACCTCGACGTACGGTTCGACGGTGTGGACACCGGCGTTGTCGGTGAGCTTGGCCGAGCCGGGGACGTAGCTCAGGCAGGTGGCGTGGAAGTCCTTGGCCCACCAGAGCTCTTCGTAGTTGGCGTCGTCGCGGGCCCACGTGGTGGTGACGGTGATGACGTCGCCCGGATTCGGGGTGGTGTTGCTGACGGTGCGGGTGAAGGTGGTGTACCCGTCCCTCCAGGTGATGGAGCCGGGCGCGGCACTCGCCACGCCGCCGGCGAGGAGGGTGACGGTACCGACCGCCAGCGCGGTGGTGGTGGCGGTGATGAAGCGGGTCGTTGCTCGTCGAACCATGGTCGTCTCCCTTGCGATCGGTGCGGACATACGGTCGGTCGGTCGGTCGGTCGTGTGCGGGTCGGGCCGATCAGCTGCCGAAGCCGCCGAGAAGGGAGTCGAGGCTGCCGGTGCCACCGCCGCCGAGATAGCTGATCGAGATGGACGGGCCCTTGGTGGCGTAGCCACCGGAGCCGAGGGTGCCGTTGTACTCCATGCCGGTGGGGAGGTAGTTGCCGCGCGAGCAGTCGGCGCCGACCGTGTACTCGACGGTGAGCACGGGCGACTCGGCGGGGTTCTTCTGCACCGTCCAGCTGCCTGCGGAGATGTCGGCGGCGACGAAGCCGGGCTGGATCTCCAGGTACGGCTCGACATCGAGGGTGCCGCGGTTGCCGCTGATCTTCGCCGAGCCGGGCACGTAGGTCAGGCAGGTGGGATGGTGGTCCTTGATCCAGTAGAGCCGTTCGGGTGTGTCGTTGGTCCGCTCGAACTTCGTCGTCACCGTGATGGTGTCGCCCGGGTTCGGGCTGGTCTCGCTGATGGTGCGGGTGAAGTGGGAGTAGTAGTCGTCCCACGTGGCCGTACCCTCGGCGGCACCCGCGACGCCTCCGCCGATCAGGGCCATGGACCCGACCGCGACTGCGGCCGCCGCGGTGGAGACGACGCCGCGCGTGATCCATCGATGTGCCATATCGGTGTTCCTTTCGACTGTGACGGACGGTTGGTCGGATCGCTCCGCCGCCGCGCGACCGCAGGGGCAGGAGCGGGGGACCGGCCTTCGCTCTGCGCCGACACCGATCGGCACTGGGGGGCCGTTGCAGATCGGCGGAGAAGGGAGGTGCGCGGCGATCGGATCCGTCGGGCGCAGCGCCGTCACAACTGGCACGAAAGCGAAAGCACGAGAGCAGAATTCGATTGGTCGACGGTGACGATCCGCGACGATGACCGACGCTGAGCACTCGTGGTCCTCAGTGCGGCCGACATGACCGGGGCCGGGTGCATCCTGGTCGGACGTCCGTACCGGACGGTATGTGAGATCAGGCTAGGTCGGCGGGCGTCGGAACGACAAACACCTGCTTGCTCGCGATTGACAGGGCGTTGCTGTCAGTACGCGACGGGGATGGGCATCGCGCGGTCTTCGAGGTCGGGCGCCTGCAAGCGTTCGACCAGATCAGGATTCTCGTCGCGCACCTGCCGCGCGGCGGCGACGAACGAGCGGACCAGCGTCGACGGGTTCGCGCGCGGCCACGCCACCGAGACGTCACACGGCGCGACGTCGGTGATCGGCAGCAGGGTCACTCCCGGAAACGGGATCCAGCGCGCGCAGGCCGCGGTCACGCCGATGCCGACACCGGCCGCCACCTTCTGGTACTCCTCGAGCAGCGACGCCGACCGGGACACCACTCGTGCCGGCACGCCGTGGCGATGGTCGTCGAGTTCCCAGTAGGCATTCCACACCGGGTCGTTGCACGCCGCACCGAACACCGGCTCGTCGATCAGGTCGGCCACCGTGACGTCGGGGCGATCGGCGAGACGATGATCGTCCCGCACCATTGCCACGAGCGGCTCCGTGAACAGATGCTCGAAGTCCACGCCGCACGTCGTCAGCGGCCGCCGCACGAATGCCACGTCGACCGACCGGTCGTTCAACCCGGCGGACGGGTCGTCATAGTTGAACTGCCGCATCTCGATCGCGACTCCGGGATGACGCCGGCGGAACGCCGAGATGATCGGCTCGGTCAGCATCAGCGCCGCCCCCTCGAGGAAGCCCAGCACCAGTCGCTGGTTCTCGGTGCGCTGCATCGAGCGGGCGCGCTCCGCCGCAACGTCCATCGCCGCGAGCGTCGCCGTCGCGTCCTCGAAGAACGCCGTGCCCGCGGCACTGAGAGTCACGCTGCGGGTGGTGCGGGTCAGCAGCACCACGCCGAGCGCCCGCTCCAGCTGCTTGATCTGCGCGCTCAGTGTTTGCTGTGCGATGTGCAGCTTCTGCGCGGCGCGTGTGAAGCTCAGTTCCTCCGCGACGGCGACGAAATAACGGAGGTGGCGCGTCTGGAGCTCCATGCCGGGAGTGTAGGCCGACCCGGTGCTCCGGAAGTCGTGTACGCGGCGCGCGAGATCGACTCGTTGCCTGACGGTTGCCCGTGTGTCTGCCGGCCGCGCCCGTCGAGCAGGTCGCCGGGTGTCAGCTCGCGTCGCACCGCGTCACTTCCGGGCGAACCGGGTGGCGGAGGCCTGGTCGCGGGGTCGCATGATGATCTGGTCGAGGTTGACGTGCGAGGGCCGGGACGCGACGAACCCGACCACCTCGGCGACGTCCGCCGCGACCAGCGGGGTGATGCCCTCGTACACCTTCGCGGCGCGTTCCTCGTCGCCGTCGAAGCGCACGAGGGAGAACTCGGTCTCCACCGCGCCCGGGGCGATCTCGGTGAGCCGGACCGGCAGGCCGAGCAGCTCGCCGCGCAGCGTCCGGTGCAGCACCGCCTGCGCGTGCTTGGCGGACGTGTACCCGGACCCGTTGTCGTACGCCTCGAACGCCGCGACCGAGGTGATCGTCACGATCAGGCCGTCACCGGACTCGATCAGCTTCGGCAGCAGCGCCTTCGTCATCCGCAGCGTGCCGAGGACGTTGGTCTCCCACATCCACCGCCAGTCGTCGAGGTCGGCCCCGAGCACCGGTGCCACGCCCTTCGCGCCGCCGGCGTTGTTGACCAGCACGTCGACCCGCGGCACGACCGCGCAGAACGCGTCGACGGAGTCCTCGTCGGTGACGTCGAGTTCGAGGGCGGTGCCGCCGATGTCCTTCGCGAGCCGCTCGAGCCGGTCCACGCGGCGGGCACCGACCACGACGTGGAAGCCCTGAGCGGCCAGGGTCCGGGCGGTGGCCTCCCCGATTCCGGAGCTGGCTCCGGTGACGACGGCGACTTGGTCCTCGGGCGAAATGGTCATGCCCCTCAGACTAGGCGCCTCCCCGGCTCGTGCGCGGTGTGCGTTGCCCCATGCGCCACGCCCGAGCCGGGTTCGGTCAATCGGCGGCGAACTCGGCCTCGCGCTCGATCTCCCGGACCGCGACGGCGGGGACGCCGACCGGGCCTGGGGTGTAGGTGACCGAGCGCAGGTCGCCGGTGTAGCGGAACGGACCCCGGCGCTCGCGCAGGTCCCACGACACCGGACCGCGGGCGTCGACGCCGACGGAGATACCGGTCCAGGGGGCCATGCCGACCAACTGGACCTGACCCAGCAGTTCGGCCTCGTCGGCTCCGTCGACCCGGATCGTGAAATCCCAGCGCAGCCGTGGCGCCACGACCGCGGACACGTCGATCGTCCTGGCGCCGGCCGGGAGTGGACCCGCATCGACCGAGGTGTAGCGGCCATAACTGTTGACGCCGAACACGAGATGCCCGTCCTCGACGTACAGCAGGTAGCCGCCCTGCACGTCACCGTGCGCGACCAGCACCCCCTCGTCGCCGGGCGTGTAGCCGCCCGGTTCCACGCCGGGCGCGGAGCCTGCGGAGCCGCCCAGTTCCACACGGATGTCGAAGTCCCGGAACGAGATCAGCTTCGACGACCGATACCGTTCCAGGGTCGGAGTGCCGGCCAGGATGCGCACCGGGCGAGCCAGTGCCTGTTCGGCGGGGCGGCGGGTGAACAGTCCGGCCGGGGTGGCGAGGGGGAACACCGTGTTCGCCCACGCCGACTCGTCCCAGGCCGCGGCGAGTTCGGCGACCTTCTCCGGATACCGGTCCGCGACATCGTGGATCTCGGTGGGGTCGGTGCGCACGTCGAACAGTTGCCACTTCGGGTCGTCGACGTCGAGTCCGGGATGGAGCGCGAGCAGCTTCCAGCCGTCCCGGTAGAAGCCGCGGTTGCCCACCATCTCGGTGTACTGCTCGGTGTGCGTGCTCGCGGCAGACCGGTCGTGCAGCAATGCCGATGCGTCGACACCGTCGAATGTCTTGACCGGCAGGCCTTTCCGCTTCGTGGGTGCTGTCACACCGGCGAGCGAGAGCAGTGTCGGGGTCAGGTCGGTGACGTACGCGAACTGGTCCCGGACGCCATTGTCCCCGGACTCTTTTCGCAGTCCGGCCGGCCACGACAGCACGAACGGGACCCGGACGCCGCCGGCGAACGACTGGCCCTTGTAGAACCGGAACGGGGTGTTCGAGGCCTGGCCCCAGCCGCGCGGGTAGTGCACGCCCAGTCTGGCCGACCCGATCAGCGACTCGTCGTGCGGCACGTCGCCCACCCAGTCGGGATCGGGGACGTGCGCGAACTCGGCGAAGTAGCTGCGGGTGCCCTCGGGTCCGCCCTCCGCGGTGCCGCCGTTGTCGGAGGTGAACACCACGATCGTGTTGTCGAGTTCGCCGAGTTCGTCGATGGTGTCGAGGACCCGACCGACCGACTGGTCGACCGAGTCCACCATCGCGGCGTACACCTCCATGTACCGAGCGAAGCGGGCACGCTGATCGTCGGTCAGTGAATCCCATTCGGGCACATCGAAACCGGGTTCGACGTTGCGTGGAGCCTGCTCGGTGCCCTCCGGGAACAGTCCCTGCGCGACCTGCGACTCGAAGCGCCGCTGCCGCACTGCGTCCCAGCCCTGCTCGTACCGTCCCCGGTACCTGGCGATGTCGGATTCCTTGGCCTGCAACGGTCCGTGCATCGCGACGTGTGCGAAGTACAGGAAGAACGGTGTGTCCGCGTCGTGGGCACGCAGGTCCTTGATGTACGAGACGGCCTTGTCGGTGAGGTCGTCGGTCAGGTAGTAGCCCTCCGGGTACTCCTCGACGTCGACGGCCGAGCTGTCCGACACCAGCTGGTTCGGGTGGAAGAACGAGTTGAGACCCTCCAGGGACCCGTAATAGCGGTCGAACCCGCGCTGCGTCGGCCACGAGTCACGGGTGGCGCCGGGGCGGATGTTCGCGTCCCGCACCAGATGCCACTTGCCGACCGCGTAGGTGGCGTACCCGCCCGCCCGCAGGATCTCCGGCAGGGTCTGCGTGTCGTCCGACAACTCCAGGCGCAGGCCCGGAAAGCCGGGATCGGCGTTCGCGACGAAGCCGTAGCCGGCGCGGTGCGGGTTGAGCCCGGTCAGCAGCGCCGCGCGGGACGGTGAGCACAGCGGGGTGGTGTGGTAGTTCGTCAGCCGCACGCCCGAGGCCGCGAGGCGATCCAGGTTCGGGGTGTCGATCTCCGAGCCGAACGGCCCGATGTCGCTGAACCCCATGTCGTCGATCAGGATCACGACGATGTTCGGCGCCCCGGGCCGGGCGGACGGCACGTCGGGCCAGGCCGGGGTCGAGTCGTCGGTGGTGCGGCCGATCCGGCCGGGGAAACCCTCGTAACCTCGGGCGTGCGGAGGAACGGTCATCAGCCGGCGACCCGGACCGGGTTGTCGATGGACGAGAAGTGCGAGGCGTCGCCCGCGACGATCGTGCTGCGCTCGCCGTGGATGTTGACCGGCACGTCACCGGCGAGGGTGATCCGGGTGAGGCGGCGGCGCTGGCCGTCGTAGTCGTCGATCGCGTAGTGCTGGGTGGCCCGGTTGTCCCAGATCGCCACGTCTCCGGGAGCCCAGTTCCAGCGGGTGGTGTTCTCCAGCTTGGTGACGCGCGCCTGCAGCAGCTGGAAGAGCGTCTGCGACTCGGTGGTGCCGAGGCCGACGAAATTCTTGACGAAATGGCCGAGCAGCAGGGCGCGCTCGCCGGTCTCGGGGTGCACCCGGACCACCGGATGCCGGGTCTCGTAGTAGGTGGACTGGAACTCGCGCCGGTACTCCGCCGTCTGGGCGTTCAGGTCCTCGGCGGTGCTGGACGCATAGTCGTAGACGTTCGTGTGGGTGGCCCACAGGTTCTCGACCAGCGCCTTCAACGGCTCGGGCAGGGCCTCGTAGGCAGCGGTGGTCGACGCCCAGGTGGTCGAGCCGCCGTAGGTCGGCAGCACGTCGGCCCGCAGGATCGACGCCTTCGGGATCCGGTCGACGAAGGTGACGTCGGTGTGCCAGCTGTTGGCGCGGCCGTACTCCGAGTCGATCGGCAGGATCTTGTCGCCGCGGGAGGTGACGGTCGGGTGCGCGGTCGTCGGCTCGCCGAGCAGGCGCGCGAACGCGTACTGCGATTCCTCGTCCAGGTGGTGCTGGTCGCGGAAGAAGATCACCTTGTGCTCGAGCAGGGCCTGCCGGATCAGGCTCACGGTGGCCGGGTCGAGGTCGCCGCCGAGGGCGACCCCGTCGACGCGCGCACCGATGTGGGCGCCGAGCCGGACGACCGCCGGGGCCGTCGTCTCGTTCGGTGGTGTGGCGAAATCGATGGACATGGAAGACCTTTCGGTGTCGCGGTGCGGTGGTCGGTTGCCGGTCCCATGTAATCGTCGGGCGCTGCCGTCGGCCAAGTGTTCGGGTCAGGGCGATCGCAATCGGCACCCGACGAGAGGTATTTCCCCCTGTTTGCAGGAGAATTCGGCGGGTGTTAGCTTGTGCGGCATGACTTCCGGCCGGCTCTCCCCGATGCGCGTCACCTACGTGACCGTCGCACTGGGCGCACGCCTGCCCCTTGCGCGGGAACTCTGTTGTTCCCTCCGCGGTATCTCTCGCTAAGTCAGCGCTGCCCCGTCTTTCGCGCATCTGCTCTCTCTGAGCGGATGTGACGACCCACGCCCCCCGTCTCGCTCGACGCGGGGGGCGTGCTCGCAGCGCTCGTCCACCGTGTAGGCCTGTCCCGTCCGGGACGAAGCGCAAGGAACTCGTGTGTCCGTATCGACTCTTCCGTCCACCATCTCCCGACCGTCCGTCCGCCGCACCGCCCACGGCGTCCGCCGCGCGCCGAACCGGACCCAGGTCGTCCCGCCGCTGCTGCGGATCACCGACTCGCCGGCCGCGGCCGTGTTCCGGGTCGCCTGCGCGCAGGGACCCATCGGCCGCGACACCGCGGCGAAGGTCACCGGCCTGAGCACCGCGACCGTGAACCGCCAGGTGGTCGCGCTGCTCGGCGCCGGCCTGCTCCGTGAGCGCGCGGACCTGACCGCGTCCGGCGCGGTGGGGCGCCCACGCGTCCCGTTCGAGGTCAACCACGAGCCGTACCTGACCGTCGGCATCCACATCGGCGCGGTCGTCACCGGCATCGTCGCCAGCGACCTCCGCGGCCGCATCCTCGGTGCGGTGGAGGTGCCGACGCCGGTGGGGCCGCAGTCGCAGGCGGTGAGCCGGATCGTCCACAGTGCCCGGATGTTCCTCGGCCGCTGGCACCGCCGCCGACCGTTGTGGGTCGGGGTCGCGCTCGGCGGCCGCGTCGACCCGGTCACCGGCCGGGTCGACCATCCGCGGCTCGGGTGGACCGCCGCGCCGGTCGGCGCGATCATCGGCGACGGACTCGGGCTGCCGGTGTCGGTCGCCGCGCACGTCGACGCGATGGCCGCGTCCGAGCTGCTGCTGGCGCCGGGACGGCCGGGGGAGAGCGCCGCCTCCGGGACCGGCCTCTACTTCTACGCGCGCGAAACCGCCGGTGTCGCAGTGACGATCGACGGTCGCGTACACACCCCGTCGACGGGACCCGGGTCCATCGTGCACCTGCCCACCGGCTCGGGGGCGCAGTGCTCGTGCGGGTCGCGCGGATGCCTCGAGGCGACCGTCAGCGACCGTGCCGTGATCGACGCCGCCCGCGATGCCGGCATCCTCACCGAGACCGACGAGCGACCGGCGATCGCCGCGGTGTACCGGGCCGCGGCGTCGGGCTCGCTGGCGGCGCACGAGCTGCTGGTCGAGCGGGCTCGCGTGCTCGGTCGCACCGTCGCGATGCTGCGGGACCTGTTCAACCCCGACCGCGTGATCCTCGGCGGCCAGGCGTTCACCGAGTACCCGGCCGGGATCCCCCACGTCGCCGAGGCGTTTGCCGCAGCATCGAGTTTGGCGCGCAAGGACATTCGCATCACCGGATTCGGCAACCGGGTGCAGGAGTTCGCCGCGGCCGTCGTCTCGCTCAGCTGCATCCACGCCGACCCCCTCACCTCCATCCGAAGGACTGCCCTCCAGTGAACACTCCGCTTCCCCCGTCTCTCGACCGTCGCACGTTCTTCCGCGGCGCGGGCCTGGTCGCCGCCGCGGTCCTCGGCACGGGCCTGCTCGGCGCCTGCTCGTCGGCGGTCGAGGAACGGAAGGCCGGCGCCGCGGCTACCGCCACCCCGGTCCGCGGCGGAACCCTGAAGGCGGCGATCACGAGCGACGTCCTGCCCGCGACCTTCCTGACGAACACCGACGGCTCCACGACGGTGATCGGGCTGGCCTACGACAGCCTGATCCGGTACCCGAACGACCGGGTGCAACCGGAGCCGCGGTTGGCGACCGCCTGGCAGCTCGCGGGTGACGGTCGCTCGCTGACCCTCGACCTGCGCGAGGGCGTCACGTTCCACAGCGGCCGGCCCTTCACCTCCAGGGACGCGGAGTTCTCGATCCGGACCTACGCCGACCCCAAGTGGACGGCGCAGTTGCGCAGCACCGCCGCCGCGATCACCGGCTACGACACCTCCGACCCGCACCGGCTGGTGCTGACGTTCGCGCACCCGCTCGGCAACATCTTCGACCTGCTCGACACCGTGCCGATCCTCGACAGCGAGTCCATCGACAAGCTCGCGGCGGGGGAGGCGTTCGTCGGCACCGGGCCGTTCCGGCTGACCTCGCGTGTCCCGAACACGTCGCTGACGTTCGAGCGCAACGACGGCTACTGGATCCCGGAGCGGCCGTACCTGGACCGGGTCGAGGTGTCGGTCATCCAGGACGCGAAGGCGCTGCTCAGCTCGCTGAAGTCCGGGCAGGTACAGCTGGTTCACGGACTGAACTACCGGGACGTCGAGGTGCTCGGCAAAACCGCGGGCTACCAGGCGATCCCGATGGAGGGTGCCGAGCTCCAGGTGTACCTCGGCACCAACGTCACGCACCCGGCGCTCGCGGATGTCCGGGTGCGGCAGGCGATCGCGTACGCGCTCGATCGCGACCGGATCGTGACCGAGGTGTTCCGCGGGTCGGGCTACCCGGTGAACCTGCCCTGGCCGAAGTCCTCCCCGGCCTACGACGAGGCGCGCAACGCCAGCTACGGCCTCGATCCGGCGAAGGCGAAGCAGATCATCGCGCAATCCGGTGTGGCCGTCCCGAACCTGCCGTTGACGTACCAGGCAGGCAACCCCTTCTACGAGGCGGCGGCGCAGATCGTGCAGGCGAACCTTGCGGACGTCGGCATCGCCACCACGCTCGACCCCCAGGAGGGGGCCACGTTCGTCAAGCAGCTGATCGGCGCCCAGTTCCCGGCGCTGTGGCTGACGTTCCATTCGTGGGCGCAGTACGTGCCGTCGACGCTGACGGTCAGTGCCTACCCGTTCAACGCCCGCAAGAACGCGTCCCGGTTCGACAGCCCGGACTACGTGCGGGCCGCCGACGCGGCGTGGCAGGTCCCGGACGGCACCAGCCCGGAGGCCGTCGCCGCGTACCGGACGGTGAGCACCGAGCTGCTCGACAACCTCTTCCTGATCGAGATCGGCGTGATCCTCAATCAGCTCGCCTCGGCGTCGGCGGTGCACGACGTCGGGTGGACGAAGCGGTCCGAGATCCAGCTGACCGACACCTACCTGGCGTGACCGAGTGAGGAGTGGTGTGATGACGCGCTACCTGATGTCCCGGGTGCCGTCGGCGGTGGCGGTCCTGGTGCTCGCGTCGCTGCTGATCTTCTTCGTTCTCAGGCTGGTGCCGGGCGACCCGGCCACGACCATGGCCGGACCGGATGCCACCCCGGAAACGATTGCCGCGGTTCGGCATTCGCTCGGTCTGGACCGGTCCGTCCCGGCCCAGTACCTGTCCTGGATCGGCGACGTGCTCACCTTCGACCTCGGCCGGTCGTACGTCCTCGGCGGCCGGATCTCCGACCTCGTCGGCACGGCGCTGGTCAACACGGTGGTCCTCGCCGTGGCCGCGTTGCTGCTGGCGGTGGTCGTCAGCGTGACGCTGTCCGTCGCGGCGGTCGTGTGGCCGCGGCGGTGGCTCACCGGACCGGTTGCGGGCTTCAACACCCTGGCCGTCGCGCTGCCGCCGTTCGTGACCGGGGTCCTGCTGGTGCTGGCGTTCGCGGTGCTGCTACCGGTGCTGCCGTCGGGTGGCGTTCCGCCGGACGGGTTCTGGGCCCGGCCGGACATCACGGTGCAGTACCTCGCGCTGCCCGCCATCTGCCTCGCGCTGCCCGTCGCGGCCGCGCTGACACGGTTCCTGTCCGAGGCCCTGCGCACCGAGATGCGCCAGCCGTACGTCCTGACCGCCCGCGCGTTGGGGGTGTCGCGGTGGAACCTGGTCACCCGCAGCGCGCTGCGCAACGCGCTGCCGACGATGCTGACGGTGCTCGGCCTGCAGACCGGGCAGCTGCTCGGCGGCGCGGTGCTGGTCGAGGCGATCTTCGCGTGGCCCGGCATCGGGCAACTGGTCGAACAGGGAATCAGCCGCCGCGACTATCCGGTGGTGCAGATCGTGCTGCTGATCGCGGTGTCGGTGTTCGTGCTCGTCCAGCTCGTCACCGACGTCGCCCACGCCTACCTGGACCCCCGGGTCCGGATCGGAGGAACGCCGTGAGCGTCGCCGCCCTGGAAACACCCGCCGTCACCGACCGCGCGCTGCCCGACCCGCCGCCGCGCCGGCGCCGCACCCTCGACGCGCTCACCCGCGGGCAGGGTCTGGTCGGCGTCACGCTCGTCCTGATCGTCGCGGCGGCGGGACTGTCCGCGCACTGGCTCGCGCCGTTCGACCCGAACGAGCAGATCCCCGGTGCGAACCTGCTCGGACCGGGCGCCGAGCACTGGTTCGGCACCGACCAGGTCAACCGGGACGTCTACTCCCGGGTCCTGCACGGCATCCGGATCAACCTGCAGATCGTCGCGCTGGCCGTCCCGATCGGCGCGATCGTCGGCACGCTGCTCGGACTGGTGTCGACGCTGCACCCGGCCGCGGACGTGCTCGCGCAACGGGTGTTCGACGTCGTCCTCGCCTTTCCGGCGCTGATCCTGGCCATCGCGCTGGCCGCGATCATCGGGCCGGGTGCCGTCACCGTCGGGATCGTCATCGTCGTCGCCGAGATCCCGGTGTTCGGCCGCACGATCCGCACCCAGGTGCTGCGGGTCCGCGAACAGCCGTACGTCGAGGCCGCCGAGGTGATCGGTGCGTCCCGGTGGTGGACGCTGCGCACCCACGTGCTGCCGAACACACTGGAGCCGTTGGCCGTTCAGCTGGCCCTGTCGATGTCGGTGGCGGTGTTCGTCGAGTCCGGCATGAGCTTCGTCGGGATCGGCGTACGCCCACCGGCACCGTCGCTGGGCGCGATCATCGCCGACGCGGTCCCCAACCTCGACGCCAACCCGGCGTTCGCGATCGGCCCGCTGCTCGTCGTCGCCGCGCTGGTGCTCGGTTTCCTGCTCATCGCGCAGGCCCTCGGCGCCGCCCGCCGCGCCTGACCCTTCCCCAGGTTCCCCGATCTGACATCAGGTCACTTCCGGTTCCCGGATGTCACATCGGGGAACCGCACCGACAGGAGAAACACGATGACCGAGACGATCCTCGACATCGAGAACCTCACGATCCGGTTCGGGCCGGACGGGCCGACCGTCGTGCGCGACCTCGACCTGAGCGTCGCCGGCGGCGAGATCGTCGCGCTGGTCGGCGAATCCGGCTCCGGCAAGTCGATGACCGCGAAGGCCGTGCTCGGGCTGCTGCCCGACGGCGCCACGGTGAGCGGCTCGATCCGCCTCGGCGGCGACGAGGTCGTCGGCGCGGCGGAGGACGCGTTGTCCGGGCTGCGCGGCACCCGGGCGGCGATGGTGTTCCAGGAACCGCAGACCGCCCTGAACCCGGTCCGCACGGTGGGCTGGCAGATCGCCCAGGCGCTGCGGGCGCACGGCCGGATCTCCCGCGCCGCGGCCCGGGCGCGGGCCGTGGAACTGCTGCGGCTGGTGGAGATCCCGGACCCGGACGTGCGCGTCGACTGGTATCCGCACCAGCTGTCCGGCGGGCAGAAGCAGCGGGTGGTGATCGCTCTCGCGCTGTCCGGGAACCCGGACCTGCTGATCGCCGACGAGCCGACCACCGCGCTCGACGTCACCGTGCAGGCCGAGATCCTGGACCTGCTGCGGACCCTGCGGGACGAACGCGGGACCGCGATCCTGCTGATCACCCACAACATGGGTGTCGTCGCCGACATCGCGGACCGGGTCGCCGTGCTCCGCCGCGGTGTCCTCGTCGAGGACCGCGGCGTGCACGAGCTGTTCGCGTCACCGCGGGAGAAGTACACCACCCAGCTGCTCGCGGCGGTGCCGCGCCTCCCCGTTGCCGCGGACCCCGGCCCGGCCCCCGAACCGGCGGCCGCGGGGGACCCGGTCCTGACGGTCACCGACCTCGACGTCGTCTACCCCGGTCGCGGTGGCGGCGCACGGTTCCACGCGCTGCGCGGGGTCAGCGTCGCCGTCGAGGCGGGAGAGGTGCTCGGGATCGTCGGTGAATCCGGTTCCGGCAAGACCACTCTCGGGCGCGCGGCGCTCGGGATGGTCACGGCGAGCGGAGGGTCGGTGGTGCTCGACGGCGCCGACCTCGCGTCGGTGACGGCGCGGGAACTGCGAGCCCTGCGGAGGAACGTGGCGCTGGTGCACCAGGATCCGGCGGCGTCCCTCGATCCGCGTCGCAGCGTCGGCGATTCGATCGCCGAACCGCTGGTGGTGCACCGCACCGCGTCCGGGGGGCTGCTGCGGGCCCGGGTGGGGGATCTGCTCGACTCGGTGCGGCTGCCGCGCGAGTTCGCCGAGCGCCGGCCCGCCGAGCTGTCCGGCGGGCAGCGGCAGCGGGTCGCGCTGGCCCGTGCCCTGGCGCTGGCGCCGCGACTGCTGGTCGCGGACGAGCCGACCAGTGCCCTCGACGTGTCCGTGCAGGCCGACGTGCTCGCCCTGTTCGCGGACCTGCGCGAGGAATACCGGTTCGCCTGCCTGTTCGTCAGCCACGACCTCGCCGTCGTGCACGAGGTCGCCGACCGGGTCGCGGTGCTCCGGCGCGGGGAACTCGTCGAGATCGGTGCCACCGCAGCGGTGTTCGGCAGTCCCCGCGAGGACTACACGCGGGGACTGCGCGACGCGGTCCCGAGTCCCGACCCGGTCGAGCAGCGTCGGCGTCGGTCCGGGCAAGCGCGCGCGGTGCTGTCGGCGGTCGGCTGACCCGAGCGCAGGTTCCGTACTCGGACGGACGATGAGCGTGTCGGCAGGACATCGCCCTGGGCCGCGGCCCCTGTGTACGGGGTCGCGGTCCGGGGCGGATTAGTTCGGTTGTGTGTCAGCTGGTGAAGGCCAGTTGCCTTCGGTTGTGGGACGGCACGGGTTTTCGGTCGGTGTCGATCCAGTGCGGCGGCAGAAACCATGGGTGCCCGTCGTCTCCGATGTAAACTTCCCAGTCTCCTTTGTGGATCCTACGGTGATGGAATCGACAGAGCAGCACCAGGTTTGACAGTTGCGTTTCGCCGCCGTTTGACCAGTGGTGAATGTGGTGCCCGTCGGTCCAGGCGGCGGGTCGGCCACAGCCGGGGAAGGCGCATCCACAGTCGCGGGCGTCGAGGGCGCGGCGGAGGCGTCGTGGGATGGTGCGGGTGGTGCGGCCGACGTCGAGGGGGTTGCCGTCGTGGTCCATGACGATGGGGGTGATGGTTGCGTCGCAGGAGAGCATCGCGGCGAGGCGGATGCTGATCGGTCCGAGCCATGGCATCCAGGCGGGCCCGCGGCGGATGACCGACCGACCCGAATCGGCACGCCGGTCGTCGCATCCGCACGAATCGTCGTGTGCGTGCGGTCCGGGATGGCCCTCACTGTCATGCGTGTTGGTGTCACCGCTGTTTCGGGTGGCTTTGGTGAGGTCGTCGAGGCCGACGAAGACGGTCAGGTGGGGTGTCTCGCCGCCCTCGGTGGGGGCGGTGCCGGAGTCGAGGTAGTGGCGGATGATGCCGGTGATGGCGTCGGCTCGACGTTGGGCTGCGGTGCGTGGGTCGGGGTCGGGTTCGCCGTGGGTGTTGTCACGTCCGGGTTGTGGTTTCGACAGGGCCGAGAGGGCTGTCAGCAGTTGTTCGCCGGCGACCTTGTCGAAGTGGCCCTTGACGCGGACGCGTCCGCCGGTGGTGGGGGAGGCGAAGAATTCGTTGAGGGCTTCGTTTTCGTCGTCGGGCGGGGGTCCGTCCTGGTTGCCGAGCATGGCCTTCAGGGCTGCGGCACGGTTTGCGGTGTCGACGGCGTGCTCGTGTTCGGCGGCGGAGATCAGGTAGTCGGTGCACTGCTGCGTGCATGTGGTGACGGGGTCGGTGGGGTCGCCGTCGACGGAGGTGGGGTCGAGGTCGGAGAGCAGGTCGGGGATCTGGTCGAGCAGGGTGGTGATGGAGCGCACCTGGTCGATGTCGAGGACGCCGGTGTCGAACGAGGCGGTGACGTCGGGGCGAGCCCGCAGGTTCTGGCCGGCGGTGACGATCCGCTTCGCTGCGGCGGGGGTGAGCTTCGCCGCTTCGGACAGCCATGACTGGGTCGACGATGCGCCGATCTTCTGGCCCAGGCAGCGTTCGTCGATCTCGTGGACAAGGCGCACTCGCAGTGCGTCGAGTTGCCGCATTCGGGTCGACAGTTGGGGCACCAGTGCGAGCAACGACTTGTCGTCGAGGCGCCACGTGGCCACCCGGTGGGGTGTGGTGAGCGTCTCGACGAGGTCCATGATCATACGATACTCGAACATGCATTCGAATACAATGGATTGTATTGGTGCGCAACAGTATGCGAGATGCTCCGTAGGTTCTGTCCGTAGCTTCGCTCTTCACCGGGCCGACCATGAATATCGTCGCTTCCTCTCCGGAAGCAACCGCGCCGACCGGTTGTGCATGCGGGATGGTGATTCCGATGCAGGAGTCCGCGGCAGCTGCGCTCCGGTTGACGCTGTTGACGTAGTCGGTCGGAACCGCCCGCCCTGGCGTCGCTTGCTGTCGCAGGCGGCCAACGAAAGCGACACACGGAGCGGCAAGTCTCAGGCCGTCAACTACTGGTGGGCCGGCGATGTCGGTGACCTCTACCTGATGTCAGGGGCGGGGATGTCCGGGCGCGCACCGGTACCGCACCTGCGGCCGCCCGGCCCGGCCGTACTCGGTCTCCCGGACCAGGACGCCGTCGTCGGCGAGGCGTTCGAGGTACCGCCACGCCGTCACCCGTGACACGCCGACCGCGGCGCCGACCTCGGCCGCGGTGAGCGGGCCGTCGGCGCCGCGGACGGACCGGGCGACGGCGTCGAGGGTGCGGGGGGCGACGCCCTTCGGGCTGGTCGACGCCGGTGACGTCCCGCGCAGCGCGGCCATCGCCCGGTCGATGTCGAGCTGGCCGGCGGCGGTGACCGGTCCCTGGTCGTCCGTGATCGCGGACCGGTACGCGAGGTAGCGGTCGAGCTTGTCGCGCAGCCCGGCGAACGTGAACGGCTTGAGCAGGTACAGCACCACCCCGCGGGCGACGGCCGTCCGCACCACCTCGAGTTCGCGGGCGGAGGTGACGGCGATGATGTCGGGGCTCGGCCGCAGCAGTCCCAGCGCCGCGGCGACGTCGAGCCCGCTGGTGTCGGGGAGCCCGATGTCGAGCAGGACCAGGTCGACCGGCCGGCCGTCCCGCTCCGCCGCCTGCGCCACCCGCAGGGCGGCGCTGCCGGTGTGCACGACGTCGTGGACGGTGAACTCGGGCAGCCGGTCGAGGTATTCGCGGTGCGCCTGCGCGATCAGCGGCTCGTCCTCGACGATCAGCACGCGGATCACTTTGCGCCCACCGGAATCTCGGCGACGATCATCGATCCGAGGGATGGTTCGGTGCGCAGGGCGCCGCCGTACCGGGCGACGACCTGTGCCACCAGTGCCAGACCCAGCCCGTGGTGCTCGGCCTTGGTCGACCAGCCGCGGGTCATCGCCCGGGACAACGTCTCCGGGTCCATGCCCGGCCCGCTGTCCGCCACCTCGATCAGTACCGTCGAATCCTGTTGACGCACGGTCACTTCCACCCAGGGGTCGTCGGTGTCGCGGACCGCGTCGATCGCGTTGTCGACGAGGTTGCCGACCACCGTCACCAGCTCCCGCGACCGCAGCGGTGTCGTGCCGAGCGCGGTGTCGTCGGTGACGGTCAGCTCGACGCCGCGTTCGGCGGCCTCGGCGACCTTCCCGATCAGCAGCGCCGACAGCGCCGGATCGGCCACCGTGACGGTGAGCCGGTCGACGAGCCGCTGCGACAGCCGCAATTCCTCGGTTGCGAACGCGACCGCCTCCTCGGGCCTGCCCAGTTCGACCATCGTCACGATGGTGTGCAGCCGGTTCGCCGACTCGTGCGCCTGCGCCCGCAGCGCGTCCGCGAGGCCGCGCACGGAGTCGAGTTCGCCGAGGACGGCCCGCAGTTCGGTGTGGTCCCGCAGGGTGACGACGGTGCCGATCCGGCGGCCCTCCCACCACACGGCGTGGCGGCCGATCACCAGCACCCGGTCCGCGGTCAGGTGCACCTCGTCGCGGGCGTCACCGTCGTCGGGCAGGTTCCGCAGCGTCGCGGGCAACGACGCGAACGGCACCGGCCCGTGTTCGGGCAGCGCGAGCAGCCGGCGCGCCTCGTCGTTGACGATCTCGACGCCGGGGGCGCCGTCGCCGTCGGCGCTGCGGAGGACGAGCAGCCCGTCACCGATCGCGTGCAGGACCGCGTCGTGCTGCTCGTACAGCCGGCGCAGCTGGTCGGGGGTCAGTCCGAGGGTCTGGCGGCGCAGCCTCCGGCTGATCAGATAGCTGCCCGCCGTCGACACGGCCAGACCGAGGACGACGATGCCGAGCAGCCCCGGCAGGCTGCCTCGGAACTGCTCCCACGTCTTCTGCCGCGTCACCCCGACCGAGACGAACCCGACCAGGGCGCCGTTCGGGTCGTGCACCGGGGCGACCGCCCGGATCGACGGTCCGAGGCTGCCCGTGTACGTCTCGGTGAACGTCTCGCCGGCCCGCGCCGGACCGGTGTGCCCGGTGTACGGCAACCCGATCTGGTCGGGTCGCGGATGCGTGAGCCGGATCTCGTCGAGGCCCATGACGACCACGAAGTCGACCCCGGTCGCCGCCCGGATCGCTTCGGCGCGTGGCTGCAGCGCCGCGGTCGGGTCGGGGCCGACGATGCCCTCCGCGACCTCTGGGAGCGTCGCCGTCGTGGCGGCGACGTCGGTCACCGCGAGCCGGGTGGCGGCGTCCGCGTCGCGGCGCTCGTCGAGTGCGAACAGGCCGCCCGCGACCAGGACGACGACGGCCAACGCCACGGTCTGGACGATCAGCAACTGCCGTGCCACGCTCAGCGGCTCACGTCGACGCCTCACCGCTCGATTGTCGCAGTCCGCGGCGGTGTCGGGGGACCGGTGAGCAGGTTCACCGGTGAACACAATTCACGCAATCTTCAGCGGGTGGCCGCGGGCTGCCACCGTGATTGCTCAGAGGTGACGTGACGCCGGACACAGAGGCCGCCCGTGGCGCGGGATCGACCGGCTGCCACCAGATATCCGCATCACAGTGAGGCAACGACATGAGCACAACCGCGCCGGCGTCGAAGCGCCGGGACCGCACCCACTGGCTGTACCTGGGCGTCGTGATCGCCGTGATCGCCGGCGTCCTCGTCGGCTGGCTGGCGCCCGACGTGGGCAAGTCGCTCGGCGTCCTCGGCACCACGTTCGTCGCCCTGATCAAGATGATGATCGGCCCGGTCATCTTCTGCACGATCGTCCTCGGCATCGGATCGGTGCGGGCCGCGGCGAGCGTCGGGCGGATCGGCGGCCTGGCGCTGGTGTACTTCCTCGGCATGTCGACGGTCGCGCTCGGCATCGGCCTCGTCGTCGGCAATCTCCTCGACCCCGGCTCGGGGCTGAACGTCAGCGCCGACACGGCCGCCACCGGTGCCGCGCTCGCCGACAAGGCGCACGCCGCCGGCGGAACGATGGAGTTCGTCGCCTCGATCATCCCGACGTCGCTGCTCTCGGCGCTCACCGACGGCAGCGTCCTGCAGGCGCTGTTCGTCGCGCTGCTCGTCGGTTTCGGTGTGCAGGGGATGGGCAAGGCCGGCGAGCCGGTCCTGCGCGGCGTCGCCCACGTCCAGAAACTGGTGTTCAAGATCCTGTCGATGATCCTGTGGCTGGCCCCGATCGGCGCGTTCGGCGCGATCGCGAACGTCGTCGGGCAGACCGGTCTCGGGGCGGTGGTGCAGCTCGGCGCGCTGATGCTCGGCTTCTACCTGACCTGCCTGGTGTTCGTGTTCGGCGTGCTCGGCACGGTCCTGCGGGCCGTCGCCGGGGTGTCGATCTTCAAGCTGGTGCGGTACCTGGCCCGGGAGTACCTGCTGATCTTCGCGACGTCCTCCTCGGAGTCCGCGCTGCCGCGGCTGATCGCGAAGATGGAGCACCTCGGGGTGCAGCGCACCACGGTCGGCGTCGTCGTGCCCACCGGGTACTCGTTCAACCTCGACGGCACCGCGATCTACCTGACGATGGCCGCGATCTTCATCGCCGACGCCCTGAACCAGCCGCTCGCACTGACCGAACAGCTGTCGCTGCTGGTGTTCATGATCATCGCGTCGAAGGGCGCGGCCGGCGTCAGCGGCGCCGGACTGGCCACCCTCGCCGGCGGCCTGCAGAGCCACCGCCCCGACCTGGTCGACGGTGTCGGCCTGATCGTCGGCATCGACCGCTTCATGTCCGAGGCGCGCGCGGTGACGAACTTCTCCGGCAACGCCGTCGCGACGCTGCTGATCGGCACCTGGACGAAGACGGTGGACCGCGGCCGGGTGCACGAGGTGCTCGGTGGCCGGGCACCGTTCGACGAGGCCGCGTTCGGCGACGGCGAGGACCCGGCCGGTCCGGTCGCGGTCGATCCCGTTCCGGCCGCCCCGAAGGTGCTCGACCGGGTCTGATCGCCGATGCGCGAATCCGGCGGCGGCCGGGTTCGCGCACAATGGCGCCCATGGCACTTCGCGAAGCAACCGGCATCGACGGCACCTCCCTCGTCTACCGCATCACCGGACCGGAGGGCGCCCGGCCGCTGGTGCTGCTGCACGGCTGGGCGCAGTCGATGAATTGCTGGGGGTCGGCGGTGCTGGACGCGCTCGCCGCGAAGTACCGGGTGATCGCCGTGGACCTGCGCGGGCACGGTTACTCGGGGGCGCCCGACGCCGGTTACGACGATCCGAAGACCTGGGCCGGCGACGTCGCCGAGGTCCTCGCCGCCGAGCACGTCGACAGCGGCGCCGTCCTGCTCGGCTGGTCGTACGGCGGCCTGGTGATCGCCGACTACCTCGCCGAGTGCGGCACCGACGCGGTGGACGCGGTCGTGCTGGTGGGTGCGATCACCAGCCTGGGGCCCGGGCAGCGGGGCGGCCGGGTCGGCTCCGCGATGCGGGCCGCGCTGCCCGCCGCCCTGTCGGAGGACCCGGGTGAGGCGATCCGCGCCCTCGGCAGCTTCGGCACCGCACTGACCGGGCCGGTCGACGTGCGGGACCCGGGCAAGGGCGCGGCCTCCCAGGCGCTGTTCGGCGCCAGCCTCGCCACCCCACCGCGGGTGCGGGCGGCCCTGTTCGGCCGCACCGTCGGCCACGACGACCTGCTCGCCACCCTCCCCGTCCCGGCGCTGATCCTGCACGGCACCGCGGACTCCGTGGTGGACGTCTCCGCGGCCCGGCACGCCGCCGACCTCGTCCCGAACGCCACCGTCTCGTACTGGGAGGGCTGCGATCACGGCCCGTTCGTCGAGGACCCGGCGAGGTTCGTGGCCGAGGTCGGCGCATTCGTCGACGGGCTCTGAGCCGGTGCCGTCAGGCGCCGCGGCTCAGCGGGACAGCTCCCACGACCGCGCGACCGATGCGAGTTTGTCGGGGTTGCGCACCAGGTACACGCCCGACACCAGGCCGTCGGTCACCTCGATCAGTGCGACGAGGTCGAGGACGTCGCCGGAGTAGACCAGCGCCGACGGCAGCCCGTTGAACACCCCCACCTCGAACCGCAGGTCGGGCGGGCCGATCCGGACGAGGCCGGCCATGAACCTGGCGACCTTCTCGCGTCCCACGACGGGCCGCAGCGCGGCGCTGACCTTGCCGCCGCCGTCGGAGATCTCGACGACATCGGGCGCGAGCAGGTCCATCAGCGCCTGGATGTCGCCGGTGACCGCGGCGCTGAGGAAGCTGCCCGCGATCTCCTGTGCGGCAGCCGAACTCGGCTCGAATCGCTTGCGCCGCGCGTGCACGTGCGACCGCGCGCGGTGTGCGGTCTGCCGCACCGCCGCCTCCGATCGGCCCACGGCCTCGGCCACCTCACGGTGGCTGAAGCCGAACACCTCGCGCAGCACGAACACCGCGCGCTCGTCGGGGGCCAGGGTCTCGAGGACCAGCAGCATCGCCATCGACACCGACTCGGCGAGCAGGGCGTCCTCGGACGCGTCGGGCGCGGTGCGGATCGGTTCCGGCAGCCAGCTGCCGGTGTATTCCTCGCGCCTGCGCTGCGCCGTGCGCAGCTGGTTCAGTGCCTGTCGGGTGACGATCTGGGCGAGGTAGGCCCGCGGATTGTCGATGCTGCCCGCTGCCGCCTCGGACCATCGGATGTAGCTGTCCTGCAGCACGTCCTCCGCGTCCGCCGCGCTGCCCAGGATCTCGTAGGCGACGGTGAACAGCAGCGGACGGTACTCGGTGAACACCTCGGCGGCATTCATGCGGACACCCCCTGTTCCTCCCTGGCCGGCGCGGGCCCCGAGAGCCAACGGTACGACCCGGCCCTGGCGCCCCGGCGGCTGACGGTCTGCCGGCAGATCTGTTCCTTGACGAAAGCACCTGTCCGGCCACGGAGCGCGAACTTCCGTGGGCTGTCGTCGGTGCGGACGAACTGGATCACGCCGGCCCGCCGGCCGAGGCTGATGCACTGCAGCAGGAACCCCATCGACAGCGGTTCCGGCCGCCGCCCGGCGAGCTGTGCGAGGACGGTGTCGGCGCCGTGCGCACCGAGCGGGATCGCCGCCTGGCAGCTCATCCGAATGTGCCCGGCGACCCGTTCGGGCGGCGCGACCGCATCGCCGACCCCGACGATCGCCGGGTTCCCGACGCACACCAGGTTCTCGTCGGTGCGCAGCCGACCCCGGTCGTCGACGGGCAGACCGCTGCGCCGGGCCAGGTCCGGCACCTCGAACGCGCCCGCCCACACCACGCAGTCGGCGGCCAGGTCGGTCCCGTCGGCCAGCACCACACGATCGGCCTCGATCCGCCGCGCCCGGGAGCCCGCGCGCACGTCGACGCCGAGGCGGGCGAGGGTCCGGGTCACCGCGCGACGACCCCGCGGTGCGAGGCCCACCCCGACCGCGCCGGCGGACACGAGCAGCACCCGAAGGTCGGCGCGTGCCTCGGCGATCTCCGCGGCCGCCTCGATCCCGGTCAATCCGCCGCCCACCACGACCACCGCAGCCCCGGCGCCCAGGGCCCGCAGCCGGGTCCGCAACCGGTCGGCGTCCTCGAGACCGCCGACCGTGAACGCGTGCCCGGCGCCGACCGCGGCGTCGGCCGTCCTGCTGCCGACCGCGTAGATCAGGTGATCGAAGCCGAGCACCTCCCCGCCGGCGAGGGTCAGCTCGCGCTCGCCGATCAGATCGACCGACGCCACCCGCAGCCGGGCGTCCGGGTGCAGCACGTCGGCGAGGGGGACGGTGGCGGTGCCGCTGTCGGCGGCGTACTGGTGCAGGCGGATGCGCTCGACGAAGTCCGGACGCGGGTTGACCACCGTGACCGCCACATCGGGACGCCCGGCCGCGAGGATCCGGTTGGCGGCCGTCACGCCCGCATACCCGGCGCCCACGACCACGACCTGACTCACCCTGTTCATGTCGATTCCTCTCGTCTCGGGTTGGACTCATCCCTGAGACACCGCCCGGACCGCGGACGTGACAGTGAGGTGCATCACCGGTGCCGGTGGACCTGAACGTGGCCGGTCCGACGGGCAAGGCAAGATGGTGTGGTGACCCCAGCACAGAATCACCGACTGCGGCGGGTCGCCGTCCTGTCGGTGCACACCTCGCCCTTGGCGCAGCCGGGGACCGGTGACGCGGGCGGAATGAACGTCTACGTGCTGCAGAGCGCGGTGCAGTTGGCCCGGCGGGGCATCGAGGTGGAGATCTTCACCCGGGCCACCTCGTCCGCCGACGCACCGGTCGTCGAGGCGGCGCCGGGCGTGCTGGTGCGCAACGTCGTCGCCGGCCCGTTCGAGGGGCTCGACAAGCACGACCTGCCGACGCAGCTGTGCGCGTTCACCGCGGGGGTGCTGCGCGAGGAGGCCCACCACGAACCCGGGTACTACGACCTGATCCACTCGCACTACTGGCTCTCCGGGCAGGTCGGCTGGCTGGCGCGTGACCGGTGGGGGGTCCCGCAGGTGCACACCGCGCACACGCTGGCCGCGGTGAAGAACGCGTCCCTCGCCGAGGGCGACACCCCGGAACCGGCCGCCCGCCAGATCGGGGAGCAGCAGGTGGTGGCCGAGGCGGACCGGCTGATCACCAACACCTCGGACGAGGCCACCCAGCTGGTCGACATCTACGGCGCCGCCCGCGGCCGCATCGACGTCGTGGCGCCGGGCGCGGACCTGTCCCGGTACCGGCCCGGCGACCGCGGCGCCGCCCGCGCCGAACTCGGACTCGACCCCCGAGAGCTGATCGTCACGTTCGTCGGCCGGATCCAGCCGCTCAAGGCGCCCGACGTGCTGCTGCGCGCGGCGGCCGTCCTGCACGAGCGCGAGCCGGATCTGCCGCTGCGGGTGCTGGTCGTCGGCGGACCGTCCGGAACCGGGCTCGACCGCCCGGACTCGCTGATCGAACTGGCCGCGGCACTGGGTATCTCGGCCCGGGTGACGTTCCTGCCGCCGCAGCCGCCGGACCGCCTCGTCCAGGTCTACCGGGCGTCCGACGTCGTCGCCGTCCCCAGCTACTCGGAGTCGTTCGGTCTGGTTGCGATCGAGGCGCAGGCCAGCGGGACGCCCGTCGTCGCCGCCGACGTCGGCGGCCTCGGGGTGGCGGTTCGCGGCGGCGACACCGGACTGCTGGTCGCCGGGCACGACACCGGCGACTGGGCCGACGCGCTGCGCACGCTGCTCGTGGACCCGGACCGGCGCGCGGCGATGGCGCGACGGGCCCCGGTGCACGCGGCGGACTTCTCCTGGGAGCACACCGCCGACGGCCTGCTCGACAGCTATCACCGGGCGGTCGCCGGATACCGGCGCAGCCCGGACCTGGCCGCCCGGCGTGGCCGCGGGATGTGGAAGATGCGGAGACTGGGAGGTGTGCGCGCATGAGCGACGGCCCCGTCGTGACCGAGACGGCGACGCTGATCGACGCGGCGTTGACCGACCGGGAACTCGAGTACACGCGACCGCTGCCGCACCAGTTCGTCGTCGAACTGCCCGGCGAGCACAAGCTCAAGACGACCTGCCTGCTCACCGTCGGCAACCACGGGGTGCGGGTCGAGGCGTTCGTCTGCCGCAAGCCGGACGAGAACTTCGAGGGGGTCTACAAGTACCTGCTGCGCCGGAACCGGCGCCTGTACGGGGTGCACTACACGCTCGACAAGGTCGGGGACATCTACCTCGTCGGCCGGGTCAGCGCGCACGCCGTCACCGGCGACGAGCTGGACCGCGTGCTCGGCCAGGTGCTCGAGGCCGCGGACGGGGACTTCAACGTCCTGCTCGAACTGGGCTTCGCGAGTTCCATTCGCCGGGAATGGGATTGGCGGGTCTCCCGCGGAGAGTCGCTGCGCAACCTCGAACCGTTCCGGCACCTCGTCGAAGGCGACGGCACCGGGCCCGCCTGAGCGCACGCCCGCCGGTCAACGCGCGGGGTCGGCCATGTCGAGGCGGACGCCGAGCAGGCGCACCGCGCGGGCCGGGTCGAGGCGTGCGGTCAGCTGGGCCGCGGCGTCGGCGATCACGCCGGAGTCGAGCGTCGGCTCGGGCAGCGCGCGGGTGGTCGTGTGCGTCTCGAACGGCGCGTACCGCACCTTCAGCGTCACCCGGACCGCCGCCCGGCCCTCGGCCCGCACGTCGGCGGTCACCCGCCCCGCCAACTCCCGCACCGCGGCGGTCACGGCGTCATGGTCCGTGAGGTCCCGCTGGAAGGTCGTCTCGCGGCCGTGCCCGCGTGCCACGTACGGCTCGTCGCCGACCCACTCGGCGCCCAGGCCGCGCCCGAGCCGGCCCAGCCACGGGCCGGTCGTCGGCCCCAGCGCGGCCGCGAGGTCGTCCTCGTCGGCCTCCGCCAGCTCGCGCACCGTGGTGATGTTCAGCGCGGCAAGCTTTCTCGCGGTCTTCGCCCCGACACCCCACAGTTCGGACGGGTCGCGGTCGCCCATCACCGCGAACCAGTTCTCGGCCGTCAGCCGGAACGTCCCGCGCGGCTTGCCGAACCCTGTCGCGATCTTCGCGCGCACGGTGTTGTCGCCGATGCCGACCGAACAGTGCAGTGCGGTCGCCGCGAACACCGCCTCCTGCACGGTCCGCGCCAACGATTCCGGGTCCGGGGTGTGCGCGCCGAGGAACGCCTCGTCCCAGCCGAGCACCGACACGACCACCCCCAGACCCCGCAGCGTGGCCATCACCGTCTCCGACGCCGCCGTGTAGGCGGCCGCGTCCACCGGCAGGAACACCGCGTCGGGGACGTCCGACAGCTTCCGCGCCGCGACCCGCAGCGGCATGCCCGACCCGACCCCGAACGCCCGCGCCTCGTACGAGGCCGTGGAGACGACGCCGCGCTCGGTCGGATCGCCGCGGCCGCCGACGACCACCGGGTGCCCGCGCAGTTCCGGGTGCCGCAGTACCTCCACGGCCGCGACGAACTGGTCGAGGTCGACGTGCAGCACCCACCGGGCCCGCGGGGTCGTGCCCATACGGTCAGTCTGCGCTCACCGGCTCACCTCTCGCGTGCGGACCGCTTCCATTCGCCCGCGAGCCGGCGGTCCGGCGACGTGCGCGGGCTGCCGCCGACGTCGAAGTGTTGGCTTCCCCGCCGCAAGCACGGTCGACCCCGTTCGGTGGGACGCCGAACCGGAAGCGGGTCGCCGAGGAGCAGCCGCCCGGACGCATCACCATCAGGTTCGAGTGACGGCTGTACGGGTTGAGGGACGAGCCGGCGCAGCACCCGACCCGGGGTCCGCACCCCGGACAGCAGACGAAAGGGCGCCCGGGACGCCACCCCGGTCTGCAGCACCCCCTGGCGATCACCAGCATGGCCGCGATCGTGGTCACACCGCCGTCGCTCAACCCGCGCCGCCGTGTGCTGTGCGGCGCGAGGCCCGGCGCCGGCCGGTGGCCGTCCGCGACCCGAGCCGCCGGTGGTCGCGCGACCCGTGACACGATTGACGGCATGAGTACCGGAACCCTTGTGCTGCTCCGTCACGGCGAGAGCGAATGGAACGCGATGAACCTGTTCACCGGTTGGGTGGACGTCCCGCTCACGGACAAGGGCATCGCCGAGGGCAAGCGCGCCGGCCAGCTGCTCGCGGAGCACGACCTGCTGCCCGACGTGCTCTACACCTCGCTGCTGCGCCGCGCGATCAGCACCGCGAACATCGCGCTCGACGCCGCCGACCGGCACTGGATCCCGGTCGTGCGCGACTGGCGGCTCAACGAGCGGCACTACGGCGCACTGCAGGGCAAGAACAAGGCCCAGACCAAGGCCGAGTTCGGTGAAGAGCAGTTCATGCTGTGGCGCCGCAGCTACGACACCCCGCCGCCGCCGATCGAGGTCGGCAGCGAGTACAGCCAGGATGCGGACCCGCGGTACGCGAACCTCGAGCAGATCCCGCTCACCGAGTGCCTCCTCGACGTCGTCAAGCGGCTCGTCCCGTACTGGGAGGACACGATCTCCCGGGACCTGCTCGCCGGGAAGAACGTGCTGGTCGCCGCCCACGGCAACTCGCTGCGCGCGCTGGTCAAGCACCTCGACGGCATCTCCGACGAGGACATCGTCGGGATCAACATCCCGACCGGCATCCCGCTGCGCTACGACCTCGACGAGAACCTGAAGCCGCTGAACCCGGGTGGCACCTACCTCGACCCCGAGGCTGCCGCCGCAGGCGCCGCCGCGGTCGCCAACCAGGGCGCGAAGTAGGAACGCCGTGACGATCGACCCGGGTCCCGAAGCCGCGCTGCGGGCCTGGGTCGAACGTCAGGTGAACACCGGGAGAACAGTGCTCGTCAGGCCCGTGACGTGCATCGAAATGCCCGCACCCGACGCCGTCCGCGGTTTTCGCGGCCGTACGATTCACTCGTGACTGTTGTTCAGGCCGTCGCACTTGCCGCCGTGGCGGCAGTGCTCGGCTACACGCTCGGCGGGGTCGTGATCCCGCGCCTGAGGGCGCGGTACACCCGAATCGAAACCGAGCAGGCCGGCCTCACGATGTCCCAGGTCCTCGACCTGATCGTGCTCGCGAGCCAGAGCGGCATCGCGGTCGTGGACCGGTTCCACGACGTCGTCCTGTTCAACCCGCGCGCCGAGGAACTCGGCCTCGTCCACAACCGGACCATCGAGGAGCGTGCCTGGCGGGCCGCGCTCGAGGTCCTCGACACCGGCCATCCCGTCGAGGTGGACCTCAGCGTCAAGAACCCGGTCCGCGGGCGCGGCAAGATCGCCGTCCGCGGCCTCGCGCAGCTGCTCAGCGAACAGGACCGCCGATTCGTCGTCCTGTTCGCCGACGACGACTCCGAGCAGGCGCGGATGGAGGCAACCCGGCGCGACTTCGTCGCCAACGTCAGCCACGAACTCAAGACCCCGGTCGGTGCGATGAGCCTGCTCGCGGAGGCCCTGCTCGAATCCGCCGACGACGCCGACTCGGTGCGGCACTTCGGCGAGCGGCTGCTGTCGGAGTCGCGGCGACTCGGCAACATGGTCGGCGAGCTGATCGCACTCTCGCGCCTGACGGGGGCGGAGAAGCTGCCCGACCTCGAACCCGTCGCCGTCGACGAGATCATCGACGAGGCACTCCGGCGCAGCACCGTCACCGCCGAGAACGCGGGCATCACCGTCGGCACGGACAAACCCAGCGGCCTCGAGGTCCTCGGCGACCGCACCCTGCTCGTCACCGCGCTGTCGAACCTCGTCGAGAACGCGATCGCCTACTCGCCGACGGGGTCGCCGGTGTCGGTCAGCCGGGTGCGTCGCGGCGACGACGTCGCGATCGCCGTCACCGACCGCGGTATCGGCATCGCCAAGGAAGACCAGGAGCGGGTGTTCGAGCGGTTCTTCCGCGTCGACAAGGCCCGATCCCGCTCGACCGGCGGCACCGGCCTGGGGCTGGCGATCGCCAAACACGTCGCCGCGAACCACAACGGCTCGATCACCCTGTGGAGCAAGCCGGGCACCGGGTCCACGTTCACACTGGTGCTGCCCGCGTACGTCGAGGACGACGTGTCCGACGACCCAGCGGTGCCCGTGACGAACGGGCACCCGAGCGCCGCACCCGACAAGCCCGAACCGATCACTCAACCAGAGCGACCCGCCGCGGTCGCGACGAACATGGAGGCCAACCGGTGACGAACGTGCTGATCGTGGAAGACGAGGAGTCGCTCGCCGACCCGCTCGCGTTCCTGCTCCGCAGGGAGGGATTCGAGACGACGGTCGTCGGCGACGGCCCGTCCGCCCTCGCCGAGTTCGACCGCTCCGGCGCCGACATCGTCCTGCTCGACCTGATGCTGCCCGGCATGAGCGGCACCGACGTGTGCAAGCAGCTGCGGGCCCGTTCCGGGGTCCCGGTGATCATGGTGACCGCCCGCGACAGCGAGATCGACAAGGTCGTCGGGCTCGAGCTCGGCGCCGACGACTACGTCACGAAGCCGTACTCGGCGCGGGAGCTGATCGCCCGGATCCGGGCCGTCCTGCGCCGGGGCTCCGACACCGACGCCGACGCCGGGACCGTCGACGGCGTCCTCGAGGCCGGCCCGGTGCGGATGGACGTCGAGCGGCACGTCGTGCACGTGGGCGGTGAGCCCGTCACCCTCCCGCTCAAGGAGTTCGACCTGCTCGAATACCTGCTGCGCAACTCCGGTCGGGTCCTGACCCGCGGTCAGCTGATCGACCGGGTGTGGGGTGCCGACTACGTCGGCGACACCAAGACCCTCGACGTGCACGTCAAGCGGCTGCGGTCGAAGATCGAGGACGACCCGGCCAAGCCGAAGCACCTGGTGACCGTCCGGGGACTGGGCTACAAGCTCGAGGGCTGACCGGTCTCGGGCGACAGCCGCGCCGACCGCGTCGCGGCCTTGGCCTCGCGCGCGGCGGCGGTCGCCGGGTGCACCGCGATCAGGCCCAGCCCGGCGCGTCGCCGGCAGTGCTTGACCAGCTCCTCGTAGGCCGGCGCCCCGAGCAGTTCGGTCAGCTCCGGTCCGTACGACTGCCAGACCGGCTTGGTGCCGACGTGTGCGTCCGGCGACCCCGAGCAGTACCAGTGCAGGTCCGCGCCGCCCTCGCCCCAGCCACGGCGGTCGTACTCGGTGATCGTGGTCTTGAGGACCTGCTCGCCGTCCGGCCGCTCGACCCACTCCTGGGTGCGGCGGATGGGCAGCTGCCAGCACACGTCCGGTTTGACCTCGAGCGGCTCGATGCCCTGCCGCACCGCCATCAGGTGGAACGCGCACCCGATGCCGCCCTCGAAACCGGGACGATTCAGGAAGATGCATGCGCCCTTGTAACGGCGGGTCCGCAGCGCCGGCTCGTCCTCGAGGTCGTCCTCTTCGACGTACCCCTTCTTGCCCAGCCCCTTGTCCATGAACTGCCAGTCGTCCGGAGTGAGCATGCTCACGCAGCGGTCGAGCTTCTCGCGGTCCTCCTCGTCGGAGAGGAACGCGCCGTGGGAACAGCATCCGTCGTCGGGTCGGCCGGCGACCGTGCCCTGGCACGCGGGAGTGCCGAACACGCAGGTCCAGCGGGAAAGCAGCCAGGTCAGGTCCGCGACGATGACGTGCTCCGGATTCGCAGGGTCGAGGAACTCGATCCACTCGCGCGGGAAATCGAGGTCCACCTCCGGGGTGGGATTCATCTTCGGAAATTGCGGGGCGGCGCCTGCTGTCACAGTGCCCGACGGTAGACCCAGTACCGTGGTCACGTGCGTTTAGGGGTACTCGACGTCGGAAGCAACACCGTCCACCTGCTGGTGGTGGATGCGCACAGGGGTGCGCATCCCACGCCGATGAGTTCGACCAAGGCCACGCTGCGGCTCGCGGAGAACACCGACGACCGCGGTGACATCACCGACGCCGGTGCCGATCGGCTGGTCGCGGCGGTCGGGGATTTCGCGTCGATCGCCGCGACCTCCGGCTGCGGCGAGTTGATGGCGTTCGCGACATCCGCGGTCCGCGACGCCAACAACTCCGAGGGCGTCCTCGCCCGGGTCCGCGCCGAGACCGGGGTGAACCTCGAGGTGCTCTCCGGTGTCGACGAGGCCCGGCTGACGTTCCTCGCCGTGCGGCGCTGGTACGGCTGGAGCGCCGGCCGGATCATGAACTTCGACATCGGCGGCGGCTCCCTCGAACTGACCTCCGGCGGCGACGAGGACCCCGATGTCGCCTTCTCGCTGCAGCTCGGCGCCGGACGGCTGACCCGGGACTGGCTGCAGACCGACCCGCCCGGGAAGCGTCGGGTTGCGGTGCTGCGCGACTGGCTCGACGCCGAACTCGTCGAACCCGCGAAGGCGCTGCGCGCGGCAGGCACCCCCGACCGGGTCGTCGGCACGTCGAAGACGTTCCGCTCGCTGGCGCGACTCACCGGAGCCGCGCCCTCCGCCGCCGGACCCCGCGTGCAGAGGACACTGACGGCGAGCGGTTTGCGTCAGTTGATCGCGTTCATCTCCCGGATGACCGCGTCGGACCGCGCGGAACTCGAAGGCGTGAGCTCGGATCGGTCACAGCAGATCGTGGCCGGTGCACTGATTGCGGAGGCGAGTATGCGGGCACTGTCGGTCGACGAACTCGAAATCTGCCCGTGGGCGCTGCGCGAGGGCCTGATCCTCCGCAAACTGGACACCGACATGGGTGGCGAACTGGTGGTGGCGCGATGACTGAGAAGCCGGACAACACGGGTCAGATTTCGGTGGCCGAGCTGCTGGCCCGCAACGGACAGCAGGTCGAGTCGCGGGGCGGGCGGCGCCGACGCGGCGCGCCCGGAGGAATCAGCGTCGCGGAACTGACCGGGGAACTGCCGGTCGTGTCCGACATCGAGGCGCCGACCCGGAACCGCCGCGCCGCACCCGAGACCGACGACGGCACCCCGGCGCCGGACATCGGCACCACGCCCGCCGCGGCCCCGTCGGTGACGCCGCCGGTCACGGCCGCCCCGTCGGTGACGCCGTCGATCCCTTCGGTGACCTCGTCGACTCCGTCGGTGACGCCGTCGATCCCGTCGGTGACGCCGTCGATCCCGTCGGTGACCTCGACTCCGTCGGTGACGCCGTCGATCCCGTCGGTGACCTCGTCGACTCCGTCGGTGACGCCGTCGATCCCGACGGTGACCCCGACGCCCACCCCGCCCGAGAAGCCCGTGGTCCTCGCGCCGGACGCACCTGCCGCGCCCGAGCACACCCAGGCCATCCCGGCGCTGCGCCGCGCGGTGCTCGCGAAGGCCGACGCGGACCGCAAGGCCGCCGCCGAGAAGGCCGCCGCCGAGAAGGCCGCCGCCGAGAAGGCCGCCGCGGGGAAGGGCGTAGCCGAGAAGACACCCGCGGTGACGAAGGCGGCCCCGGTGATCCGGGCGACTCCGGTGGCCAAGGTTGCGCCGGTCGCCACGGCGACGCCGCCGGCCGAGGCGCCCGCGGAGAAGACGCAGGTCGTCGGGAAGGTCGCCGCCGCGGCCGCCGAACCGCCCGCGACGCAGCCCGCAGCCGCGGTGACGCCGCCCCCGCCGCCGGTGGCCAAGACCGGATTCCCGCGCCCCCCACAGGTCCGGGAGCCGGCGTTGCTGTCCGGGCAGAGTCTCGAGGCCGACCTGCTGCGGCAGGCGCGCACCTCACGGGACGAGTCCCTCGACGAGGCGCGCGCGCTGGTGCACACGACCGGCGAGTTCCCGCGCATCACCGACGCCCCGGCCGGGGAGAAGGCCGGCGCCGACGCGTCGACCGCCACCGGGTCGAGCGAGGCCGTCGCCCCGGCCGACGAGGGCGAGGCGGCCCCGGCGACCGGCGCGGTCCGTCAGTGGCTCGTCCTCGCGGGGCAGGCCGTCGTCGCGATCGTCGCCGGCGCGTTGCTGTTCAAGGGCTTCGAGAAGCTGTGGGAGTCGCTGCCGTGGGTGGCGCTCGTCCTCGCGGTGCTCGTGATCGCGGGCCTGGTCGCGGTGGTCCGGATCCTGCGTCAGACCGAGGACCTGCTGAGCCTGCTCATCGCCGTGATCGTCGGGGTGTTCGTGACGATCGGCCCGCTCGTGTTCGTGCTCAGCTCGAGCTGACGCGATGGGCGGTGACAACGGACCGGGTGGCCACGCGGCAGCCGGCGGTCGACCCGGTCGGATACTCGTCGGGCTGTCGACCGCCTCGGTGTATCCGCAGAACACGGAGGCGGCGTTCGAGTTCGCGGCCGAACTCGGCTACGACGGCGTCGAGCTGATGGTGTGGGCCGAGTCGGTCAGCCAGAACATGGCCGCGGTCACCCGGCTGGTCCGCAAGTACGCGGTCCCGGTGCTCGCCGTGCACGCGCCGTGCCTGCTGATCTCGCAGCGCGTCTGGGGTGCCGACCCCGTCGTCAAGCTGGAGCGGTCCGTGCGGTCCGCGGAGGCCCTCGGCGCCCGCACCGTGGTGGTCCATCCTCCGTTCCGCTGGCAGCGCCGCTACGCCGACGGGTTCGCCGACCAGGTGCACGAGCTGGAACAGCGCAGCGACGTGGCGGTCGCGGTGGAGAACATGTTCCCGATGCGGGCCGACCGGTTCTGGGGCGCGAAGTCGCGATCGGCCGAGCGGCTCGAGAAGCGCGGTGGTCCCGGGCCCGGGGTGTCGGCGTTCGCGCCGTCCTACGATCCGACCGACGTCGGGCACGAGCACTACACGCTCGACCTGTCACACACCGCGACCGCCGGGATGGACGCGTTCGCGCTGGCCGACCGGATGGCCGGTGGGCTCACGCACCTGCATCTGGCCGACGGCCGCGGGGCCTCGTCCGACGAGCACCTGATTCCCGGCCACGGCACCCAGCCCTGCGCGCAGATGTGCCGTGCGTTGGCAGCGTCGGACTTCGGGGGCCAGGTGGTGCTCGAGGTCAACACCCAGAACGCCCGGACCCGGGCCGAGCGCCGGTCGATGCTGGCGCAGTCGCTGGCGTTCGCCCGCGAACACCTGGCGCGGTAGGCGCACGTTCAGAGGGCGGCGGCCGCAGCGGCGATCGTCGCGACGCCCGACACGACCAGGCCGAGCACGAGCACGGCGAATCCGGCCCACACCGAGCGGATCCACCCGTTCGGGCGCTGGGGGTCGGTGCCGAGCGCGGACAGGAAGAACCCGGCCGGGACGAGGATCGCGGAACCGAGCACCAGGACCGCCCCGGTCGTGGACCAGGCGTCGCCGACCCCGGCGGCCTGGGTGAGCAGCGCGATCACCAGGCCGAGGGTGACGAGCACCCCGGCGTGCGCGTGCCCGGCGCGGAAGAGGGTCTTCTGGAGGTCGTTGGCGCCCACGGCGCCGGTGACGACGCGGAGCATGAACGTGCCGCCGAACGCGATGCCGACGACGGTGAGCAGGGTGATGCCGGTGACGAGGGCGAGTACGGGGTCCATGACGGGCTCCTCGGGTGGGAGACGTGACTCTCGGACTTGGATTGGATAGTCTCGATATCCAATATTGGATAGTATTGGTATCCAGTGGTCGGGTCAACGAGGAATCCGGTCGAGCCTCGGGAGGTGTGTCGTGCGGGTGTCGGAGCTCGTCGAGCGATCGGGTGTGCCGCTCGCGACGATCAAGTACTACCTGCGCGAGGGCGTGCTGATGCCTGGGGAGGCGACCGGCGCCACCAAGGCCGACTACGGCGACGAACACCTGCGGCGCCTCGCACTGATCAAGGCGCTCGCCGGGGCGGGTCTGCCGATCCACAAGATCCGTGTCATCGTCCGGCTCATCGACGACCCGGGCGACGACCTCCACGAGACCATCGGCCGTGCGATCGCGACCCTGCCGCCCTACCCGGACGGCCCCCGGTCCCGCGAACATCCGCGGGCGCGCCGCGTGCTCGCCCGCCTCGGGCAGGTGTACGACCCGGCGTATCCGGCCGTCGACCAGCTCGAACGGGCCCTCGAGGCGGTCGAGGCCGTCGGCATTCCGATGACCGACGAGCGTCTCGAGGCCTACGGGCGGCACATCCGCGGCATCGCCGAACTCGACCTGGCGCTGATGCCCGCAGACTCCGCCCGATCCGCGGTCGAGTACGCGGTCCTCGGCACCGCCGTGTACGAGCCCGTCATCGCCGCGATGCGCCGCCTCGCGCACCAGGACGTCGCGGAGCGCATCCTGCGGCGCCGGCCGACCACGCCACCGAGCACCCCACCAGGAGAACCCGAGAGGACCGCCCGATGACCGAGACCAAGACCCTCACCTCCACCCGGCCGTTCACCGACCTGACGACCCTCGCCGACCTCGGTGGCGGTGCGTTCGGCGCGTACATCGATCCGATCTGGACCATCGGGCCCAAGGTGCACGGCGGCTGCATGATGGCGGTCTGCGCGGCCGCGGCCCGCGACGCGATCCGCGCCGACGGTGACGAGGCCCGGGCGCTGCAGCCGGTCGCGATCAGTGCGAACTACCTCGCCGCCCCGGATCCCGGCGACGTCCGGCTCGTCACCACCGTGCGCAAGCGGGGCCGGCAGGTCTGCCTGGTCGACGTCGGCCTGCTGCAGGGCGACCGGCTGGCGGTGTCGGCGTCGGTGACCCTCGGCGCACTGGACGCAGGCGAACCCCGGCACCGGCAGCCGCTCGCGCTCGACGAGATGCCTGCCGAACCGTCGCCCGACGCGGTGCCGATCGTCGAGGGCCATCCGATGCGCGAGATCGTGCACGTGGCCAAGGGCTGCGACCTCCGCGTCGACCCGGCGGCCGCGCGGTTCCTCGCCGGCGAACTGGGGGAACCGGTGAATCGGATGTGGGTGCGCCCGCTCGCCGAGGACGAGGCGACCGCGGACACCGCGGTGATGTTCGCGATCATGCTCGGCGACATCAGCGCGCCGGTGACGATGAACCGTGGCATGTTCGGCTGGGCGCCGACGGTGCAGCTGACCGCCTACCTGCGTCGCCGGCCGGAACCGGGCTGGCTGCGGGTGATGGCCAGCGCCGACGTGATCGGCCGGTCGTGGTTCGAGGAGGACCACGTCGTGGTCGACGCCACCGGCCAGGTCGTCGTGCAGACCCGGCAGCTGGCGATGATCCCGAAGGCCTGACCGGTCTCGGAGCCCCGGTCGGGCCGTGGCAGGCTTGCCGTCATGACGAGAATCGCAGTGATCGGTGGCGGCAGGATCGGTGAGGCGCTGATCGCCGGACTGGTGAAGGCGGGCCACGCGCCCAAGGACCTCGTGGTCGCCGAGCAGTACCCGCCGCGCGCGCAGGAGCTGGCCGGCCAGTACGGCATCCTGGCCACCACGGTGGCCGACGCCGTCGAGGGCGCCCACGTCGTCGTGATCGCGGTCAAGCCCGCCGACGTCGACGCCGTGATGGTCGAGCTGGGTGGCAGCGACCTCGACGGCGACGTCGAGCAGCTGGTCGTCAGCCTCGCCGCCGGACTGCCGACCGCGCGGTTCGAGAGCAAGCTGCCCGCGGGGTTCCCGGTCGTCCGGGTCATGCCGAACACGCCGATGCTGGTCGGTGAGGGTGTCAGCGCGATCGCGCCCGGCCGGTACGCCACCGCGGAGCACCTCGCGACGGTCCGGGAGATCCTCGGCGCGGTCGGCAAGGTCGTCACGGTCGCCGAGTCCCAGCTCGACGCCGTCACCGCGGTGTCCGGTTCCGGCCCGGCGTATGTCTTCCTGGTTGCCGAGGCCATGATCGAGTCCGGTGTCGCGCTCGGCCTGACCCGCGCCACCGCGACCGAACTCGTCGTGCAGACGATGGTCGGATCCGCCGCGATGCTCGACGGGTCCGGCAGCACCCCGAACGAGTTGCGGGCGGACGTGACCTCGCCCGGCGGCACGACCGCGGCCGCGCTCCGTGAGCTGGAACGGGGTGGGGTCCGGACCGCGTTCCACGACGCGCTGGCGGCCGCGAAGGCGCGCTCGGCGGAGCTCGGCGCCACACCGGAATGAAATTGGATCGCCCACACCCGTCGCAGTAATCCCATCCGTCCCGCTAAGCTCGATACAGCACGTGCGTGTCTGTTCCGCCGGAGGGGAAGCCGGCGGCGCGACACGTGCCGGAGGTATGCGGATTAATGGTGTCTACAAGCAAGCCGAAGGGACCAGGTTCGGACAACCAACCGGTCCTCGGCGGCACACAGTTTCTCACCGTCGCCGAGGTGGCGGCGCTGATGCGTGTGTCCAAGATGACGGTGTACCGGCTCGTGCACAGCGGGGAACTGCCCGCGGTGCGAGTCGGGCGGTCGTTCCGGGTACACGCGAAGGCCGTCCACGACTACTTGGAAACGTCGTACTTCGACGCAGGCTGAGAGTCCGGTTTCGGTCCGCCGGTGCGGCCCCGGTACGATGATGACTCGTCGTGCCAGCTGATCTGGTGCCGCCAGGCGCCGGCGAAGCGGATACGAGGCTGCAGCACCAGGCCGGTCGCGTCAGACGGTGTCGCCACGGCGGCGTGGACCGGGTGGGGTGATCAGCCAGAATGCACGCGCGTACGTCACCGGCGTGCGCAGGACCGCTAGAGAAGAACGTGAGGAACTCCCGCCATGGGTTCAGTGATCAAGAAGCGCCGCAAGCGCATGTCGAAGAAGAAGCACCGCAAGCTGCTTCGTAGGACTCGCGTGCAGCGTCGGAAACTCGGCAAGTAGGTCCGCCGAGCTGCAAGGCACGGGGTTCGTACCCCCGCGATGCCCGTCACCGTTCCGGTGGCGGGCATCGCGCATTTCGGGGTGAATTCGTGTCATGCAATTACGGAAACAAAATCCGGGCATTTCGCAAGTTGGTCGTCCGACCATTTCGTGGGGAGAAGTAACGGGCTTCGGCTGAACCGTAAAACACCTGGTGGATGGGTGGTTTCGACCTCGTTAAGTTTTTGAACGTCGGCGCCGAATGCGGTTACGCTCGTCAGTGACCGATCGGCGACCATTCAGTGATCAAATCGAATGCAGGTCGTGCGATCCGGTCGACAACCGACAGGGCGAACACGGACAGGGGTGGACGTGGCGGGTGATCGCGGGGTACAGCGTCCCGGTGTTGTGCTGGTGACCGGGGCCAGCCGGTTCCTCGGTGGGTACCTGGTGGCGAGGCTCGCGCAGGATCCCGGGATCGACAGGGTCATCGCCGTCGACGCGCAGTCGCCCAGCAAGGACATGCTTCGGCGGATGGGTCGGGCCGAGTTCGTCCGCGCCGACATCCGGAACCCGCTCATCGGCAAGGTGTTGCGCGGCGCGAAGGTCGACACGGTCGTGCACGCCGCCACGATGGTCAAGCCGCCGAAGTCGGGCGCCCGCACCGCGATGAAGGACATGAACGTCCTCGGCGCCATGCAGCTGTTCGCCGTCTGCCAGAAGTCCCCGGACGTCCGCAAGGTCGTCGTCCGCTCGACCGCCGCCGTCTACGGCTGCAGCGCGAAGGACCCGGCCAAGTTCAGCGAGGAGATGAGCGCCCGGCGGCCGCCGCAGGGCGGCTACGCCCGCGACAGCATCGAGATCGAGGGGTACGCCCGCGGGCTGGGCCGGCGGCGCCCGGAGATCGCGGTCTCGCTGCTGCGGATGGCCCCGCTGATCGGCCCCAACCTGCACGGATCGGTGTCCCGGTACCTGCACTCGCCGGTCGTGCCGATGATCCTCGGCCGGGACGCCCGAATGCAGCTGCTGCACGAGGAGGACGCGCTGGCGGCCCTGGAGCGGGCCACGGTCGCCGGGCCGGCCGGCACCTTCAACGTCGCGGGCGACGGCGTCGTGATGCTGTCCCAGGCGATCCGCCGGGCCGGGGGCGTCGCGGTCCCGGTGCCGTTCCAGCTGCTCGGCGCGCTGGGGCGACTCGTGCCGGCCTCGAGGATGCGCGAGTTCACGCAGGAGCAGCTCGAGTACTTCCAGTTCGGGTGCGGGCTCGACACCACCCGGATGCGTGCCGAGCTCGGGTTCGAACCGCGGTGGACGACGATGCAGGCGCTCGACGACATGATCAGCGGTGCGGCGATCCGCCCGCTGGTGAGCAAGGACTGGTTGAGATCGGCCGAGTTCCGGATCCAGGAACTGGTCGGCGTGAGCGGGGGAGCGCGATGAACGAGGCCGCGAAGAGCACCGAGGGAGCAAAAGTCATTCCGCTGCACGGCGACGCCGCGCATCGAGGACCGCGGATCAACCCGCGCCATGCCCGGCTGGGGCCGTCGGAGCCGACGCGGTTGTTTCCCGCACCGGTCGCGGCGCCGGAGCCGGCACCGGCCGGATCGCTCGCCGACACGCTCCGGGACGCCGCCCGCGACCTGGTCGCCGACCAGGTGGTCGCGACCGCCGAGTTCGTGCGACGCAGATTGACCGGTGACTATCACGTCGACGACTTCGGGTACGACCCGCACTTCGCGGAGAACGTCTGGCTGCCGCTGCTGCGTCCGCTGTTCGACCGCTGGTTCCGGGTCGAGGTGCGGGGCATCGAGAACGTGCCCGACGACGGCGGTGTCCTGGTGGTCGCGAACCACGCCGGAGTGATCCCGATCGACGGGCTGATGACGTCGGTCGCGATGTTCGACCACCATCCCGCGCACCGGCCGCTGCGCATGCTCGCGGCCGATTTCGCGTTCGAGATGCCGGTCGTCGGCAACATCGCCCGCAAGGCCGGGCACACGCTCGCGTGCAACCCCGACGCCGAACGACTGCTCCGCAGCGGCGAGGTCGCGGCGGTGTTCCCGGAGGGCTTCAAGGGCATCGGCAAGCCGTTCAGCGAGCGCTACAAGCTGCAGCGGTTCGGTCGCGGTGGCTTCGTGTCCGCCGCCCTGCGCACCGGCGTGCCGATCGTGCCGTGCTCGATCGTCGGTTCGGAGGAGATCTATCCGAAGATCGGCGAGCTCAAGTCGCTCGCCCGGCTGCTCGGCATGCCGTACTTCCCGGTCACGCCGTTCTTCCCGCACCTGGGCCCGCTCGGCATGATCCCGCTGCCGTCGAAGTGGTACATCGAGTTCGGGGAACCGATCCGTACCGACACCTACGACTGCGCGACCGCCGACGACCCGATGGTGACGTTCGAGCTGACCGACCACGTCCGCGAGACGATCCAGCAGACCCTCTACCGGCTGCTCGCCCAGCGTCGCAACGTGTTCCTGGGTTAGGGCCCGCGTCCCGGACGGCGGTGGCGCCGCCCGGGTGCACGCCCGGCGTGCGGTGGTGCGGCCTGCGCGTCAGCGCTTCTTCCGGCTGACCACCGCGGCGAGCGCGCCGCCGGCCGCACCGAGGGCCAGGGCCGTCGGGACGCCGATCTTTGCGGCCTTGCGGCCGGTCCGGTAGTCACGGATCTCCCAGCCCCGGTTCCTCGCGACCTCCTTGAGGTCGGCGTCCGGGTTGATCGCGACCGCGGTGCCGACGAGCGAGAGCATCGGCACGTCGTTGTGGCTGTCGGAGTAGGCGGTGCAGCGCTTGAGGTTCAGGCCCTCGCGGACCGCGAGGGTGCGCACCGCGTGCGCCTTGCCCGCGCCGTGCAGGATGTCGCCGACGAGCCGTCCGGTGAACTTGCCGTCCTCGGATTCGACGACGGTGCCGAGCGCGCCGGTCAGACCGAGGCGTTTCGCGATCACCTGCGCCAGTTCCACCGGGGTCGCGGTCACGAGCCACACCTGCTGGCCGGCGTCGAGGTGCATCTGCGCGAGGGCCCGGGTGCCGGGCCAGATCTTGTCGGCGATCAGCTGGTCGTAGATCTCCTCGCCGAGGCGGGTGAACTCGGCGGTCTCCCGGCCGGCGATGAACGCGAGGGCCTTCTCCTTGCCGGACGCGACGTCGTCGCTGTTCTCCTTGCCGGTGACCCGGAACTTGAGCTGCTGCCACCCGAAGCGGGCCATGTCCGAGAGAGAGATGTAGTTGCGGGCGGCGAGGCCGCGGGCGAAATGGATGATCGAGGCGCCCTGCACCATCGTGTTGTCGACGTCGAAGAACGCGGCGGCGGTCAGGTCGCGGGGGACCTGGGGTTCGCCCTCGGTGGGCTCGATGCCGGTCTCGACCGCGGCGGCCTCCGCTTCCTGGAGGGCGAGGGCGGCGTCCGCGCTGGCTTCGCCGGCCAGGTTTGCCCGCAACTGTGCGTCGGTCGGTCCCAGCGGGTTGCGCTTGCGGCGCATGCGGGACCAGCCGGTCCCCACACCCGATCCGATCGGCCCTGTCAGCCCAGGCACTCGCACCTCCTGTGGTTGGCGATCCGGGGTAACCCTAACCCCCGTCCCGGGCGTGCACCGGGCGGACCGACTCGGGGACGACGGCGCTGTGACATCCGTCTCGGACGGCCGGGCCCGTCCGGATGGCAAGGTGGACGCATGACGGCTTCGACGCACACGATCACCCTCCTCACGCGCGCCGGTTGCGGCTCCTGTGCAGTGGCGTGGGAGCAGCTGGTGCCGTTGTGTGAGGAATTCGGCATTCCGCTCGAATCCGTCGACGTCGACGAGGCGGCGGCGGTGGATCCCGAACTCCGGGCCGAGTACGGCGACCGGCTGCCGGTCGTGCTTCTCGACGGCCGCGAGCACAGTTACTGGGAGGTTGACGAAGTTCGGCTGCGGTCGGATTTGACAATCTGAGGTCCGCCTGCGCGCCGCGACATCGGGTCGCTGCGCAGGTCGCAGCGTGTTGCGCGACTTTGTGCAGGGCTTCACAAGCGGTTACCGTGGGTGGGAACGTCCCCCCGGATCAATGTGAACTCCGGTCGTGTGCATGGCCGGACGAGGAGCCACCGAAGTGACCGAACAGCACCAGCCGCATGGGTACTCCGCCCGTGGCGTCGCCGGGGCTGATTCGGCCCGGCGTGCCGAGGCGGCCTCCTCGGGAACTCGGGCGGATTCCGTCTCCTCGGGAACTCGGGCGGATTCGACTGTGCGTGATCTGCCGCAGGCCACCGTCACCCGGCTCGCCAGCTATCTGCGGGTGCTCGGCGTGATGGCCGACGACGGCACGCTGATCGTGTCGAGCGAGGAGCTCGCGTCCGCGGCCGGGGTCGGGTCTGCGATGTTGCGCAAGGACCTGTCGTTCCTCGGGCCGAACGGGGTCCGGGGCGTCGGCTACGACGTGACCCGGCTGCGTGCCCGGATCGAGTCCGCGCTCGGTCTCGACCAGGGGCACCGCGTGGTGCTCGTCGGGGCGGGAAACCTGGGGCAGGCGTTGGCGCGGTACGGCGGGTTCGGGCGGCGCGGGTTCACGATGGTCGGCCTGTTCGATCGGGACCCGGAGCGGATCGGCACCGACGTCGACGGCCTGACCGTGCGCGACGTCGCCGAGCTCGAGTCCGCGTGCCGGGAACTCGGCGCGACGATCGGGGTCGTGGCGACCCCGGACGAGGCCGCGCAGCAGGTGTGCGACCGCCTGGTCGGCGCCGGTGTCCGGTGCATTCTCAGCTTCGCCTCCTCCTCGGTGGAGGTACCGCCGCACGTGGAGGTCGGGCGGGTGGACCTCGCGGTGGAGATGCAGGTTCTTTCATTCCGGAGTGCCCGCAACGCGGAGTCCGATCACGGCACCGCCGTGGCGTCCGATCACGGCACCGCCGTGGCGTCCGATCACGGCACCGCCGTGGCCGCGGTGGGCGGCGCCCGGTCGACTTCGACCGGGCTGGGTTCGACAAAGAATGGATCGGTGATCGCACCGTGAGTGTTCTCCTGGTCGGGATTTCGCATCGCAGCGCTCCCGTCTCCGTGCTCGAGCGGGTCGCGGTCGCCGACACCGACCGGCCGAAGCTGATCGACAAGCTGCAGGGTTCCGCGCACATCTCGGAGTCGATGATCGTCTCGACGTGCAACCGTGTGGAGATCTACGCCGTCGTCGACGCGTTCCACGGCGCGCTCGCGGACGTCGGCGAACTGCTCGCCGATCACTCCGGTCTCGAACTGAACGACCTCACCAAGCACGCGTACGTCCGCTACAGCGAGGCCGCGGCCGAGCACCTGTTCGCCGTCGCCAGCGGACTGGACTCGATGGTCATCGGTGAGCAGCAGATCCTCGGTCAGATCCGCACCGCGTACGCGGTGTCCGACTCCCAGAAGGCCGCGGGCCGCGCGCTGCACGAGCTGGCGCAGCAGGCGCTGCGCGTCGGCAAGCGGGTGCACACCGAGACCGGGATCGACCGCGCCGGCGCGTCGGTGGTGTCGGTGGCACTCGACCGGGCCGCGGCGGTCCTCGGTGCACCGGAGCACGGCGGGAGCGGGCTCACGGGCAGGACGGCGGTGGTCGTCGGCGCCGGGTCGATGGGTGGGCTGTCGGTCGCGCACCTGACCCGGAACGGGATCGGGCGTGTCGTCGTCGCGAACCGGACCCGGGAACGCGCCGAGCACCTCGCCGACACCGTGCGCGCCGCCGGGGTGGACGCCGCGACCGTCGAACTCTCCGACCTGGCGACGGCGGTGGCCGAGGCGGACGTGATGGTCGCGTGTACCGGCGCGGTCGGTGCGGTGGTCACCCTCGCCGACGCGCACATCGCGCTCGCGTCCCGCAATTCCGCGCAGCGGCCGCTGGTGATCTGCGACCTGGGGTTGCCCCGGGACGTCGAGCCGGCCGTCGCGGGCCTGCCGGGCGTGACCCTGCTCGACATCGCGACGATGAAGTCCGACCCGGGTGCGGGTGCCGCGGCGGCCGATGCGGACGCCGCCCGGGAGATCGTCGCCGGCGAACTCGCGACGTACCTGGCCGGCCAGCGGCTCGCCGAGGTCACCCCGACCGTGACGGCGCTCCGCCAGCGTGCGGCCGAGGTGGTCGAGAGCGAACTGCTGCGGCTCGAGTCCCGGCTGCCGGGGCTCGACGATCCGCAGCGCGACGAGGTGGCCCGCACCGTGCGCCGCGTCGTCGACAAGTTGCTGCACGCTCCGACCGTGCGGGTCAAGCAGCTCGCGACCACCCCCGGTGGCGACGCCTACGCGGCCGCGCTGCGGGAACTGTTCGAACTGGCTCCCGGGCGCGCCGAGGCGGTCGCGACCCCGATGGAGATGCGGGCCGTCGTGCTCGCCGACGACATCGCATCTGCCGGTGGCGACGCCGCCGGTACCTGGTGGAAGGGGATGCAGGCATGAATGCGGCCGCACCCTCCGCGCCCGAGACCGAGGTGGCGCGCACGACCCTGCGGATCGGTACCCGCGGCAGCCTGCTGGCCACCACGCAGGCCGGGACGGTCCGGGACGCGCTGATCGCGGCCGGGCACCCCGCCGAGCTGGTGATCATCACGACCAAGGGCGACGTCACCGCCGGCCCGGTGCAGCGCATCGGGGTGGGTGTCTTCGTCGCCGAGCTGCGCGAGGCGCTGCTGGCCGGGGACGTCGACGTGGCCGTGCACTCGTACAAGGACCTGCCGACCGTGCAGCCCGCCGACCTCGTGGTCGCCGCGGTGCCGCCGCGGGAGGATCCGCGGGACGCGCTGGTCGCCCGCGACGGTCTGGTTCTCGGTGAGCTGCCGCCCGGCTCGAAGGTCGGGACCTCCGCGCCGCGCCGCCGCGCCCAGCTGCGTGCGCTGGGCCTGGGACTGGACATCCAGCCGCTGCGGGGCAACATCGACACCCGCCTCGGCAAGGTCGAGTCGGGGGAGCTGGACGCGATCGTCATCGCCCGGGCCGGGTTGTCCCGGATCGGGCGTCTCGACGCGATCACCGAGTCGCTCGAGCCCGTGCAGATGCTGCCCGCGCCGTCGCAGGGTGCGCTCGCCGTCGAGTGCCGCGCCGACAACCCGGCGCTGATCGCGGTCCTCGCGGAACTCGACGACGCCGCGTCCCGCGCGGCGGTGGTGGCCGAACGTGCGCTGCTCGCCGAACTCGAGGCCGGATGCACCGCGCCGGTCGGCGCGATCGCCGAGGTCGTCGAGTCGATCGACGACGACGGCCGGGTCTTCGACGAGCTGTCGGTGCGTGGGTGCGCGGCCGCCCTGGACGGATCGGACTCGATCCGGGCCTCCGCGGTCGGATCGCCCGCGCACGCGGAGGAGCTGGGCCGGGCCGTGGCCCGCGAGCTTCTCGACCTGGGGGCGCGCGAGCTGATGGTCGCCGCCGACGCCGAGGACGGTTCCTCCGATGACTGACCTGTGGCTTTTCCGTGAGCCGCGCCGCCCCACCGGGCAGTGGCGATCGAAACGAAGCGCGCGACCACCGCGCGGCGACCTGCTCGCCTTCCCCTCAGCACCCGTCACCACCGGCATTTTGAACGCACTGGAGAACAACCGATGAGCCGAGTCCGCAAGAACACCCCCGGACGGATCCTGTTCGTGGGATCGGGCCCGGGTGACCCCGCTCTGCTCACCGTCCGCGCCCGGGACGTCCTCGCGAACGCGACGCTGGCGTTCACCGACCCCGACGTCGACCGGGGTGTCACCGCGCTGGTCGGGACCGCGCTGCGGGTCAAGGGCGTCGTGGAGGATCCGGAGCATCCGATCTCCGAGGTCCGGCCGGCGCTCGGCGAGCCCGCCGAGGTGGCGAAGACCCTGGTCCAGGAGGCGAAGGCCGGTCACGACGTGGTGCGCCTGGTCTCCGGTGACCCGCTGACCACCGACTCGGTGATCGCCGAGGTCAACGCCGTGGCCCGCACCCAGGTCGTGTTCGAGATCCTGCCGGGTCTGCCCGCCGGTTCCGCGGTGCCGAGCTACGCCGGTATGGCGCTCGGCTCCGGGCACACCGAGGCCGACGTGCGCGGCGAGGTGGACTGGGCCGCGCTGGCCGCGTCGCCCGGTCCGCTGGTGCTGCACGCGAGCGCCGCGCACCTGGCCGAGACGGCGAGCGCGCTGGTCGAGCACGGCCTGGCCCCGCAGACCCCGGCCGCGATCACGGTCCGTGGCACCACCCGTCAGCAGCGCACGGTCGAGGCGACCCTCGCGACTCTGAACGAGGCGGGCTCGGAGCTGGTCGGGTCGCTGATCGTGACGATCGGCAAGGTGGTCGCGCACCGCAACAAGATGTCGTGGTGGGAGTCGCGTGCCCTGTACGGCTGGACGGTGCTGGTGCCGCGCACCAAGGAGCAGGCGAGCGAGATGAGCGACCGCCTGGTCACCCACGGCGCCATCCCGATCGAGGTGCCGACGATCGCGGTCGAGCCGCCGCGCAGCCCCGCGCAGATGGAGCGCGCGGTCAAGGGCCTGGTCGACGGTCGCTACCAGTGGGTGGTGTTCACCTCCACCAACGCGGTCCGGGCGGTGTGGGAGAAGTTCGAGGAGTTCGGTCTCGACGCCCGCGCGTTCTCGGGCGTGAAGATCGCGTGCGTCGGGCAGGCCACCGCGGACAAGGTGCGCAGCTTCGGCATCAACCCGGAGCTGGTGCCGGCGGGTGAGCAGTCGTCCGAGGGACTGCTGGCCGAATTCGCGCCGTACGACGACGTTTTCGACCCGGTCAACCGGGTGCTGCTGCCGCGTGCCGACATCGCGACGGAGACCCTCGCCGAGGGTCTGCGCCAGCGGGGCTGGGAGATCGACGACGTGACCGCATACCGGACGGTGCGGGCGGCGCCGCCGCCGGCGGAAACCCGCGAGATGATCAAGACCGGCGGCTTCGACGCGGTGTGCTTCACCTCGTCGTCGACGGTCCGGAACCTGGTCGGTATCGCCGGAAAGCCGCACGCGCGCACCATCGTTGCGTGCATCGGCCCGAAGACGGCGGAGACCGCGATCGAGTTCGGCCTGCGGGTGGACGTGCAGCCGGAGACGGCGCAGGTCGGTCCGCTGGTCGAGGCGCTCGCCGAGCACGCCGCCCGGCTGCGCGCCGAGGGCGCCCTGCCGCCTCCGCGCAAGAAGTCCCGCAGGCGCTGACGCGCACACGTCGACCGAAAAGGGAGGCCCCTTGTTCCCGGCCGAACGACCCCGTCGCCTGCGCGGCACCAAGGCGCTGCGCCGACTTGTCGCCGAGACGTCGTTGGAGCCACGGCATCTGGTGCTGCCGATGTTCGTCGCGGACGGCATCGACTCCCCGCGGGAGATCACGTCGATGCCCGGCGTGTACCAGCACACCCTCGACACCCTGCGCGCCGCCGCGACCGACGCGGTGCGGGCCGGGGTCGGCGGGCTGATGCTGTTCGGCGTTCCGCGGCCGGAGGACAAGGACGCGCGCGGGTCGGGAGCGACCGACCCGGACGGCATCCTCAACCGCGGGTTGCGGGCGCTGCGCGACGAACTCGGCGACGACACCGTCCTGATGGCCGACACCTGTCTGGACGAGTTCACCTCGCACGGGCACTGCGGCGTGCTGACCGCCGGTGGCGCCGTCGACAACGACGCCACGCTGACGCGGTACGTGGACATGGCTGTCGCGCAAGCGGAGTCGGGTGCGCACCTGCTCGGTCCGAGCGGGATGATGGACGGCCAGGTCGCGGCGATCCGGGAGGGTCTCGACGACGCCGGCCACGCCGACACCGGCATTCTGGCGTACTCGGCGAAGTACGCGTCCGCGTTCTACGGTCCGTTCCGGGAGGCCGTGGGGTCGTCGCTCGAGGGGGACCGGCGCACCTACCAGCAGGATCCGGCGAACCGGCGCGAATCGCTGCGGGAGGTCGACCTGGACCTCGACGAGGGCGCGGACCTCGTGATGGTCAAGCCCGCGATGAGCTATCTGGACGTGCTGCGCGAGGTCGCCGACATGTCCACGGTCCCGGTTGCGGCGTACCAGATTTCGGGCGAGTACTCGATGATCACCGCCGCTGCGCAGAACGGTTGGATCGACCGGGACGCGGCGGTTCTGGAGTCGTTGCTGAGCATCCGCCGGGCGGGTGCGGACGTGGTGCTCACCTATTGGGCCGCCGAAGCGGCGGGCTGGTTGTGACCGCGCCGCCCCCGGGCCCGGGGCCGTCACCGGCCGCACCGCCGCCCGGGGCGCCGTGGCCGCCCGGCGGGACCGGCCCCCAGCAGTACGGGCCCCCGCCGTTCGGTCCGCCGCCCCAGCCGCCGCGACCGGAGCCGCCGGTGGACGTCGTGACCGCCTTCCAGTTGTTGTGCGCTGTGGCCGCGCTCGGTGTGGTCAACATGATCGCGACCCTGCTCGCCGTGTACTCCGACCGCGCCTCCTACGTCGACCAGCTGCTGCGCGACGTCGCGGCGCAGGACGCGGGCGTCGAGATCGGCCGGGACACCGCCGAGGCCCTGCTGATGGTGGGTCTGGGGTTGACCGCGTTGGTCGGATTCGCCGTGACGGCGCTGTACCTGCTGTTCGTGTTCAAGATGCGGGCCGGTCGCAACTGGGCGCGGATGCTGGTCACGATGATCGGTGTGATCATGGTGTTCTTCGCGATTCCGGCCCTGTTCGGCCTGGGCGCCGGAAGCGGCGCCGCCGCGATGGTCGCGGGTGGGGCCGGGATCCTGCAGGCCGTGCTCGCGGTCGGGGCGGTCGTGCTGATGCACCGCGGCGACGCCAATCGGTACTTCCTTCCGGGTCTGCAGTGACGCCGGCGGACGAGCGGGGCGCGCGGCCGCGCGCGGTCGACGTCGCGTACTGGCTGTGGCTGGTGTGCGCGGGTCTGCTGGTGCTGCTCGGGTTGCTGTCGTTGACGGCGTCGGGTGCCGCGGTGCGCGAACAGCTCCTCGCGAACGGCGCCGACCCCGGTGACGTCGACGCGCTGGTGACGTTGCTGCGCGGTTCGGGCGCCCTGGCGCTCGCGGTGGGAGTCGGGACCGGCTTCCTGGCCGGTCCGGTTCGGGCCGGCGATCCGCGGTTCCGGCGGGCCGAGGTCGCGTTGTCCGCCGTGTACGCGGCAGTTCAGCTGGTGGCGCTGGCCTTCGGGGTGGGGCAGTTGCCGACGATGCTGGTCGCCGTCGGGATGCTCGTGGCCGCCGTGCTGGTGTACCTGCGCTCCGCGGCGGGCTGGTTCGTTCGTGGCTGACGCCCCGGCGGTGTTCGCCGAGCCGGGTGGCCGGTGGCGCACGGTGGCGTACGGACCGGTGCTGTGCCTGGTGGTGCTGATCTCGGACCTGGTCATCGGCGCCGGCGTGCACGTGTTCGGGCTGGCGTTGTTCGCCGTGCTGCTGGCCGCGCTGGTGGCGGTGCAGGTGGCGGCCGCCCGCACCCACGCGAGCGTCGAGGTCGCCGGCGACACCCTGCGATGCGGACGAGAGAGCGTGCCGCTCGCCGAGGTGGCGCAGGTGCTGCCCCCGGCGGATCCGGCGGCCGAGGACCTCGAGCCGTGGGAGGCGGCACGGGCACTCGGGGACCTGTCGGGAGTGCCGCGCCGGCGGACGCCGGTCGGGTTGCGGATGGCCGACGGCACGCTGGTCCGGGCGTGGGCCCGCGACGGTGACGGCCTGCGGGCGGCGCTCGGGGCGGCGGTGGACGATGTCGAGGGGAGCGGCTCGTGAGCGGTCGGGGACGCAGCATCGCCGATCTGGGCCTGGCGGTGGTCGCACTGGTGGCCGCGGTGTGGTGTTGGTCGCGTGCGGTGACCACGTCCGAGTACGCGCCGATCGCGGAGGGGGCGCCGGCGTTCACGGCGACGCACTACTCGGGTCCGTGGATCGCGGCCGCGTCCGCGGCGGTGATCGTCGCCGGTCTGGCCGTGCTCGACGCGTGGCGGCGCCGGTAGGGCACCCCTGGCGTCAAGTACCCATGGGGGGTATGCTATGGGCATGAACGGTTACACGCCCGAGAAGGACGCCCTGCTCAAGCGGCTGCGCCGCATCGAGGGGCAGGTCGCGGGCATCGCGCGCATGGTCGACGACGATCGCTACTGCATCGACATCCTCACTCAGGTGTCGGCGGTCACGAGTGCGCTGCAGTCGGTGTCGCTCAAGCTGCTCGACGAGCACCTGTCGCACTGCGTCGTCGAGGCCGCGCGCAAGGGTGGACCCGAGGCGGATGCGAAGGTCAAGGAGGCCTCCGACGCGATCGCCCGCCTCGTCAAGTCGTAGAACGGGAGGCACCGTGCAGACCACCTACACCGTCACCGGAATGACCTGCCGGCACTGCGTCGCGTCGGTGACCGAGGAGGTCTCGGAGATCGCCGGCGTCATCGGGGTCGCCGTCGACCTCGACAGCGGCCGGGTCGACGTCACCAGCGACACCCCGCTCGACCGGGCCGCGGTGGCCGCGGCAGTCGAAGAGGCGGGCTACGAGCTGGCGCCGTGAGCACCGACGTCTCCGTGGCCGCCGACGGTGTCGACCTCGACATCGGCGGGATGACCTGCGCGTCGTGCGCGAATCGCATCGAACGCAAACTCGGCAAGCTCGACGGGGTCACCGCGACGGTGAACTTCGCGACCGAGCGTGCGCACGTCGTCCATCCGGCGGCGGTGTCCGTCGCGGATCTCGTCGCCGCCGTCGAGGCGGCCGGCTACACCGCGTCGGAGGTGCCGCAGGAACCGGAACCGGTCCCCGCGCACAGTGATTCGCTCGGCGTCCGGCTCGTCGTGTCCGCGATTGCCGCCGTGCCGGTGGTCGCGTTGTCGATGGTGCCTGCGCTGCAGTTCGACGGCTGGCAGTGGATCTGCCTCGCGCTGACGACGCTGGTCGTGTTCTGGGGCGGGTTCCCGTTCCACCGGGCGGCATTCGTCAACGCCCGGCACGGAGCATCGACGATGGACACCCTCGTCTCGCTCGGCACCCTCGCCGCGTACGGCTGGTCGCTGTGGGCGTTGGTCTTCGGCACCGCCGGGCGGATCGGGACGACCCACGAATTCGGCCTGACGCTGGGTGCCCACGACCCGTCGAGTCAGATCTACCTCGAGGTCGCGGCCGCGGTGACGGTGTTCCTGCTCGCCGGGCGCCACGCCGAGGCCAAGGCGAAACGCCGCGCCGGGGCGGCGCTGCGGTCGCTGCTCGAGGTCGGCGCCAAGGACGTCACCCTGCTCGACGGGGACACCGAGACCCGAATCCCGGTGGGTCGCCTGCGGGTCGGTGATCGCTTCGTGGTCCGTCCCGGGGAGAAGGTCGCGACCGACGGTGTCGTGGTCCGCGGCCGAGCCGCGCTGGACACCTCGACGATCACCGGCGAGTCGGTTCCGGTCGACGTCGCGGCGGGCGACCCGGTCGTCGGCGGCACCGTGAACACCGACGGACACCTGGTCGTACGCGCCGAGAAGGTCGGCGCCGACACCCAGCTCGCTCACATCGCACGACTGGTCACCGAGGCACAGAACGGCAAGGCCGCGGTGGCGCGGCTCGCGGACCGGGTGTCCGCGGTGTTCGTCCCGGTGGTGCTGGTGCTCGCCGCGGCCACCCTGGCCGGCTGGCTGGTCACCGGGCACGCCGCCACCCAGGCGTTCACCGCCGCCGTCGCCGTCCTGATCGTCGCGTGCCCGTGTGCCCTCGGACTGGCAACGCCGACAGCGCTTCTCGTCGGCACCGGGCGCGGTGCCCAACTCGGCATCCTGATCCGCGGGCCCGAGGTGCTCGAACAGACCAAGCGGATCGACACCGTCGTCCTCGACAAGACCGGCACCGTCACCACCGGCACGATGGCCGTGCGCCGGGTCGTCGCCGCGGACGGGGAGGACCCGGACCGGGTGCTGGCTCTCGCCGCCGGCGTCGAGTCCGCGTCCGAGCACCCGGTGGCGCGGGCGATCGCCGCCGCGGGGAGGGCGTCGGCGGTCACCGACTTCGAGAACCGTGCCGGGCGCGGCGTCGTCGGCACCGTCGACGGACTGCGGGTCGCGGTCGGCAAACCCGAACACCCGGCGCCACCGGAGCTCGCCGAGGTGTTCGCGTCCGGTGACACCGCGGTCGCGGTGTCGTGGGAGGGGGCGGTGCGCGGCGCGATCACCGTCGCCGACGCCGTGAAGGAGTCGAGCGCCGAGGCGATCACCCGGATCCGAGCGCTGGGAATGGACCCGGTGCTGCTCACCGGGGACGGCGAGGCGGTCGCGCGGCGGGTCGCCGCCGAGGTCGGCATCGAGCGGGTGATCGCCGGGGTGCTGCCGGACGAGAAGGCCGCCGTCGTCACGCGACTGCAGAGCGAGGGACGGGCGGTCGCGATGGTCGGGGACGGCGTGAACGACGCCGCCGCGCTCGCGACCGCCGACGTCGGGCTCGCGATGGGCACCGGCACGGACGCCGCGATCGAGGCCGGTGACCTGACGTTGGTGCGCGGCGACCTGCGGTCGGTGCCGCAGGCGATGCGGCTCGCCCGGGCCACCCTGAACACGATCAGGGCCAACCTGTTCTGGGCGTTCGCCTACAACGTCGCCGCGATCCCGCTCGCCGCGCTCGGTCTGCTCAATCCGATGATCGCCGGTGCCGCGATGGCCGCGTCGTCGTTGTTCGTCGTGGGTAACAGCCTGCGGCTGCGCCGCTTTCGCTGAGTCGGTCCGGAACACCCCGATCCGGTTCGGCCGACACCGGACCGTGCGGTGAGCTGTAGGCTGCGCACGGCAGGTCGGTGACGGACGGGGAGGAACGCTGTGGGTGTCTGGGGTCCGGGGAATTTCGAGAGCGACACGGTGGCCGACGGGTTGGGTGAGCTGACGGACCGGATCATCGGGGACATCGCCCAGCAGTACGACGGCGACTCCGACGACTCGGCGCTGGATCCGGACGAGTGGGGCGGGGAGATGGTGCCCGCCTGGCTCGAGCTCCTGGTCGACATCGTCGAGCGCCGGAGGGTGGGTGCGACCTTTCCCGCGGCGGCGGTGCTGACCGACTGGCGCGACCGGTACCTGCGCGTGTGGGACGGGTACATCGACGACCTCGATCCGGACGAGGACTACAAGGTCGCGCGACGTGCGGTGCTCGTCGGCACCTTCGATCGGGCGATCTCGCTCGCGGCGATCCGCGAGCAGGACTGAGTCCCGGCCGCCGGGTTCGACCTGCGCGGTCGAGGCGGAACCCGGCGCGACGGAGACCGGCTCAGGCGATGATGCCGAGCTGCTGCAGGTGCGTGACGTCGTCGCGGAGCCCCCAGTGCTCGACGACCCGGCCCCCGGGGGAGAACCGCATCCAGTGCATCTGCCGGAACCGGAAGGCGCGTCCGGTCGGCGCGTTGCCCATGAACTCGCCGAGATGTGTTCCCGCGTACCAGTTCCGGCCGACGACCACGTCGCCGGTCGCGACGAAGTCCTCGAAGTCGGTCCGGCCGTCGGGGAACGCGGTCCGGAGCATCGTCACCAGCGCCCGGAGCGGGGCCGTGCCGTGCCGGTGTGCCTCCGGCGCGGTGTGGTTGACCATGTTCGGGTCGAACAGCTCGTCGATCAACTCGAGCCGCCCGGCCCCGAAGATCTCGTCGTAGATCCGGCGCATCGTCGCGATGTTGCGGTCCGGGGCGGTGTGGGTGGGGGAGAGCGCGGAATTCGTCATGTGCTCATCGTGGTGAGCGGGTGCGGCGCCGGCCATCCCCACTGTCTGGGATTCCGGGCGCCGGTGGATAGCCTGCTGTGCATGGCTGCAGATCGTGGTGAACGACTGGTGCGTGAGGTGGTGCGGGTGACGCACCGGGGGCTGGGCCTCGACGAGTTGCGCGAGCAGTTCGACGGCGTGGTGCGCGGGTTCGTGCCCTGGGACGTGGCCGCCTGGTCGACGACGGATCCGGCGACGCTGCTGTTCACCAGCTGCGTGCTCAGTGGGCGCGCCGAGGACCCCGACGCCGAGGCCCGGCTGTTCGACAGCGAGTTCCGGGTCCCCGACGTGAACACCTTCGCCGACCTGGCCCGCTCGAACCCGCCGGTGGGGACCCTGCACGCCGCGACCGGGGGCCGGCTCGACCGCTCGGCGCGGTGGCGGACCATCCTCGGACCGATCGGCGTCACCGACGAGATCCGCGCCGCGTTCCTCGACGGGTCGAGCTGCTGGGGCACCCTGGTCGCGTACCGGATGGGTGGGGCGCCGTTCACCCCGGACGACGTGGCGCTGCTCGCGCGGATCGGTCCGCTGGTCGCCGACGGACTGCGGCGCGCGATGCTTCACACCGCGGCGGACCACGCGGTGGACGCGGTCGCGTCGCCGGGCATCGCGATCGTCGAACCGGACGGCACGCTCGGCGACGTCACCCCGCAGGCACAGCGGTGGCTGGCCGACATCGCGGAGGAGGACACGGTTCCCAGCGTGTTCCGGGCGGTGGCCGCCGCGGCCCGATCGGCCGCGGACGGTGCCGGCGACCGGCCCGCGCACGCGCGACTGGCCCGCCGCGGCGGCGGCTGGATCCTCGTGCACGGCTCGGTGCTGACGAGCTCCGGGCGGGTCGCGGTCATTCTCGAGGCGGCCACCGAGAACCACCTGTCGGACGTGCTGGTACGCGCCTACGGGCTGACGCCGCGCGAACGCGAGATCACCGAACTCGTGCTGCGCGGCGCCTCGACCGACGCGATCGCGAAGGCGCTGTTCATCTCGGCGTACACCGTGCAGGACCACGTGAAGTCGATTCTCGCGAAGGCCGAGATCCCCAGCCGCCGAGACCTTGTCGCCGCGCTGTACGGCAGGCACTACGCCCCGCTCACCGCCGCCGGTGCGATCCCGAGCCCGTACGGCTGGTATCTCGGGGCCTGACGCAGCTCGGCGACGCGGTCGAGTTCGTCCTCGGTCACCGGGCCGCCCATGCCCACGGCGCCCCGGGCGCGGCGGCCGGTGAGCCGGAGAGCCGGGGGCGCCGACACCGTCGTGTCGGGGCCTCGGTCGCCCGTCAGGCCGGAAGGTCCTTGACGTAGCGCCCCGGTGCGGGACCGAGGGGGTTCTCGATGTTGTCGGGCTCGGGAGAGGGCACACGCTCTCCCGACCTGCTGCCGACCCAGTCGGCCCACGCCTGCCACCAGGTGCCCGTGACGCGGTCCGCGTGATCGAGCCACTGTTGCGGGTCCGGGCCCGGCTTCCGTCCGGTCCAGTAGTGGGACTTCGGGTTCCCCGGCGGGTTGACGAGACTGGCGATGTGCCCGGAGTGGCTGAGCACGAACGTGGTGTCGTCCCCACCGAGCAACTGGGTGGTGCGGTAGCAGTTCTTCCACGCGGTGAGATGGTCGTCGATCGCACCGGACACGAAAGTCGGCAGCGTGACGGTCGACAGGTCGACGGGGGTGCCGAGCACCGTCACCGCGCCCGGCTTCGTCAGGTGATTGCCGCGGAAAAGGTCGAGGAACTGCGCGTGCAGGGCTCCGGGCAGGTTGGTTCCGTCGGCATTCCAGGCGAGGATGTCGAACGTGGGCGGCGTGCGGCCCATCAGATAGTTGTTGACGACGTAGTTGAACACCAGGTCGTCCGGACGCATCCAGGTGAAGGCACTGCCCATCTCGCGGGCGCTGATGATGCCGTTGCGCAACGAGCGGCGCCGGGCGAACGAGATGAGGTTCGGCGAGGCGAACGCGCCGAGCTGTTCCTTCTTCTCGAAATCGAGCATGGTGACCGCATAGGACATCGAATGCACCCGAGTGTCTCCGACGGCCGCAAGATGGTTGAGCAGGGTCGTTGCGATGATGCCGCCGGCGCAGAATCCGATGAGGTTGACGTCGTCGCTGCCGGTCTGCTCACGAACCGTGTCGATCGCGTCGGACACGCGCTGAGCGTAGGTGTCGAGATCCCAGTCGCGCTGCTCCTGCTGGGGGTTTCGCCACGAGAGCATGAACGTCTGCAGTCCTCGGGAAACCGCGTATTCGACGAAGCTGCGGCCGGGCCGCAGGTCGAGGAAGTAGTACCGCCCGATCGGCGGGGGCACCACCAGCACCGGGCGCGAGTGCACGGTGTCGGTGCTCGGGTGGTAGCGCAGCACTTCCGCCACGTCGTCTCGGGCCACCACCGAGCCGGGGGTGAGGGCCAGATCGCGGCCGACCTCGAAGGCCCCCGGCTCGACCATCGTCGGCATGCCGCCGTTGCGGCGCACATCGGTGGCGTAGTTCCGCACGCCTCGCACCAGGTTCATCCCCGCCGTGTCGAAGGTTTCCTTCACCGCGGCGGGGTTGGTCGGCAGGTAGTTGGTCGGAGCCAGGCCGCTGACGAGGATGCGTGAGAAGAACTCGAGCTGGTGTGCCCGGTCGGGGTCGGCGTACTGTCCGATCCCGACGGTGGCGCGGCCGATCTGCTGCGCGGACGCGAGGTAGGTCTGCTGGATGCGCCGATACAGCGGGTTCGTCGTCCACGCGGGATCGACCCAGCGACGATCCCCCTTCGGCGGTGTGAGCTCCGACTTGCCGACCGCGATCCGGGCGAACTCACCACCGAATCGGGCGGAGCACTCCGCGGCCACCTGCGCACCGCCGACCGCTGTACCGACCACTCCGGCCAGCCGGCCGAGGCGACGCCGCAGCCCGCTGTCCGGTATGGGAATTCCCATGTGCACCAACTCCTTTTGCTGCCGATCGGCGTGGGACCTCCGCAAGCTAGCAGCGGACGGAACTTACTCGCGCGTCTTGTCGAGTCCCGCGGCTCAGGCGGGCAGGTGATGCGGATCGTGGTGGTGCCCTTCGGATCGGGGCGCCGGAACCCGGCTCGCCGCAGTGGCGCCGGCGCGTGGGAGTCTGCGGATCAGCGGCCCGCGGCGCCCGGTCCGCGTGCGCCCGACCGGGCGGCGGTGAATGCGTCGGCGAACGTGGCGTGGCACGGCGCACCGGCCGCGGCCGGATCCACCCCGAGCGCCGCCCTCGTGTCCGGCCGGGCCGCGACCGTCAGGGCGAGTCCGTCGCCGCGTAGTCGGGCGGCCGCGGAACCGATCAACGCCGCCGCGCTGCGGTCGAGGTCGACGACCTCGAGCAGGTCGAGCACCACGCCCCGCCCGCATCTGACGGCCTCGTTCAGGACGTCGCCCAGTGTCGGGACGGTGGCGGCGTCGAGTCCCCCGGCGACGTGCAGGACCAGCGGTCCGCCGACCGGCTCGCCCACCTCGATGCGGAAGCCGGCGCTGCCCGTCTCGTCCGCGTCGAGGAACGACGACCGCACGGTGGCCGGTGGGTCGAAGATCGATCGAAGATATGTCAACGAACCCTCCCTTCCGGTACCGGACGGTCGGCTCTGACTCGCTCGGAAATCCGTCGCCGAGCCGGCGGTGTCTCCGCGGGCCGGACGGTCGGTGCCCTCCGCCGGGCCGCCGGGCCCGGCCCGGCGACCGCGACCCCGATCGCCGGCGACAGCATCACGGGCGGGTCGAGGACGTCGGCATTCACGCGGGCCGGCCCGGGGAGGAGTCGCCGGACATCCACCCGTATGCGGCGTCCACGCTCAGGCAGCGCAGGCCGGCGGCGTCGACGTCGTGCAGGATCCGCTCCTGCGCCGGTGAGCAGGACCCGCGCAGGACCGCGGTGGTCGCCACGACGCACCGCACCCCACCCCCGGCGGGGGTACGGGTGCACTCGAAGCCCTGCTGCATCGCCCATCCGCGCAGCGCCGCCCACTGCGCCACCTCGTCGGCGTCGGGGCTCCCGACGAACAACACTCGATTCTTGGGTGCGCTCACTCGAACTCCCTTTTCCTGCCGCGTCCGTGCGCGGAGCGCCCGTCCCGACCGGGTCCCACATCGGCGGGATCGGGTCGACGCGGGGCCGCCGACCGCGAGGTGGCTGTACCTCCGCGTCACACGAAAGTGATTGGTGTCACACATGTTTTCTATCGCGGGGCGCGGCGGACCGCCACTCGAACACGCCACGAGGCCCGCGTCACGAGGTCTGGTCCGGCAGCTGCACCGTCGTCACGCCCCGATGCGGTGGAGCGTCTCGGCGGGGTCGGGAACCGCGATCCGGCCCAGTCGAGCGGGACCGGGTTCGCTGCTCGTCGCGCGGGCCTCGCGGCACGCGCGTGGTCGTGCCGCATCCGGGAAGCGGTCGCGCTCCGATCGTTCGATGGTCGTCGTTCGGACGGCCCGCCGTCATTCCGGACGGCTGCGGCGGGACTCGGGCAGATCCGACACCCACAGCGGTTGGAGCATGTGCCAATCTGCGGGGTGTTCGGTGATGTTGGCGGCGAACCGATCCGCCAGCGCCTGTGTCGTGGCCGCCACCCCGGCCGACACGTCGAGCGGGGGCTCGATCTTGAAGCCCCACCCGGAGTCGGTGTTCCAGCAGTGCACGGGCAGCAGGGGCGCGCCGGTGTGGTCCGCCAGTTTCGCCGGTCCCGGGGGCATCCGGGTTTCCTCACCGAAGAACGAGACCGGTACCCCGTGCGCGGTCAGATCGCGCTCCGCCAGCAGACCGACGATCCTGCCCTCCCGTAACCGATCCGCGAGGGCCTCGAACGGGGGACGCTGTCCCCCGCTGACCGGCAGCACCTCGAAGCCCAGCTGCTCGCGGTAGCGGACGAACCGCCGGAACAGCGATTCGGGCTGGAGTCGCTCGGCCACGGTCGTGACCTTCCCGTGGTGGTGCACCAGCCATACTCCCGCCAGGTCCCAGTTGCCGCTGTGGGGGAGGGCGAGGACCGCGCCGTGGCCTCGCCTCACGGCCGCCTCGAGGTGCTCACGTCCCTGCACCGAGGCGTCGATCGATGCGGTGACCTGCGCCGGGTTCATCGACGGCAGCCGGAAGACTTCCTTCCAGTAGCGCGCGTAGGAACGCATGCTCGCGCGGATCATCTCGTGGGGCACGTCGGTCGGGGTCACGCGCAGGACCCGGGCCAGGTTGTGCCGCAACTGTTCCGGCCCGCTCTTGCGGGCAGCGATGTCGGCGCCGCAGTCGAACAGGTCCGTCGCGATCCGGGACGGAAGCGCGCGGACGACGTGCCACCCGGCGATGTAGCCGAGAGCGCTGACCCGTCCGGAGGATGCCACGGGTTTCGGCGGCCTTCCCGATCTTCTCGTTGCTGGTTGGCGCGGGGCAGGGTTCCCGGAAGATCCACTCCGGGTGCCCAGCCCGACAACACGACTGTAGACCCATCCGCTCCGGATCCGGGCGGCTCGAGGAAAGCCCACGCTGTGCCCGGAGCTGCTCGAGGTGGTTCGGGTCGCGTGCGCCACGGGATCCACTGGACCGGCGAAGCGATCGTGAGCACGCAACCGAGCTGCGCAGATGCCGCCACACAGGTCCGCTCGGCCGGCGGTGAGATCCGCATCGACACCGTGCCCGCACCCTGACCCTCGATCTCGTCGTCGCGTGGGGCCCGGGGTCGAACCGCGGTGGTGTCGGCGTCGACCCCGGTGAGGTGGCCCTGCGGCGTCACGCCGACCGGCTGTGTGTGTCTTCCTCGTGCGTCGAGTACCAGGCCAGTTCGTCGTGAGCGACGACGAACGTCCGGCGCATCACGGCCCGCGTCAGTGCGCCCACGGCTCGGGTCTGGAGGTCGAGGGCCGCGTCGGCGGTCGCCAATGCGAGCACCAGAGGTGTGCCGATCCAAAGCGGAATTCTCATGAATTCTCCTCGGGCTGCGTGGTCTCCGTCGGTGGCGAGGAGCCTGGTGGGTGGATCCGTGCGGCCCCGCCGACGCGGGGGCATTGTCGGCGGGGCCTACGCCGTCCATGGAGGGGGAGGTGGACGCCGCATTTTGACACTAGATGCCACAAGTCGTTACTCGCGCGTACGGAACCGGGTGGTTTGTCGGCGTCGCATGTGCGGCACGTCCGCAACGCCACCCCGCGACCGATCGGGCGCGCCCGGTGCTCGGCCGTGACCGCAACCCGTCATGGTGGGGGAACTCGACGAGCGGGCGTCACCGGCGGCGTCCCCCGCCGTCCGCGACCATCGACGTGCCGAGTGCGTCGACGGTGGCGAGCAATTCGCGCACCAGGGTGTCGCGCTCCGCCTTCGTGACGGCCGGTCGCAGCGGTCCGATCTGCAGTTCGTACGTGGCCTCGCCGCGGCTGTCGCGGACCGGGGCGATCAGGTAGCTCACCGGCAGGGGGGTGTCGCCGTCGAGTTCCGCGGTCGTGTACGGGTGCCCGCTGAGGCTCGCGATCAGTCCGAACACACGCTCGCGCAACGCCGTTCGGGTCGGATGCTCGGCGAGCAGTTCGACGACGTCCGCGAGCACGTCGAGCAGGTGTGCGTCGGTCTCACGCATCTGGAACACCGCGACCCCGGTCCGGCGGATCTGCGCGAGCAGTCGCTCCAACGCGTACCGCTGCGATTCGGGTGCGCCGCCCAGCCAGGCGTCCTGGCGGGTCTGCTCGGCATGGGCGATCACGGTGGCCCCGACGGGCGCGTGCAACGGCAGCCGCGTCCCCGCGGCGACGCCGGCGGGGATGCGCCCGCGCCCGCGGGTGACCTCCAGGAACGTCAGCTGCTCGCCCTGGACGACGCTCAGCGCCACCCCGCACCCGATCCGGTCGGCGAGTGCGGACAGCACGTCGGACACGCCGTCCGACAACGGAAGCGAGTCGCGCACCGCGTCCGCGACCCCGACGAGCCCGGGACCGAGGGTGTAGCTGCGGTCGGGTCCGCGCCGCACCCACCCGGCGTGCTCGAGCGCGGTCAGCACCGACGTGACCGTCGACCGGCTCAGCTCGAGACGTTCCGTCACCTCGGCGACCGAGCAGCCGCGGGGTTCGGCGGCGAGCAACTCGACGATCGCGACCACGCGGTCGGTCGGTGGGGAGTCGCCCCGACGCGGGAACTGGGTCTTGTCGTGATCCATGTCACCTCCTACACTCCTCCGCCACACAAATGCGCCATTGATGTGACGAATATTCGCCACACTAGCAAGGAGACAGACCATGCCGGACGCCACGACCCTCGCCGACCTCGACATCGACGGCATCGACTTCGCGTTCGAGGACAACCCCGATCTGCACGCCACGCTCGCGGATCTGCGGGCACGCAAGCCGTATGCGGTGGTGCCGTTCGCCGGGGTGCGGGCGATCGCGCTGCTCACCGAGGACCTGGTGGCCGCCGCGTTCCGGGACGAGAAGATCTTTCCGGCCAAGGCGATCTACCCGCTGTCCACCGGGCCGGTGCTCGGGCACACGCTGCAGTGCATGACCGGGCGCGAACACCGGATCAACAAGGCGCTCGTGTCCAGGCCGTTCCGCCGGCTGGCGACCGCCGCGCTCGCGGAGCCGCTGATCACCCCGATCGCCCACCAGCTGGTCGACGCGTTCGCGGACCGCGGCGAGGCGGATCTGGTCGCGGAGTTCACCACCGCGTTCCCGGTCCGGGTCATCTCGGCGCTGCTGGGGTTGCCGGACCGGGACGTCACCGACATGGCCCGGTGGGCGCACGACCTGTTCAACTTCCCGGTCGACGCCGACGCCGCGATGCGGGCCTCCCGCGAATTCACCGAGTACATCACCCCGGTGCTGGCGGAGCGCCGGGTGAACCCGGGAGACGACCTGATCTCCACCCTGGTCGGCGAGAACGTCGAGGGCGAGGAACTCGGCGACGACCAGATCCTGGCGTTCCTGCGTCTGCTCTTTCCCGCCGGGGCCGACACCACCCACTTGTCGCTGGGCAGCACCCTGTCCGCGCTGCTCACCCACCCGGATCAGCTCGACCTGGTGCGGGCCGATCCGGACGAGCAGATCCGTTGGGCGATCGCGGAGGGTCTGCGCTGGGAGCCTCCGGTGGCGATGCTGCCGCGTTTCTGCCCGGAGGCGGTCACCTGGGAGGGCATCGACATCCCCGCGAACACCCCGATGATCTTCGCGATCACCGCCGCCAATCGGGATCCGGCCACGTACCCGGATCCGGACCGGTTCGACATCACCCGGCAGGTCATGCCCGCGACCGCGTTCGGCGGCGGCCCGCACGCGTGCCTGGGCAACTGGCTGGCGCTGGTGGAGATGCAGACAGCCCTCGCGGTGCTGCTCGAACGGCTGCCGGGGCTGCGTCTGCGGGCCGGAGCCGAGGAGCAGGCGAGGGTGACGAGCATGGTCGCCGCCGCGCTGCGCGGACCGCGGTCGCTGCCGGTCGAGTGGGACGTCTGAGTCCCGGTCATGGCCTACGTGATCACGCAGCCGTGCTGCAACGACGCGACCTGCCTCGAGGTGTGCCCGGTCGACTGCATCCGGCCCACACCGGCCGATCCGGGCTTCGCGACCGCGGAGATGCTCCACATCGACCCCGGCACCTGCATCGACTGCGGCGCCTGCGCCGAGGAGTGCCCGGTCGACGCGATCTTCGCGGCCGACGAGCTGCCCGAGGAGCACGCCCGCTACGCGTCCGTCAACGCCGACTGGTTCGACCGCCATCCACTCGAATCGTCGTGGGACGCACTGGAACCGGGTGGACGGGTCACGCTGCCGCCGGACACGACGCCACTGCGGGTGGCGATCGTCGGGTCGGGCCCGGCCGCGTGCTACGCCGCCGCGGACCTGATCGGCAGGGCCGGGGCGGCCGTGGAAGTGGAGATGTTCGATCGGCTGCCCACCCCGTGGGGCCTGATCCGCGCCGGGGTGGCCCCCGACCACCCCGGTACCAAGGCCATCACCGACGTCTTCCGGGCGACCACGTCGAATCCGGCGTTCGCGTTCCGCCTCAACGTCGAGATCGGCGCCGACCTGTCGCACGACGACCTGATGGCGCACCACCACGCCGTGATCTACGCGGTGGGGGCCGCCGGCGACCGGCGGCTGGGGGTGCCGGGTGAGGATTTCGCCGGCTGTCACGGCGCGACCGAGTTCGTGGCCTGGTACAACGGCCATCCCGACCGGGCGGACGCCCGGTTCGACCTGTCCGGAGAGCGGGTCGTGATCGTCGGCAACGGCAACGTGGCGCTGGACGTGGCGCGGATCCTGGTGTCGGACCCCGACGAGCTCGCGGCCACCGACATCGCCGACCACGCGCTGGAGGCACTGCGCGCGAGCAACATTCGCGAGGTGGTGCTGCTCGGTCGCCGTGGTCCCGCCGAGGCGGCCTACACCAGCCCGGAGCTGATCGCGCTGGGCCGGTTGCCCGGAGTGGACGTCGTCGTCGACGCCCTGGCCTTCGACGAGCACGCCCGAGGGGCGGCCGGCGACGACGCGTCCGACGCCGCGACGGCGCTCAAGACGGCCGTCGCCGCGGAGTACGCGGAGCGTCCGCCGACCCCGGGGAACAGGCGAATTGTGTTGCGCTATATGGTTTCTCCGGTGGTGATGCTCGGCGAAGGTCGCGTCGAGGGCGTGCGGATCGTGCACAATGCGCTGGTCGACGAGGACGGCGTGCGGCGGGCCGAACCCACCGACCGGTACGAGAGCATCGAGACCTCCCTGGTGCTGCGCGCGATCGGCTACCGCGGCACGGCGGTGCCCGGACTGCCGTTCGACGAGGACCGCGGGGTCATTCCCAACGCGGGCGGTCGGGTCGCCGACCCCCGGACCGGCGCGCCGCTGCCCGGCGTGTACGCGGCGGGCTGGATCAAGCGGGGTCCGTCCGGCGTGATCGGCACCAACAAGCGGTGCGCGCAGGAGACGGTCGCCCACCTGCTCGACGACGCCGTCGCGGGACGGCTCGTGGCACCGACCGGGAACCGCGACACCCTGACCGCGCTGCTCCGCGCCCGCAGTCCCGAGGTCGTCGACGGCGAGGGGTGGCGCGCCATCGACGCCGCCGAACGCGATCGCGGCCGGACCCAGGGCCGGCCGCGCACCAAATTCACCGACATCGAGTCCATGCTCGCCGCGGCGAGCCCCGGCAACCTGGAGGTACCGTGATCCGCGCCACGACCACGCCCGTTCTCGCCGCCGCCCTGGCGGCGACCGCGGCACTGACGATCGCCGCCGCGGCGAGCGCCGCGCCGGGCAAGTTCGGTCCGCTGCCGCCCCCGAACCCGGCCGCCGGTCCCGTGGGCACCGCGTTCCAGCACGGCGACTCGGAGGCGTCCGACAGCACCCCGTTCGCCGGGCCCGGCGCGGGCGCCGTGCGCTCGACGTTCGCCCCGCTCGGCGCCAACTGCGCCAGCATCCTGATGGGCTCCGACGGCGTGGTGCAGGCCCTGTGCAGCTCCAACGCCGACCAGTCGCCGGTCGTGCAGCTGCTCGACCCCGGCACCGGGGCGTCGCTCGCGTCGCTGGCGCTGCCGAAGGGCGGGCTGTTCTCCGGCGTCTACGGCTATCTCGACAACGCGAACCGGATGGTCGCGGTCGACGGGCGGAAGAACCTGGTGCGGATCGGCCACGACCGCGGTGGCCCGAACGGATCGTGGCGCCTGTTCACCGCGGAGTCGACCTCGATCGCGTCGGCGGCCGAGAAGTTCTGCGGCACACCCGGATGCGACAACGTCGTCGCGCCGACCCCGGACCACTCCGGCAAGGTGTGGTTCGCCACCTCCCGCGCGACGGTCGGCGTCGTGGACACCGCCACGGGCGTCGCCTCGTCGATCCTGCTCGGCGCCGGGGAGGGTGTCGCCAACAGCATCGCCTCGGCCCCGGAGGGCATGTCGGTGGCCACCACCCACGCGCTCTACCTGCTGCGCATCGACGACAGCGGCACGCCGCAGGTGGTGTGGCGCAAGGAGTACGACCGCGGCCCCGGGCGCAAGCCGGGCCAGCTCAGCCACGGCACCGGCGCGACCCCGACGTTCTTCGGGCCGCGGACCGGCACCGAGTACATCGCGATCACCGACAACGCCGCCCCGCAGGAGAACCTGCTGGTCCATCGCACCGCAGACGGCTCCACGGTGTGCTCGACCCCGGTCGTGGCCGGCACCGAGAACTCGCCGATCGGCTCGGGAAACAGCGTCTTCGTGGCGTCGACGTTCGGCTACCCCTACCCGGTCGACCTCGGCCCCAGCGTGCCGCCGACCGCGGACTTCACCGGCGGGATGGTGCGCGTGGACGTCGCGGCGGACGGCAGCGGCTGCGCGACGAAGTGGACGAACGAGGTCCGCTCGGCCGCGGTGCCCAAGCTCTCGCTGGCCGACGGCGGCATCTACACGATCGCGCGCCGCTCGCCCGGCGGGCAGCCGGGGCCGGACGACACCTACGAGTACACCGTGACCGACGCCCAGACCGGGCACGTCCGTAGGGCGCAGCAGATCGGTCAGGGCGCCGGCCAGAACACCCTGCAGCTGGCCGGGAACATCATGCCGGACGGGACCCTGTTGCAGGGCGCCGTCGCGGGCGTGCACCGCATCGCGTCCGTGGGTGGCCAGGGCCCGGGTTCGAGCTCGGGCGGGTCGGCGAACTGACCCGGCGGCGGGACCGCCCGTATCTGTGACTTGCCTTCGCGCACCCATACTTGAACACTGTTCAAGTATGGGTGTGACGAGTGACGACGTACGGTCCGCGCGGGTGCTGATCATCGGGGCCGGATTCGCCGGCCTCGGCATGGCGGCCGCGCTCGAGCGCGCCGGTGAGCGCGACTTCCTGGTGCTGGAGAAGGCCACCGGGGTCGGCGGAACCTGGCGGGCGAACACCTATCCGGGCAGCGCCTGCGACGTCCCGTCGGTGCTGTACTCCTACGCCGCCGCGCCGGGTCGATGGACCACGGCGCGGGCCCGGCAACCGGAGATCCTCGACTATCTGACCGGCGTGGCCGCACCGCTGCGCGACCGCATCGTCCTCGGCGCGGAGGTCGCCGACGGCCGGTGGGACGAGGCCTCCGCCCGCTGGCACGTCGCGGCCGTCGACGGCCGCCGCTACGCGGCGCAGTTCCTCGTCGTCGCGACCGGGGCGCTGAATCTGCCCAAGCTGCCGCGGATTCCGGGAGCGGACACGTTCGGCGGTCCGGTCATGCACACGGCCGACTGGGATCACGGGGTCGACCTCGACGGCGCGCGGGTCGCGGTGATCGGCACCGGCGCCTCCGCGGTCCAGGTCGTGCCCGAGATCGCCGGGCGAGCAGCGCATCTGACCCTGTACCAGCGGACCCCGTCCTGGGTGCTACCCGCCCGCGGCACCCGTGCGCCACGACTGCGGCGGGTCGCCCGAGCGGTCGAGTACTGGCGGGCGGAGGCGTTGGTGCCCGCCCTCGCCGGGCCCCGGACGGCGTCGGCGCGGTTGCAGCGCCGCGCCCGGCGGCACCTGACCAGTCAGATCGCCGACCCCGGGCTGCGCCGTGCCCTCACCCCGGAGCACCGCATCGGCTGCAAGCGGATCCTATACTCCGACACCTATTTTCCCGCACTGGCCGGACCCGGGGCGGAGGTCGTCACCGACCCGATCGAGCGGATCACCCCGGACGGGGTCGTCGCCGCGGACGGCGTCATGCGGGCGGCCGACGTCATCGTCCTCGCCACCGGATTCCGGGTCGCGGGCGCGCTCGCCCGGCTGCCGCTCACCGGCCGGGACGGGATCACCCTGCAGCAGCGGTGGCAGGCGGCCGGTGCCCGCACCCATCTCGGGATCACCGTCGCGGGACTGCCGAACGCCTTCCTGCTGTCCGGGCCGAACACCGGCCTCGGCCACAACTCGGTGGTGTTCATGATCGAGTCCCAGATCCGGTACGTGCTGGGCGCGATCGCGGCCGTCGACCGGTCCGGGGCCGTCGCCCTCGACGTCCGGGAGTCGGTGCAGGACGCGTCGCACGACGAGGTGCAGCGCCGGCTCGGCACCGCGGTGTGGAGCACCGGCGGGTGCGCGAGCTGGTACCTCGACGGACGCGGCACCAACCATGCGCTGTGGCCGGGCTCCTCGTGGCGGTACCGGGCCCGCACCCGCCGGGTGCGGCTCGAGGACTACGAGATGACCTTCCCGGCACGTCCGTAGCACTCCCACTCCCTGCGGACGCGCTGGACGTGTTCGGCGGCGGCACGGACCCACGGCCGTCGGTTCGCTTTGCCCCGGACGGGCCGTGGGCGCGGCGCTATCGTTGGTTCGACCGCGACGGGGATGTGGGATTCGGACATGGCCGGGATGCTCGGGATCGGCGCGGCACTGGGTGCCGCGATCATGGTCGGGTCGGTGGCCGTGGCCTGCACCGACGCGGCGTCGGACGACGCCGGTCCCGCGGTTCGGGTGAGCACCGTGCTCGACGGGTTGGCCCATCCGTGGGACGTCGTGGTGGCCCCGGACGGCGCGGTCCTGACCGGGGAGCGGGCCGGCCGGTTCGTGGTCGAGCGGGCCGACGGCACCTCCGGCGAGGTGACGGCCGACCTGTCGGACCTGTTCGCCGCGGGGGAGACGGGGCTGATGGGAATCGCACTCGACCGCGACTTCGCGGCGAACCGGACGCTGTACACCTGCCAGGGCCACCGGGGAGCGGGCGCCGCGCCGGTCGGCGACATCCGGGTGGTGTCCTGGACCGTCGACGACGGATGGACCACCCTGACCCGCGGCGCCGACGTGCTGACCGGAATTCCGCTCGCGCCGAGCGGCAGGCACGGTGGCTGCCGAGTGCTCGCGCACCCCGACGGCACCCTCTACATCGGCACCGGCGACACCGCCTCCCCGGCCGTGCCGCAGGACCGGGCGTCGTTGGGCGGCAAGGTGTTGCACGTCGACACCGACGGCACCCCCGCGGCCGGGAACCCGGACCCGGCGAGCCCGGTGTTCACCCTCGGTCACCGGAACGTGCAGGGCCTGGCACTGCAGCCGGGAACCGGGCGGCTGTACGGCATCGAGCAGGGCACCCGGGTCGACGACGAGGTGAACCTGCTGACCGCGGGCGGCAACTACGGTTACCGGCCGGACCGCGCACCGGGCCGCTACGACGAGTCGGTGCCGATGACCGATCCGGACCGGGTGCCGGGCGCGATCGTCGCGGTGTGGAGGTCGGGAGACCCGACGATCGCGACACCCGGCGGCACCTTCCTCGACGGGCCGGGCTGGGGCGAGTGGTCCGGCGTGCTGGTGGTGACCAGCCAGCAGGCGGAGAAGCTGGTGCTGCTGCGGCTGTCGGACGACGGGCGGTACGTCGCCCACGAGAGCTCGGCGCTCGAGAGACGGTTCGGCCGGCTGCGCTCGGCGACCCTGGCCCCCGACGGGGGCCTGCTGATCACCACCGACAACGGGTCCGGTGACCGCGTCCTGCGGGTCGCGCCCGACTCCGGGTAGCCCGGTGTTCGCCCGGCGCACCGACCCGGGGCGTCATCGCGGGTCGGGGACGGCCGGGAGCGCGGGATGCAGCGACACCTCCTGGGCCTTGACCGCGAACCACACCCGCCGCCCGGGGGCGAGATCGAGTTCGGCGACGGCGGCCGGGGTGACGTCCGCGACCGGCCCGGTGCTGCCGTCGGGGTTCGCCTCGGCGTGCACGCGGATCGCCGCGCCGTGCGTCTCGAGTTCGGCGATCGTCACCTCGAAGACGTTGCGGGGGCTGGCGTGCGGCGCTTCGGTGTGCACGGCCACCGCACTCGGTGCGAACAACGCGACCCCGGACCCGCCGGCCGCCGGGCCGCCCGCATCGACCGACCCGGAAACCGTGACACCCCACGATGTTTCGAGGACGCCCGGGCCGGCCATCGTGCCCCCGACGAGGTTCACCCCGGCGATCCGCGCCGCGAACGCGCTGCGTGGTGCGGCGAGAACGTCGCGGACGTGGCCGGATTCGACGACCCGACCGGACTCGACGACGATCACCCGGTCGGCGAGGGCGAGCGCGTCGAGCAGGTCGTGGGTGACGATCACCGCGGTGCGCCGCTGCTCGCGCAGGATCCGGCGCAGCAGGCCGCGCAGCGCGGGCGTGACCGCGATGTCGAGCGCCGCCATCGGCTCGTCCAGCAGCAGCAGCCGCGGCTCGGCGGCGAGTGCGCGGGCGATCGCGATCCGTTGTGCCTGCCCACCCGACAGCTGGGACGGCCGGCGGGCGGCGAGGTCCTCGGCGTCGACCTGACGCAGCCAGTGGGCGGCGACCTGCCGGGACGCGGAGCGTGACAGGCCACGACTGCGCGGTGCGAACGCGACGTTCGCCGCCGCCGTCATGTGCGGGAACAGCAGCGCCTGCTGGGACAGCAGGGCCACCCCGCGGTCGTGGGGTGGCACGAACACCCCGGACCCGGTGTCGGTGAGGGTGCGGCCCCCGACGGTGACGATGCCGTCGTCCGGACGCAGCAGCCCGGCGATCAGGCCGAGCAGGGTGGACTTGCCTGCCCCGTTCGGCCCGAGCACCGCGAGCACCTCGCCGTCGCCGAGGGTCACGTCGAACGCGCTGCCGCGGTGGGTCAGCCGGGCCTGCACCCGCAACGCGCTCACAGGACTCCCGCCGTTCGGTGACGATGGGTCAGCAGCACGATCGCGACCGCAACCAGTATCAGGAGCAACGACAGCGCGACCGCGGCCTGCGGGTCGGTCTCGCGCTGCAGGTAGATCTCGAGCGGCAGCGTGCGGGTGACGCCCTGGAGCGATCCGGCGAACGTGATCGTCGCCCCGAACTCGCCGAGCGCACGGGCGAACGCGAGCACGGCTCCGGACGCCAGCCCGGGCAGCACCAACGGCAGCGTCACGCGGCGCAGCACGGTGGTCGGCCGGGCCCCGAGCGTGGCGGCGACCTCCTCGTAGCGCCGGCCCGACACCCGCAGCGCGCCTTCGAGGCTGACCACCAGGAAGGGCAGCGAGACGAAGGTCTGGGCCAGCACGACGGCGGTGGTGGAGAACGCGATCCGGATGCCGAACGCCTCGAGCTGCTGGCCGAGCAGGCCGTTGCGTCCGAACGTGTAGAGCAACGCGATCCCGCCGACCACGGGCGGCATCACCAGCGGCAGCAGGACCAGCGAACGCAGCATCGAGCGGCCGCGGAAGCGGCCGCGGGCCAGCACCAGCGCCATCGGGACACCCAGCAGGACGCAGGCCAGCGTGCTCGCGCTCGCGGTCTTCAGGCTCAGTACCAGCGCGGTGCGGGCGGATTCGGAGGTGACGAGGGAAACGAAGTCGCCCCAGTCGATTTCGGTGAAGACCGCAATCAGGGGCAGGGTCAGGAAGGCGACCCCGAGGGCGGCGGGCAGGTACGTCCATCCGGGAAGGCCGATCCGCACCTGCCCGTCGGGGTCGTGCCCCGCCCGCCACCCGGAGATCACGGCGCGGCGAACCCGGCCCCGGACAGCACCTTCTGCCCTTCGGCTCCGGTCACCAGTGCCACGAACGCGGTGGCCGCGTCGGGGTTGTCGGAGGCCTTCAACGTCGCGATCGGGTAGGTGTTCACCGCTCCGGCGGACTCCGGGAACGGCACCGCGGTGACCTTGTCGCCGGCGGCCGTCGCGTCGGTGACGTACACGAGGCCGGCGTCCGCCTGCCCTGACGTGACCTTGCCGAGCACGTCGGTGACCGAGGACTCCTCGCTCACCGGCGTCAGCGTCACGCCGGTGGCCTTCTCGATCTTCTCGGTGGCCGCGCCACACGGCACCTGCGGCGCGCACACCACCACCTGGACTCCGGGCTTCGCGAGATCGGCGAACGAGGTCACGTGCGCCGGGTTTCCGGGCGGGGTGACGATCGTCAGCGTGTTCGTGGCGAAGTTCACCGGAGTGCCGGCGACCAGATCCTGCGCCTTCGTCATGTTGTTGGTGTCCGCGGAGGCGAAGACGTCCGCCGGGGCGCCCTGCTGGAGCTGCGCCACCAGGTCGGACGACCCGGCGAAGTTGAAGGTGACCGACGTGCCGGGGTGGGCGGCCTCGAACATCTCGCCGAGCTCGGTGAAGGTGGACTTCAGTGACGCCGCCGCGAAGACGGTCACGTCGCCGGTTGCCGCACCGGACGTGGCCGCGGTGGTCGGTGCGGTGTCGTCGCCGGACGAGTTCGAGCACCCGGCGATCAGGGCGACGGCGGTTGCGCCGGCGAACAGGGTCGCCAGGGTGCGGCGTCCGCGGACGAGGGTCATGGGGTTGCCTTTCGTGGTCAGGAGCTGCCTTCGGGGGTTTCGACGATGACGGTGGTGGCCTTGACCATCGCGACGGCGACCGAGCCGGGCTCGAGCCCGAGTTCGCGCACGGACTGCGAGCTCATCAGCGAGACCACCGTGAACGGCCCGCACTGCATCTGCACCTCGGCCATCACCGTGTCGGCGGTGACCTTGGTGACCAGGCCGACGAACCGGTTGCGCGCCGAGCTGCCGGAGCCGAGTGGATTGGGTGGGGGAGAGGCGTGTTCGACGGCGAACTCGGCGAGCACCCTCCCGTCGATCACCATCCGGCCGGACGCGTCCCGGTCGGCGGGCAGCGTGCCGCCGTCGATCCAGCGGCGCACGGTGTCGTCGCTGACCCCGAGCAGGCCGGCGGCGTCCTTGATGCGAAGCGACGGCATGGTCTTCCTTTCGCACATACGGATATGCTGGCCATCAAAGACTCGCATCCGCGGAGATTCCTCGTCAATTGTGACGCATTGTCGGGTCCTGATCCGCCGCGGTGGCGTCAGTACACGTCGCGCACGTACCGCTTCTCGGCCGCGAGGGCCCGGACGTAGGCCTCGGCGCTGCGGGGTGCGAGCTTCCCGTGCCGGGCGACGACGCCGCAGAGGGCCTCGTCGACGTCCTTGGCCATGCGGGCGGCGTCACCGCACACGTAGAAGTGGGCGCCGTCCTGCAGCCACTCCCAGAGACGGGCGCCCCGCTCGCGCATGCGGTCCTGGACGTAGACCTTCTCGGCCTGGTCGCGAGAGAACGCGAGATCGAGTTCGGTGAGGACACCGTCGCGGCGCAGTTCCTCGATCTCGTCGCGGTGGTAGAAGTCGGTGGCCGCGTGCTGCTCGCCGAAGAAGAGCCAGTTCGGGCCGGTGTGCCCGAGTGCCCGGCGTTCGTGGAGGAAGGCGCGGAAGGGTGCGACACCGGTGCCGGGTCCGACCATGATCATCGGTGTGCCGGGGTCGGACGGGGGCCGGAAACTTCGGGACTTCTGCACGAAGATGCCGACGGGGTCGTTCTGGGCGTGGTCGGCGAGGTAGGTCGAGCACACCCCGCGCCGGGGTATGCCGTGCACGTTGTACCGGACGGCCGAGACCGTCAGCTGCACCTCGTTCGGGTTCTCCTTCGGACTCGACGAGATCGAGTACAGCCGCGGCTGAAGGGGGTTGAGGACCGTCAGCCATTCCGCCGCCGGCACCCGCACCGGAGTGCGGGCGAGGACGTCCAACGACTGACGACCCCATGTCCAGTCGTCGAGCGCGGCCTTGCTCTCCGGCTTCAGCATCGCGGCGAGCTCGTCGTCCCCGGTGCGGTCGTGGACGAAACGCAGCAGCTCGGTCGTGACACGGGTGATCTCGAGGCGGTCGGTGAGCGCGGCGCGCAAGGTCATCGCGCCGTGGTCGGCCAGTTCGATCGTCGTGTCGCCGTCGAGGCCCGCGAGAGCGAGCCAGTCGTCGACGACCGGCGCCGCGTTGCGCGGCCACACCCCGAGGGCGTCGCCCACCTCGTACTCGAGGGTGCCGTCGGGCAGGTGGAAACCGAACTGCCGCACGTCTTTCGACGACCCCGGCAGCGACAGGGCGACGTTGCGGGTCATCGATGTCACCAGTGGGGTCTTGCGCGTGTACCGCGTGACCGCCGGCGGGGTGTCGATGGCGGGGGCGGGCGCCCGGGTGACCGGGGTCGGCGCAGTTGCCGTCGCGGCGCCACCGGCGCCGGCGAGTACCGGAGCGGTCCGGAGTGCCTCGGTGACCGCGGTCAGCCAGGATGCGGCCGCGTCCTCGTAGTCGGGTTCGCAGTCGACGCGGTCGAGGATGCGGGTGGCGCCGAGTTCGGCGAGGCGGGCGTCGAGTGTGCGTCCGTGGCCGCAGAAGTCGTCGTAGGTGGAGTCACCGAATGCGAGTACGGCGTAACGGGTCTCGGGTAGCGTCGGTGCGGTGTCGCCGGAGAGGGCATCCCACAGGCCGGCGCCGTTGTCCGGTGCGTCGCCGTCGCCGTAGGTGCTGGTGATCACCAGCACCTCCCGGGTGCCGGCGAGGTCCGCGGCGGGGAAGGTGTCCATGTCGTGCAGGCTCACGGGGAGGCCCGCGTCGGTGAGCGAGGCCGCGCAGGTGGCCGCGAACTCCTCGGCGTTGCCCGTCTGCGAGGCCCACAGCACCACGATCGGAGCGCGCGCGGCGGACTCGTCTCCGGTGCGATCCGGGGTCGCCGGGCCGCCGCCGAGGACGGGGACCGCACCGCCGCCGGGGAGGGCTTCGCCGCTGCCGGACCCCGGGACCGAGGTGCGGGAGAACAGCCCGGCCAGGACGCCGTCGACCCAGGCGCGGGTAGCGGGATCGAACGGTGCGCTCGCGGGCAGCGCGGGGACCCCCGGGGCCAGGCGGCCGGCATCGCTGCGCAGCCCGGCGACCAGTCCCGCGAGGAAGCGGCGCTCGAGTGCGCCGAGGGTGGGCGTCGGGTCGGCGGAGACGCCGAGAAGGTCGGCGAGAGTGTCGATCTGGGACAGTGTGTGCTCCTGCGTCGGTGTCCGGCCCGTGATCGACGGTGCCGCGGGGTGCGGTGGCGCCTGCGCGAAGGGGTCGGCGGCCGGCTCGTCCACGGCGGCCACCGCGGTGAGGGTGACCGCGCAGGCCTTGAACTCCGGCTGCTGGGAGTCCGGGTCGATCGCGTCGTTGGTGACCGCGTTGACGGCCAGGTACTCGCCGAACACGTCGTTCCAGTGGAACGGGGCGAAGCAGTCGCCGGGCCGGACCCGGTCGGTGACCGTGGCCGGCAGCACCGCGCGGCCGCGGCGGGACGCCACCTCGATCCGGTCCCCGTCCGTGACACCGAGACGGGCGGCGTCCCCTGGATGGATCTCGACGAACGGGCCGGGATTGAGCTTGTTCAGCTTGGCGACCTTGCCGGTCTTCGTCATCGTGTGCCACTGGTGCGCCAGCCGACCGGTGTTGAGCAGGAACGGGAAGTCGTCGTCGGGCATCTCGGCGGGCAGCATGTGCGGGCGGGCGAAGAAGACCGCCTGCCCGCTCGCGGTCGGGAACGCGAGCCGCGGCGTGGTGCCGTCCTCGCGGACGAGCAGGGTCTGGCTGACCCCGTCGTTGAGGTAGCGGATCGGGTGGCGGTCGGTGTCGGTCCCGGGTGGGCACGGCCACTGGATCGGCGTCCTCCGCAGTCGCTCGTAGGTCACCCCGCGCAGGTCGTACCCGGTCCGCGGATTGGCGAACTGCTTGATCTCCTCGAACACCTCCTCCGCGGAGGAGTAGGTGAACGCCTCCGAATAGCCCATCTCGCAAGCGATCCGGGCGATGATCTGCCAGTCCGGGAGGGACTGACCGGCCGGGTCGAGCGCCTGCTGGAACAGGGTGAGGTTGCGCTCGGAATTGATCATCACCCCCTCCGACTCGGTCCACAGCGCGGCGGGCAACAGGATGTCGGCGTAGTCGTTGGTCTCGGTCTCGAGGAACGCGTCCTGGGCGATCACCAGGTCCGCCCGCTCGAGTCCGGCCAGTACCGTCTTGCGATTGGCCACCGTCGCAACGGGATTGGTGCAGATGATCCAGCAGGCCTTGATCTCCCCGGCGGCCATGCGGGAGAACATGTCGATCGTGCCGCCGCCGATCTCGGTGCGCAGCGTTCCGCGCGGAATGTTCCAGTGGTCCTCGACGAACTCCCGGTCGGCGTCGGATGTCACGGCCCGCTGCCCCGGGAGGCCGGGGCCCATGTACCCCATCTCCCGGCCGCCCATCGCGTTCGGCTGCCCGGTCAGCGAGAACGGGCCGCTGCCGGGTCGGCAGATCGCGCCGGTCGCCAGGTGCAGATTGCAGATGGCGTTGGTGTTCCAGGTGCCGTGCGTGCTCTGGTTCAGCCCCATCGTCCAGCAGCTCGTCCAGTCGCCGGCTTCGCCGATCCACTGCGCCGCCTGCCGGATGTCTGCCTCGGGGATGCCGGTGATCTCGCTGACCCGGTCGGGCGGGTAGTCGGACAGGAAGCCGGGCATCGCGTCCCACCCCTCGGTGAACTCCGCGATGAAGTCGGGGTCGGTGTGTCCGTTCGCGACGACCAGGTGCAGCAGCCCGTTGAGGAGCGCGAGGTCGGTGCCCGGCGCGATCTGCATGAACAGGCTCGCCTTGTCGGCGGTCGCGGTGCGACGTGGGTCGACGACGATCAGCTTCGCGCCTGCCTTGACCCGATCCATCATCCGCAGGAACAGGATCGGGTGGCAGTCCGCCATGTTGGCGCCGATCACGAAGAACACGTCCGCCCGGTCGAAGTCCTGGTACGAGCCGGGTGGCCCGTCCGCGCCGAGGGACTGCTTGTAGCCGGTGCCGGCGCTGGCCATGCACAGCCGGGAATTGGACTCGATCCGATTGGTGCCGATGAACCCCTTCGCGAGCTTGTTCGACAGGTACTGGGCTTCGAGCGACATCTGTCCCGACACGTAGAGGGCGAGCGCATCGGGGCCGTGCTCGTCGACGATCGCCCGCAATCGCCGCGCGGTCTCGGTGATCACGGCGTCCATGTCGCCGGACTCGATCGGGGCGCCGCGTTCGCGGCGCAGATACGGCGACGTCATCCGTCCGGGTGCAGCGAGCATGTCCGCGGTGGTGTTGCCCTTGGTGCACAGCCGGCCGAAGTTCGTGGGATGCGTCTTCCGTCCCGCCGCCTTCGCGGCCGTGCGGCGTCCCGTCGCCGGGTCGGTGGTGATGTCGAGGGTCAGTCCGCACCCGACCCCGCAGTACGCACAGAGGGTGTCGACCCGGTCGCCGCTCACGTGCGCCTCCTCCGCAAAACCAGGGCACACCGCGTGCGCGCCCGAATGTCGAGAAGTCTCGGACGCGGTTGTTTCGAGATACCACTCCCGGCATTGCGGATCTGTGAACCGTTGGTCACCGCAGATGCGCTCCGGCTGTGCGGTGCGGTGGCTGCCGTTCGCGGTTCGTGCCTGCGGAAGGAGGGTTACCGTCTCATCGAGCCCCCGGCCGAATCGAGGAGACCGATGCGCCTGTCCACCCGAAACCAGTTGTCCGGAACCGTCGTCGACGTCACCACCGGAGCGGTGATGGCCACCGTGAAGGTGCGGCTCGACGGCGGTGATCAGATCGTGACGGCGTCGATCACCAGGGAAGCGGTCGAGGAACTCGGCCTCGAAGCCGGCAGACCCGCCACCGTGCTGATCAAGTCCACCGAGGTGATGCTGGCGGTCGAGGACCAAGCGCTCGCCGACGGGTGAAATTCGTCGGCGCCCCGGGCCGTCGATCCTGGGTGTGAAATGTAGACTCAGCGCCGTGACCACGCTGTCGGACACGTTGACCCTGCTCGGCGAGCGCTGGGCGCTGCTCGTCGTGCGCGAGGTGTCGCTCGGAGTGCGCCGCTTCGACGAGCTGCGCACCGCGACCGGTGCACCGCGCACCGTGTTGTCCGACCGGCTCCACCGGCTCGTCGCGGCCGGGGTGCTCGGCACCCGCGAGTACCGCGTCCCCGGCAGCCGCGCGCGGCTCGAGTACACGCTCACCGCCGCCGGGCTCGACCTGCTTCCCGTTCTCGCCGCGCTCACCGACTGGGGGGAGCGCCACCTCGAGTCCGACTCCGCGCCCGACGTGGCCTATCGCCACGGCGGATGCGGAGGCCGGGTCGGCGCCCGCCTGGTGTGCGAATGCGGCGCGGACGTTGTTCCGGGACATCGGCTCCTCGCGCAGGTCGACCGCTGATCCGTGTCGACGCTCGATCGCTCCACCCGACGACAGCAAGAAGGGCTCGCTCATGACGCTCGCCACCACCACCGACGCCCGGTTCGCCACCGACGTCCTGCACGCCGACCTGCCGGTGCTGGTCGACTTCACCGCGCAGGGGTGCGGGCCGTGCCGGATGATCACCCCGGTGCTCGAACAGATCGCGGCCGAGCAGGACGGCCGGATGCGCGTCGTCACCCTCGACGTCGGCACGAACCCGGTGGTCGCCGGCGAGAACCAGGTGATGGGCACGCCGACGCTCGCGCTGTTCGTCGGCGGCGAGCCGGTGGTCCGACTGCCGGGCGCCCGGTCACGTGCCGCGATCATGCGCGAGATCGAACCGCATCTGCCGGGCGACCAGGACTGACCTCACCCGGCGCCGTCCCGCGCGACCGGCACCAACTGCACGTGGCGCAACGGGATCGGGGTCTCGAGCGCGATCGCGGTCGACGACCGCAGCACGTGCCTGCCGTCGACGATCTCGTTGATCACCCGCTGCAGGTCGGCGTGCGTGCGGGCGACGACCCGGATCAGCAGGTCGCCCGACCCGGTCGTGGTGTGCGCCTCGAGCACCTCGGGGATCGCGGACAGGTGTTCGATCACCGCGCCGTGGCCCTGGCCCTGCACGATCTCGAGCGTCGCGAAGGCCGTCACCGGAAATCCCAGCGCCGACGGGTCCAGGGTGGGGGAGCGGCCCGCGATCACACCGGAGCGCTCGAGGCGGTCGAGGCGGGACTGCACGGTGCCGCGGGCCACGCCGAGCCGTCGCGACGCCTCCAGCACCCCGATCCTCGGCTCGTCGTGCAGCAGTTCGAGCAGGGCGACGTCGAGCCGATCCAGTGTCATGGCCAGCCTCCCGATCAACCGGTGCGCGGTAGTCGATCTGTCCAGTGAAACCCCGCCACAGCCCAGCATTCTGTACAGGATGACCAGCGTCAACGCCGACCGTTGCACGGCCGTCGCCACGGGCCGACAGTGAGGCATGCGCACTCTGCGGCTCACCCCCCACGAACGCGCCGCGCACCTGCGGGCCGGGCAACTGCGCCGACTCGTCGGACTCGTCGACCACGACGACGCGGCCGACCCGTTCCCGGTCGTCGGCATGGACGCGGTCGAGTTCGTCTGCGGCAACGCAACCCAGACAGCGCACTACTTCGTCTCGGCCTGGGGCATGACGCTGGTGGCGTACGCGGGGCCGGAAACCGGTCTGCGCGACCACAAGTCGTTCGTCCTCGAATCCGGATCGGCCCGTTTCGTGGTGAGCGGCGCCGTCGACCCGGCCAGCGGGCTCGCCGACCATCACCGCCGGCACGGCGACGGCGTCGTCGACCTGGCGCTCGAGGTAGTCGACGTCGACCGCTGCGTCGCCCACGCCCGGGCGCACGGAGCCGTCGTCCTCACCGAACCGCACGACGTCACCGACGCGCACGGCACCGTTCGCGTCGCCGCACTCGCCAGCTACGGCAGCACCCGCCACACACTCGTGGACCGGTCCGGGTACCGCGGGGTGTACCTGCCGGGATTCGAGCCCCGCAGTTCGGGATTCACCCGCCGGCCCGGCGCACCCGAGCACGTGTTCGTCGCCCTCGACCACGCGGTCGGGAACGTCGAGATGGGCCGGATGGACCACTGGGTGCGGTTCTACAACGAGGTCATGGGGTTCACGAACATGGCCGAATTCGTCGGCGACGACATCGCCACCGAATACTCGGCCCTGATGAGCAAGGTGGTCGCGAACGGGAATCACCGCGTCAAGTTCCCGCTCAACGAACCCGCGATCGGGCGCAAGCGGTCCCAGATCGACGAGTACCTCGACTTCTACGGCGAGCCGGGCTGCCAGCACCTCGCCCTGGCGACCGACGACCTCCTCGCCAGTGTCGACGCGCTGCGCGCCGAGGGCGTCGAGTTCCTCGCCACCCCGGACGCCTACTACGACGACCCCGCGCTGCGGGCCCGGATCGGCCGGGTCCGGGTACCCGTCGACCAGCTCAAGGCGCGCGGCATCCTCGTCGACCGCGACGAGGACGGCTACCTGCTGCAGATCTTCACCAAGCCGCTCGGGGACCGGCCGACGGTGTTCTTCGAACTCATCGAGCGGCACGGGTCGCTCGGCTTCGGCAAGGGCAACTTCAAGGCGCTGTTCGAGTCCATCGAGCGGGAGCAGGCGGCGCGCGGGAACCTGTGACCGTGTCGCGACCGCCGTTCGGTGGCGAACCGGGCGCCGGTCGTGTTTCATCTGGGAACTATGAGCACTGTCACCCGGATTGCCCGCATCGTCACCGTCGCGGCCGGAGGCGTCGCCGTGCTGGCGTCCTCCGCCGCGATCGCCTCCGCCGCCCCCGCGGTGCCCGGCTCCGAGCGGTTCACGCTGCTGGCCGACGGCTCGCACACCGAGTACCTGGTCAACCCGGTCCTGAACCAGGACGACCTGCTCTACACGAACAAGGACATCACCACGATCCCCGGCGTGCGTGCACACAGCCTCGACGGTCGCACCTTCTCCTTCTACCGCGTCGTCGACGGCGCCCGGATCGGCATGGCCCGGATCAACGAGTTCTGCCTGCCCACCGGCGTCTGCCACGGCGTCATCGTCGACGCACCCAGCCCGGTCGTCCTGTAGGACACCGCAGTTCGCTTCGAGGCCCGGGACTGCCTGCGCGCGTCCCGGGCCTCGCCCGTCAGGAGGTGACCTCGGCCCACGTGGCCGGGACGTCGGCGCCGCCCTGCGGGCTGACCCGACGGCCCACCTTGGCGAGCACCGGAACCGGAGCGATCGGTCCGGCGAACAGCGCCTCGCCCAGCCCGAACCCGGTGGCCTGCTCGAGCATCGGCCGTGGCACGTGGGAGAAGAACCCGGCCAGCGCGGCGATGTCCGCGGCACCGTTCATCCGCATCAGCACCAGGTTGTCGCACTGCGACACGACGTTCGGGTGCACCTTGCCCGGACGCTGGGTGGCGACGAACAGGTGCAGGCCGAACTTGCGCCCCTCCCCGGCGATCAGGGTGCCGAGGTCGGTCGTCGCCGCCAGCAACGGATTGTCCGTCGCCGCCGGCAGCACGTTGTGCGCCTCGTCGATCACCAGCAGCACCGGATCCCGACGCCGCCGGGTCGCCCACCGCCGACCCAGCAACGCCAACACGACCGCGGTCCGCTCGTCCGGGGTCGGCAGGCTCCCGATGTCCACCACCACGCACCGCTTCGTCCGGATGTCGAAGTCCGCCGCCGACCGCTCACCCTCGCGGCGCCACAGTTCCCAGTCGGCGATCCCCAGGTTCGCGATCCGCTTCGCCAGGCGGGCGCCCTCCGGTGTCGCGGCGGCCGCCGCCGCGACGTCCGCCGCCGAGTAGGGGGCGGTCAGCGTCGACGTCACCTGCCGCAGCGCGTGGAAGTCGTCGAGGTCCCGCACCGGGTGCATGCGCAGCAGCAGCGCCTGGGTGTCCACCTCGAGATCGCTGAAGTCGAGGCACAGCGTGAACGGGGAGCCGAAGCCGCGGGCCCGCGCCACGTACACGTCGCCCGCGACGGCGCGATGCCGGACCGCCGCGGGTGACTCGTCCGCGGGATCGGCGGTCGCACCGAGGTGCACGTGGTCGGAGTTCGGGTCGAAGACCAGGATCGGCAGACTCGTCCGGCGCAGCAGACGCTCGAGCAGGCCGCCGGTCGTGTACGTCTTGCCCGAGCCGGACTGCCCGCACATGAACGTGTGCCTGCCGAACCCGGTCGCCCGGAGTTGCGCAGCGACCTGCGGGGCCTGGTTCAGCACGCCCACGTCGAGGGTGGCGGCGCCGGCAGGCAGACCCGCCGCCACCGCGGCGACCTCGCCGGCGGTGGCCGGGCGGATCGGGCTCTCCCCGAACGGAACCGTCCGCGGCAGCACCGTGAAGCCGGCGGAGTCGAGCTCCCCGAGGGTCACCGCGCTCCCGTGCAGCGCCCGCATCATCGGCCGGGCCCGGGCGGCCGACACCCCGTACCCGTGCACCTGCTCGCGCACCTCGAGGTCGAGCTCGGGGCCCTCCCGCTCCACCACCTCGACGCTGCGCACCTGCACCACCACACAGCGATCGGCGACCTCGACGACGGCGAACCCGCCGACCCGTACCCCGGTCTCCATCGGCCCGGCGAACGTCACCTCCAGCCCGTCCGACGAGACCGCGACCTGGGCCACCGCGAACCGGTCGTAGAGCAGGTGCCGCTGCTGACGAAGACCTTCGAACCGATCGTCCATCGGCACATCCTGGCATCACGGCGGAACCACCGGACGCACTTTCGCGCCCCGCGCGTGCCTTCTCCTACACCCTGTCGTTGTCAAGATCGCGGGAACTGGGACACTGGAGGTCGTGACTGCCACCCCCGGCGCGCACGCGCCCGCCTCCGCCAGGTCCGCCCAGCTCTTCGACCGGGCCTCAGCGGTCATCCCCGGGGGCGTGAACTCACCGGTCCGGGCGTTCGGGTCGGTCGGCGGCACCCCCCGGTTCATCGCGTCGGCGCGGGGCTGCACCCTCACCGACGTCGACGGCAACGACTACGTCGACCTGATCTGCTCCTGGGGTCCGATGATCCTCGGGCACGCGCACCCCGCGGTCGTCGACGCGGTCCAGCGGGCCGCGACCGGCGGACTCTCGTTCGGCGCACCGACCGAGTCGGAGATCGAGCTGGCCGAGACGATCGTCGACCGCGTCGCGTCCGTCGAGAAGGTCCGCCTCGTCAACTCCGGCACCGAGGCCACGATGAGCGCGGTCCGGCTGGCGCGCGGATTCACCGGCCGCACCAAGATCGTGAAGTTCGCCGGCTGCTACCACGGGCACGTCGACGCGCTGCTCGCCGAGGCGGGTTCGGGCCTGGCCACGTTCGGGTTGCCGACCTCGCCCGGCGTCACCGGCGCCCAGTCGTCCGACACCCTCGTGCTGCCCTACAACGACCTCGCCGCCGTCGAGCAGGCCTTCGCCGCGCATCCCGGCGAGATCGCGTGCGTCATCACCGAGGCCGCGGCCGGAAACATGGGCGCGGTGCCGCCGCTGCCCGGTTTCAACGAGGGCCTGCGCCGGCTGTGCACCGACCACGGCGCGCTGCTGATCATGGACGAGGTCATGACCGGGTTCCGGGTCAGTCGCTCCGGGTGGTACGGGCTCGACGGGGTCGCCGGTGACCTGACGACATTCGGCAAGGTGATGAGCGGCGGACTACCCGCCGCCGCGTTCGGTGGCCGCGCCGACGTCATGAACCACCTCGCGCCGGCCGGCCCGGTGTACCAGGCGGGCACCCTGTCCGGGAACCCGGTCGCCGTCGCGGCCGGCCTCGCCAGCCTGAAAGCCGCAGATCAGAGCGTGTACGACGCGCTGGAACGCAACGCCGCGACACTCGGGACACTGCTCGGTGACGCACTCCACGCCGCCGGCGTGCGGCACCAGGTCCAATTTGCAGGCACCATGGTGAGCGTGTTCTTCGCCGACCGACCCGTCACCAACTACGCGGAGGCGAAGGCCAGCGACACCTGGCGGTACCCCGCCTTCTTCCACACGCTGCTCTCCCGCGGCGTGTACGCACCCCCGAGCGCGTTCGAGGCGTGGTTCGTCTCGGCCGCGCTCGACGACGCCGCGTTCGACCGCATCGCCCAGGCCGTGCCCGCCGCGGCCGCGGCGGCCGCCGCCGCGACGCCGAGCAGCTAGACCGCACCGCCCGACCACACCACCAGTACCCACTTCAGCTCCCGGAGCAGCCCACGTGACCAGCCCCCAGCAGACGCCGTCCGCAGATCCCGCCGAGTCCCGCACGATCGTGCACGTGCTCCGGCACGGCGAGGTGCACAACCCGAAGGGCATCCTGTACGGGCGGCTGCCCGGCTACCGGCTGTCGGTGACCGGACAGGCGCAGGCCCGGACGGTCGCGTCGGTGCTGTCGTCGCACGACATCACCCACGTCGTCGCGTCGCCGCTGCAGCGGGCGCAGGAGACCGCGACCCCGATCGCGGACACCCACGGGCTGACCCTGGCCACCGACGACAACCTGATCGAGGCCGCGAACGACTTCGAAGGCCTGAAGGTCTCGGTCGGCGACGGCGCCCTCCGCCGGCCGCGGCACTGGTGGAAGCTGCGCGACCCGTTCACCCCGTCGTGGGGCGAGCCGTACCTGCAGATCGCGCACCGGATGCTGGCCGCGGTCAACACGGCCCGGGTCGCGGCGGTCGGGCACGAGGCGGTGTGCGTGAGCCATCAGCTGCCGGTGTGGACGCTGCGCCGGTTCCTGCAGGGCGAGCGGCTCTGGCACGACCCCCGGCACCGGCAGTGCGGCCTGGCGTCGCTGACCTCCCTCGTCTACGAGGGCGACACCCTCGTCGACATCGTCTACTCCGAGCCCGCCGGCGCGTCGGATCCGAGGGTGACCGGGGCATGACCGGCCGTCGCTTCGCGCGCGCGGGCGTGCTCGCCTGTGTCGCCGCCGTCACGGTGGCGACCGCGTCCGCGTGCGCCGGCGGCGACGACGCGGTCGCGCAGGGCGGCACGTTCGACTTCGTCTCGCCCGGCGGGCAGACGGAGATCGTCTACGACCCGCCCGCGAGCCGCGGCACCATCGGCAACCTCACCGGCGAGGACCTGATGGTCGAGGGCAAGACCACCTCGCTGTCCGACTTCGACGGCAAGGTCGTCGTGGTCAACCTGTGGGGGCAGTGGTGCGGACCGTGCCGCGGCGAGGTCGACGACCTGGAGAAGGTGTACGAGGCCACCCGCGACCAGGGCGTCGCGTTCCTCGGCATCAACGTCAAGGACCCGCAGCGGGACAAGGCGCAGGACTTCGTCACCAACAACAAGGTGGCCTTCCCGTCCATCTGGGATCCCGCGATGCGCAGCCTGACCGCGCTCGGCGGCAACTACCCGACCAGCGTGATCCCGTCCACCCTGGTGCTCGACCGTGAGCACCGGGTCGCAGCGGTGTACCTGACCGCGCTGCTCGCCGAGGACCTGCAGCCGATGGTCGAGAGGATCGCGGCCGAGCAGTGAACACCGCAACACTCGACACCGTGAACCTCGCGCAGGGGATCGGCACGACCTTCCAGAACACGGCCGCGACCGGCCCGCTCCTGCTCGCGCTCGGCGCCTGCCTCGTCGCCGGACTGGTGTCGTTCGCGTCGCCGTGCGTGGTGCCGCTCGTCCCCGGCTATCTGTCGTACCTCGCCGGGGTCGTGGGCGCGGACGCGCCCGCGGTGACGGTCGACCAGGCGAGCGTCCGGACCGAGTCGCGGGCCGCACGGATGCGGGTCGCCGGGGCGGCGGCGCTGTTCGTGGCCGGGTTCACCGTCGTGTTCGTGCTGGCCACGATGACGGTGTTCGGTGCGATGTCGGCCCTGTCGGTCAACCGGGAGATGTTCCAGCGGATCGGCGGGGTCGTGACGATCGCGATGGGCCTGGTGTTCATCGGCCTGATCCCGGCCCTGCAGCGGGACGTGCGGTTCGAGCCGCGCCGGATCTCCGGCCTGGTCGGGGCGCCGCTGCTGGGCGGGGTGTTCGCGCTCGGCTGGACGCCGTGCCTGGGACCGACGCTGACCGGTGTGCTCACCGTCGCCGCCGGCACCGAAGGCGCGACCGCGGCCCGCGGGCTGTCGCTGATGGTCGCCTACTGCATCGGCCTCGGTCTGCCGTTCGTGCTGCTGGCGTTCGGGTCGGCGAGCGCGCTGCGCGGGGTCGGGTGGCTGCGCCGCAACGCCCGCACGATCCAGATCTTCGGTGGCGTGATGCTGGTGGCCGTCGGCGTCGCGCTGGTCACCGGCGCGTGGGATGTGTTCGTCGGTTGGGTTCGTGACGCGTTCGTGTCGGAGGTGACGTTGCCGATATGACGGTCGGTGAAGAGAAGAGGACCGCGGGTCCGGACGGCCCGACCGCGGTGCCCAGGCAGTCGGCCGTCGGCCGGCTGGTGGCGCTCGGGCGCAACACCTGGCGCGGGCTGACGTCGATGCGGACCGCGCTGGTGCTGCTGTTCCTGCTGGCGGTCGCCGCGATCCCGGGTGCCCTGCTGCCGCAGCGCAGCCTGAACGCCGGGAAGGTCGACGAGTACATCGCGAACCGGCCGACACTCGGACCGCTGATGGACAAGCTCGAGCTGTTCGATGTGTTCAGCAGCTTCTGGTTCACCGCGATCTACGCGCTGCTGTTCGTCTCGCTGATCGGCTGTATCGTCCCGCGCTGCTGGGAGCACTACCGGGCGCTGCGCAGCAAGCCGGTCGCCGCGCCGCGCCGGCTGGCGCGGCTGCCGCACCACGCCGAGGCCGTCGTCGACGCCACCCCGGAGGCCGTCGCGGCCGACGCGGTGGCCCGGTTGCGCGGCTGGAAGACGGTCACCCGCACCGGCGACGAGCTGCGGGCCGGCCGGCCCGGCGAGGTCACGGTGTCCGCCGAGAAGGGGTACCTGCGCGAAGCGGGCAACCTGGTGTTCCACCTGTCGTTGGTCGGTCTGCTCGCCGCGATCGCGATCGGCAAGCTGTTCAGCTACGAGGGCAACGTCATCGTGATCGCCGACGGCGGTCCCGGCATCTGCACCACCTCGCCCGCCGTGTTCGACTCGTTCCGCGCGGGCCTCGAGGAGGACGGCCTCGGCCTGACCCCGCTGTGCGTCAAGGTCAACGACTTCACCGCCGACTACCTCGACAACGGGCAGGCCGAGATGTTCACCTCGAACGTCGACTACCAGGCCGGCGACGACCTCACCTCCAACACGTGGCGACAGGCCACGCTGCAGGTCAACCACCCACTGCGCGTCGCAGGCGACCGCGTGTACCTGCAGGGCCACGGCTACGCCCCGACGTTCACCGTGATCTTCCCGAACGGCGAGAGCCGGACCGAGACGCTGCAGTGGCGGCCCGACGACGCGACCACGTTCCTGTCCAGCGGCGCGATGCGGTTCGACCCGCCCGGCGGCCTCTACCCGGACGAGACGGAGCGGCGCAAGAACCAGATCGGCATCGAGGGCCTGTTCGCGCCGAGCGCGCTGTTCCACGGGAACCTGCTCTCGTCGGACTACCCGGCGCTGACCGACCCGGCGGTCGCGATCGACATCTACAAGGGCGACACCGGTCTCGACACCGGCAACCCGCAGTCGATCTTCTCGCTCAGCAAGGAGCTGGTGAACCAGGGCCGGATGGTCAAGCAGGACCGGGTGAACCTGCGGCCGGGCGAGTCGACGACGCTCGCCGACGGCACCGTGGTGCGGTTCGACGGGGCGAAGGACTTCGTCAACCTGCAGGTTTCGCACGATCCCGCGCAGCAGTGGGTGCTGGTGTTCGCGCTGACGATGATGGGCGGCCTGCTGGTGTCGCTGGTGGTCAAGCGTCGCCGCATCTGGGTGCGGGCCTACGTCGCACCCCCGACCGAGGATGCCGACACGGTGTCGGATACATTGGCGCCGGAACAACGACGTACCGTAGTGGAGCTGGGCGGCCTCGCCCGAACCGACCAGGCCGGCTGGGGTGACGAGTTCGACCGGCTCGCCGCCCGGGTGCTCGACGACCTGGGCCGGTCCACCGACACACCGACAGACAGCCGCGCCTGACGCGCAGGAGAGAGAACCATGCCGATCAACGAGACCCTGGCGCAGTACAGCGACCTGGCGTTCCAGTCCGCGTTCGCGGTGTTCGTCCTGGCGTTCGTGCTCCTGATCGCGCAGTACGCGACCACGCGGGCGCGCGCCGTCCAGGAGCGCGAGGCGCGAGAGCTGGTCGCGGCCGGAACCGCGCCCGCCCCGCCGCAGGTTCCCGGCCGGGTGACCGACCCGCAGGACAAGCCGTGGTCCGAGCGCCTCGGCAACATGGCGATGTCCGTCCTGGTGGTCGGCGTCGTGCTGCAGCTCGCATCGATCGTGCTGCGTGGCTTTGCGACCGAGCGGTTCCCGCTCGGCAACATGTACGAGTTCGTGAGCATGGCGACCGCGACGGCGACCGCGGTCGGGCTGGTGCTGCTGCGCAAGCCGGCGTACCGGTCGCTGTGGGCGTTTCTGCTGATCCCCGTGCTGATCCTGATGTTCCTGGCGGGCACCGTGCTGTACGCCGACGCCGCGCCGGTGGTTCCGGCCCTGCGCTCGTACTGGCTGCCGATCCACGTGACGATCGTCAGCGTCGGCAGCGGCATCTTCATGGTCGGCGGTGTCGCGAGCCTGATGTTCCTGCTGCGGGTGCGTCAGCCCAAGGGCGAGGAGTCGCCCGGCGTGTGGGGCAAGATCGCCGCCCGCCTGCCCGACGCCCAGACGCTCGACCGGCTCGCCTACAAGTCGACGATCATCGCGTTCCCGTTGTTCGGTGCCGGCATCATCCTCGGCGCCATCTGGGCCGAGGCGGCGTGGGGCCGGTTCTGGGGCTGGGATCCGAAGGAGACGGTGTCGTTCATCGCCTGGGTGATCTACGCGGCGTACCTGCACGCCCGCGCGACCTCCGGATGGCGTGACACGCGGGCCGCGTGGATCAACGTCGCGGGCTTCGTCGCCATGCTGTTCAACCTGTTCATCATCAACATGGTGGTGTCGGGTCTGCACTCGTACGCGGGTCTCACCTGACCCACGCCCGACCGGGTGGGCGGCCTTGTCCAGAGAATCGTGATCACGATTTGATGCCGAATGTCGCAACGTGTCACGGAACCGTGGCGGAGTTGTGACCACTTAGCCCCCGTGAGCGCATGCACGAGACCCGTCGGGTATCGGATGATCGACACATGCGGACGGGTAGGGGGCGACTTCGGGTCTGGAACGCACTCGCGCTCGGCGTCGCAGTGGTGCTCGGTGTGGGAGTCGTCTCCGGGGTACTGACGAGACCGAAGACCGATGCCCAGTCGGTGCTCGACCGGTACGTGAGTGCCATCAACCACGGCGATGTCGACGCCGCGGCCGACCTGACGTCCTATCCGAATGCGGCGAAGAGCTCGATGTCGCAGGCGTTCGACGCGCTGTCGCCGGAGCGGGTGCACTTCGACGTCAACCAGATCATCGACCTCGACGCGGACTCGGGGATGTTCAACGCCGTCGCCACCTGGGACCTCGGCAAGGACCGGACCTGGACCTACAACGTCGACGGCTGGGTCCGGAACCTGTCCGTCGGGTGGCGGGTGTCCTGGAATCCGGCGACGTTCATGCCCGGCCTGGGCAACGGGCGCACCGTCCGCCTCGACCGCACCGACGCCGCCCCGCCGACGGTGACCGACATCGCAGGCACCCCGATGATGACCGAGCAGACGATCAACGCGATCCGCCTCGATCCGGCGCGGACCCCGGACCAGGTCGCGAGCACCGCGGCCCTCGCGAAGGCGATCGAGCCGGTCGCCCCGCTGATCACCGCGCAGTCGCTGCAGCAGGATCTCGCGGCCGCCAAGGGGCAGGCGATCACCGCCGTGAACCTGCGCGACGCCGACTTCGCCGTGCTCGAGGACCGGCTCCGCCCGATCCCCGGGGTCGTGGTCGAGTCGCGGCCCAAGCTGATCACGATCGACCGCCGCGTCTACGGTCCGGTGGTCGACGCGATGCGCACGGTCTGGCAGGCGAACCGTGATGCGACGGCCGGGTGGGCGATCAACGCCGTCGAACCGAACGGCGCGACGGTCCGGCTGACCGGCTACCAGGGCCCGCCCGGCCCCGACATCCGGTCGACGATCGATCCGCGGCTGCAGCTGGCGGCCGAGGACGCCGCGGTCAGCGTCGGCACGCCGGCGGCGATCGTCGCCGTGCAGCCGTCCACCGGCGCGATCGTCGCGGTCGCGCAGAACAACCAGGCCACCGACCTCGGCCCGATCGCGTTCACCGGCCTGTACCCGTCGGGGTCGACCCTCGACCTGGTCCGTGCCGCGGCGACCGCCCAGAACACCGACCTCGAGCGCGCGGCCAAGCAGCTCGGGCTCGGACTGAACTACACGATCCCCGGCCTCGACCAGCAGACCGCGTCGTTCGGCGGCGGCGGCCCGAACCTGATGCGGGCGGCGTCGGACCGCCGGACCGAGGACCAGGTGACCGTCAGCCCGTTCGGGATGGCACTGGTCGCGGCGTCGATCGCGCGCGGTGCGCCGACCGTCCCGGTCATCGCGGCCGGTCAGTCCGCCACCACCGACGGCACGATGTCGCAGCTGCCCGGTCCGGTCACCGACCAGCTGCGCGGAATCATGCGCGACACCGTGCACCGGGGCCCGGCGAACCTCCTCGCCGGCTACGGCGACCTGATCGGCGCCACCGGCGCCCACGACGGCGACCGCTGGTTCTACGGCTCGCGCGGTGACCTGGCGTTCGCGGTGTACATCCAGGACGCGGACGGCGGCGACCAGGCGGTCAAGATGACCGACAGGATGTTCACGGCGCTGGCGAAGCCCCCGCAGTGATCAGCACGGTGACCCGGTCACCGTGCCCGTCCCGAGGGTCGCTCGTGCACCGGGCAGAGGTCACTCGGTCGGATCTCCCGGGGTGCCGTCCGACGTGTCCCCGGTCCGGCGATGGTTCTGGCGGTCGACCTTCCACAGGAATTCCGGGTCGTCGTCCGGTCCCTGCACGCGACCGGCCGGCCTCTGCAGGTCGGGTCCGAATGCCTTCCACAGCAGCACGGCGAGCGTCACCAGTACGATGAGCGCCAACAGGTAGATCACGACGCACCTCCTTTCCTCAAGGCTAGTCGCGGCCTCGGCGTTCGTCGCCCACCTGTCCACCCGCCGACGACGAGGGCGCCGTCGTGCTCGGCGGACCGAGACGACGGCGCCCTGAGGCCGTACGGGTGGGGGGATCAGACGGCGACGATCACCGACGAGCCGTGACCGAACAGACCCTGGTTGGCGGTGATGCCGATGCGGGCACCCTCGACCTGGCGGCCCTCGGCCTGGCCGCGCAGCTGCCAGGTGAGCTCGCAGACCTGGGCCAGCGCCTGCGCGGGGACGGCCTCACCGAAGCAGGCCAGACCGCCGGACGGGTTGACCGGGATGCGGCCGCCGATCGTGGTGTCCCCGGCGCGGAGCAGGTGCTCGGCCTCGCCGCGCTTGCACAGCGCGAGGTCCTCCATCCAGTCCAGCTCGACCGAGGTCGCCAGGTCGTAGACCTCGGCGACGTCGACGTCCTCCGGCGCGATGCCCGCCTCTTCGTAGGCGGCGTGGCCGATGGACTCCTTGAACGTGCGCTCCGGTGCCGGGACGGCCGAGGCCGACTCGGTGGAGAAGTTCGGCATGTCCATGATGGTCTGCGGGAACGTCGGGGTGACCGTCGAGATCGCCTTGATCCGGACCGGGTCGACGATGCCCTTCTTGCGGGCGTACTCCATCGACGTCAGCACGATCGCGGCGCCGCCGTCGGAGGTGGCGCAGATGTCGAGCAGGTGCAGCGGGTCCGCGACCATCGGCGACGCCAGCACGTCCGCGGCGGCGACCTCCTTGCGGTACCGCGCGTACGGGTTGTTCAGGCCGTGCTTGGCGTTCTTGACCTTGACCGCGGCGAAGTCCTCGACCGTCGCGCCGTACAGGTCGATGCGCCGGCGGGCGTTCAGTGCGAAGTAGCCGGGGTTGGTCATGCCCATCAGGCGGAACCGCAGCCAGTCCGGGTCGTCCCAGCGCTCACCGGCATTGGGGGCGAGGAAGCCCTTCGGAGTGGTGTCGGCGCCGACGACCAGTGCGACCTCGGACAGGCCGGCGAGGATCCGCGCGCGGGCGGTGTCGAGGGCCTGGGCGCCGGTCGCGCACGCCGCGTAGGAGGTGGCGACGCGGGCGCCGTTCCAGCCGAGGGCCTGCGCGAAGGTGGCGCCGGCGACGTATCCGCCGTAGCCGTTGCGGACGGTCTCGCCGCCGACGATGTAGTCGACGTCCTGCCAGTCCACGCCGGAGTCGGCCAGGGCGGCGCGGGCCGCGGCGACGCCGTACTTGACGAACGGCTGGCCCCACTTGCCCCAGGCGTGCATGCCGACGCCGAGGATCGCCACATCGTGGTTGCTGCTCATGCCTGTGCCCCGTTCTGTGCGGTGACCGGCTTCCAGCGCCAGATCGTGCGCTCACCGGTGTCGTCGGTGTAGAGGGTCTCGACGACCAGCTCCACCTCGTTGCCCACCTTCAGGTCCGCGACGCCGTAACCGTCGGCGACCTGACCCAACACGACCAGGCCCTCCGCCAGCTCGACCGCGGCCAGCGCGAACGGCACGTACGGATCGGAGGTCGGGATGTACGGGGCCGGCGGCTTGTACTGCGCGTCGGTGTACGACCAGACGGTGCCGCGGCGGGAGAGCTCGACGTCCTCGAACTCCTCGCCGGAGCACGCCGGGTTCTTGCAGAAGGTGGTTTCCCGGGGGAAGGAGATCGTGCCGCAGGACCGGCACGAGCTTCCGATCAGGGCCGGCTCGGGGCCGGTGGTGAACCAGCCCTCGACGGCGGGGGTCGCGTCGCTCATCAAGTCCTCATCTGCAGGGGCAAGACCCGGCTCGGGTGATCGTCACGAGACGGGTGGAACACGTTGCAGTATTACACGATGCCGGCCCGTCGAGGGGCTGTTGATCCCACCCACCGGGCCCTGACTTCGGGGTAACTTGGCGGCATGGCCGCAGCCGCCGCGGGCGCCGCCGTCCCGATCGAGGTCGGGGGCAGGACGGTCCGTGTCTCGCATCCCGACCGCGTCTACTTCCCGGCGACCGGGGCCACCAAACTCGACCTGGTCCGGTACTACCTCGCGGTCGGTGACGGCATCGTCCGCGCACTGCGCGAGCGGCCGTGCATGCTGCACCGTTTCCCGGACGGCCTGGCGGGGGAGAAGGTGCATCAGAAGCGGGTGCCGCGCGGCGCGCCGCCCTGGCTGCAGACGGTGCGCGTGCACTTCCCGCGGTACGACCGCAACGCCGACGAGCTGTGCGTCACCGAACTCGCCGACGTGATCTGGGCGGTGCAGATGTCGACGGTCGAGTTCCACCCGTGGAACAGCCGGCGCGCCGACGTCGAGAAGCCCGACGAGTGGCGCATCGACCTGGACCCGATGCCGGACTGCGGCTGGGACCGGGTGCGCCGCGTCGCGGGAGTCGTGCACGAGATCCTCGACGAGCTCGGGGCGGTCGGGTGGCCGAAGACGTCGGGTGGCCGCGGCCTGCACGTCTACGTGCGGATCCCGCCCGCCCACGGCTTCGCCGAGGTGCGCCGGGCTGCGCTCGCGTTCGCCCGGGAGGTCGAGCGGCGGGCACCCGACGACGCGACCACGACCTGGTGGCGCCGGGACCGGGACCCGGCGGCGCTGTTCGTGGACTACAACCAGAACGCGCGCGATCACACGATGGCGGCGGCCTATTCGGTGCGCGGGGTGCCGACCGCACGGGTGTCCGCGCCGATCCGGTGGGACGAGGTCGACCAGGTGGTCCCGGACGACTTCACGCTCGAGACGATGCCGGCCCGCTACAGGCGGCTGGGCGATCTCCATGCCGGCATCGACGACGCGGTGTTCGACCTCGCGCCGCTGCTCGCGTGGGCCGACCGGGACGACCGGGACGGCATCGCGGCCCCGCCCGAACCCGAACGGGCCGAGTGAACCGGTGGTGTCAGCGCGCGGTGGCCTCGGTGGTCAGCGACTGCAGCAGTGCCATCACCTCGGACTCGCGGAACCGGCGATGTCCGCCCGGGGTGCGCAGGGATCCGAGGCGTCCGGCGTGTGCCCATCGCGTCACAGTCTTGGGATCGACGTGGAAGAGGGCGGCCACCTGGCCAGGGGTGAGCAGAGATTCCTGGGTGGCGTGGAACGCGGGGACGCTCATCGAGATCCTCCCTGAGGCTGGTCGGGCACCGCCGCTGCGGCGGCGGTGCTTGCGGACAGTGCGCACATGGTGGCACCCGACCCCTCGGGTACTCGAACCGTCTAACTTCGGTAAAGGGGAGGTAATTCGCAAAACGGATAAGTCTGGCAGAGCGTCCAGTTACCGCCTGCCGACAGCGACGACGGCGGCCCCGGCCCCGGGTCGGTAACCTGGGAGAGTGACTGACTCGACCCCCGCCCCCACACCGTCGAACGCGAAAGGCAAGCTCGCCCGCGACCTCGCGCTCTACACCGTCGCGCGACTGGGGCTGGTGGTGGTCATCGCCGCGCTCATCCTCGGTGGCAGCAAACTCGTCGGCGTCGACGTTCCGCTGCTGGTGGCACTGATCTTCGCGGTGATCATCGCGCTCCCGCTGTCGCTGGTGCTGTTCAAGTCGCTGCGCGTCCGGGTGAACGAACAGATCTCGGCGGTCGACGCGCAGCGCCGCCGTGATCGCGAGGACCTCCGGTCGAAGCTCCGCGGCGAGAAGTGACCGCCGAGGTGACCCCCACCGTCGTCGATCACAGCCGCCCGCGGGACTGGCTCGAGGGCGCGGTCCGGCTGATCGACGCGGACGCGCAGCGCAGCGCCGACACTCACCTGCTGCGGTATCCGCTGCCGCCCGAGTGGAATCTGCACCTGTACCTCAAGGACGAGTCGACCCACGTCACCGGCAGCCTCAAGCACCGGCTGGCGCGGTCGCTGTTCCTGTACGCGCTGTGCAACGGCTGGGTCACCGAGGACACCCCCGTCATCGAGGCGTCGTCCGGGTCCACCGCGGTCAGTGAGGCGTACTTCGCCAAGCTGCTCGGGCTCGACTTCGTCGCCGTGATGCCGCGCAGCACCAGCCCCGCGAAGATCGCGCTGATCGAGGCGCAGGGCGGGCGCTGTCACTTCGTGGACCGGCCCGCGGAGATATACACCGAGGCGCAGCGGCTGGCCGCCGAGGTCGGCGGGCACTACATGGACCAGTTCACGCACGCCGAACGGGCCACCGACTGGCGCGGCAACAACAACATCGCCGAGAGCATCTTCCAGCAGATGCGGCTCGAACAGCACCCGATCCCCGAGTGGGTGGTCGTCGGCGCAGGCACTGGCGGCACCAGCGCCACGATCGGCCGCTACATCCGCTACCGCAGGCACTCGACCCGCCTGCTGGTGGTGGATCCGGAGAACTCGGCGTTCATCGGCGGCTACGAGACCGGGTCCTGCGACCACCAGACCGGGATGCCCTCCCGGATCGAGGGAATCGGTCGTCCCCGCGTCGAACCGTCGTTCGTCGGCCAGGTGGTGGACCGGATGGTCACCGTCCCCGACGCCGCGTCGATCGCCGCGGCACGGCACGCCAGCACGGTGCTCGGCCGCCGTGTCGGCGGATCGACCGGCACCAACCTGTGGGGTGCGTTCTCGGTGCTCGCCGAGATGCTCGCCGCGGGCCGCTCCGGCAGCGTCGTCACCCTGATCTGCGACGGCGGCGAACGCTACGCCGGCACCTACTTCGACGACGACTGGGTCCGCGGGCAGGGCCTTTACCTGGCCCCGCCCGCTGCCGTCCTGGAGACGTTCACCGCCACCGGCCGCTGGACCGGGTGACGCTCACCCGCTCACCCCTCCGAGCAGGTCGAGCAGTCGCCAGAACGCCGGCGCGTCGTCGCCGTCCGCGTGGCTCATCTCCCGGGTGCGGCCGGCGTCGCCGACCTCCACGCGGTACGTCACCGCGTCCGGCACCCGTCGCGTGGGGCGGGCGGCCGGTCGGCGCCCGTCCTCCGTCAACGCGTCCCGGGCCGCGTCGGCGAGGACGGTGGCGGTGTCCGCGGGCAGGTCGTCCGTGTCCACCACCGTCGGAGGCAGGCCCGCCGTGACGGTCGCGGCGAACCCGCCGATCCGCGTGATCGTGATCCTCACGCGGGGCTCATCCGCACGGCATCGAGCCGCTCGGTGATCCGATCGAGTTTGGCCGACAACGCCGCGATCTGGTCGGCCAGCCCGGGCACGTCAGCGGCGGCCGGGGCAGCCGGCGCCGTCACCGTCCGGATGCCGACCTGATCCCAGGCGCGGCGGACCGCGTCACGTTCGGGGCTCGTCGTGCCGCACAGTTCGCCGGCCTTGGCGTCGGTGAGGTCGGCGAAGGCCTGGAATCCGGTGCTCGCGTTCGCGGCGAGCAGGGCCGCGTACCAGATGTGCCCGGCCGCCTCCCAGGCCTTGCCGCCGATCCCGATCGCGGCGAGGCAGAACGCCTTGTTCGGGATGCCCGAGTTGATGTGCACGCCGCCCCAGTCGCCGTCGGCGCTGACCGGCAGGTGCACGAACCTGCTCATGTGGTCGGGTTGCGGGTCGGGTCGTCCGAACACCGACGCGTTCCACGCGGTGCCCGGCGCCTTCATCGACCGCAGCGCGTCGGCCTGGATGCTCGGGGTGAACACCTCGGCGCCGATCAGCCAGTCGGCGTCGGCGGCGTCCTGGCCGGCCCGCCACTGCTTCACCAGTGACCCGAAGACGTCGGAGATCGACTCGTTCAGCGCGCCCGGCTGACGTTCGTACTGCAGCCCCGCGGTGTGCTCGGTGACGCCGTGGGTGAGTTCGTGGGCGATCACGTCGATCGACAGCGTGAAGTCGGCGAAGATCTTCCCGTCGCCGTCACCGAACACCATGTGGGCGCCGTCCCAGAACGCGTTGTTGAACTGTCTCCCGTAGTGCACGTAGCCGTTCAACGCCATGCCCTCGCCGTCGACGGAACTCCGTTGCAGCACGGAGCGATAGAAGTCGCGGGTGGCGCCGAGGCCGTCGAACGCCCGCAACACCGCTGGGTCGGAGCTCGTGCCGCCGTCCTCGTCGAGGACCTGGACCGCGGAGTTGACGTTCGTGGACGTGCGGCAGTCGAACACGGTGCGGCGTCCGCCGTCGGTCGACGCGGCCGCGGTGAGTCCCAGCTCCGCGGCGAGTGAGCGGCGCCCGCGCAGGTGTTCGGTCGTGACCATCGTGGCCAGGGCCGCCCGCCGGACGTCGCTGTCCGAGTTCTCGACCAACTGCTCGAGCAAATAGGGCGGAACGATGCAGCCGAAGTGGGGTGAGGTGTACATCGGTGGTCCTCTGTGAGGTGTCGTGGGGTGTCGGACGAATCCGTCGGTGCGACCGACAGCGCCGGGCCGGACCTGCCGGCGGCGGTGAACCGGAGGCCGCGGACACATCGGCGGACCTCCGAGGTCGTGATCCGACACCACCGAGTCTCGGCATCCGCCGAGGGTGTGTCACGAGTACTGCACTACTCGAATCCCCGCACTCCGTCGTGCACGTCCGGACCCACCGTGTCCGGACGTGCACGATGCTGTGTCGATCAGCGGGGCGGGTCGATTCAGCGAGCCGGGGCGTGTTCGTCGACGTCGGTGTCGGCGAACTGGGTCCGGTACAGGTCCTCGTAGCGGCCGCCGGCCGCGAGCAGTTCGGTGTGGGTGCCGCGTTCGACGACCCGGCCGTCCTCGACCACCAGAATCTGGTCCGCGGCGCGGATCGTGGACAGCCGGTGCGCGATCACGACCGAGGTGCGTCCGGTCAGCGCCTCGCCGAGGGCCGCCTGGACCGCGGCCTCCGAGGTGGAGTCCAGGTGCGCGGTGGCCTCGTCGAGGATCACCACCCGGGGGTGTGCGAGCAGCAGTCGCGCGATGGTCAGGCGTTGCCGCTCACCACCGGACAGCCGGTAGCCGCGTTCGCCGACGACGGTGTCGAGCCCGTCGGGCAGCGCCCGGATCAGTTCCGTGAGACGGGCCCGGCCGAGCACCTCCCACAGTTGGTCGTCGGACGCCCCGGGCCGGGCCAGCAGCAGGTTCGCACGGATCGAGTCGTGGAACAGGTGACCGTCCTGGGTGACCATGCCGACCGTCGCGCGGATCGAGTCCGCGGACAGGTCGCGCACGTCGACCCCGCCGAGCCGGACCGCGCCGGAGTCGGTGTCGTACAGACGCGGCACGAGCTGGGCGATCGTCGACTTGCCCGCTCCGGACGAGCCGACCAGCGCGACCATCTGTCCCGGCTCGGCGTGGAACGACACCTCGTGCAGCACCTCGACCCCGCCGCGGGTGTCGAGCGACGCGACCTCCTCGAGCGAGGCGAGCGACACCTTGTCCGCGGACGGGTACGCGAACCGGACGCTGTCGAACTCGACGGACACCGGACCGTCCGGCAGGGCGCGGGGGTGGTCGGGTTCGTCGATCAGCGGCTTCAGGTCGAGCACCTCGAAGACCCGCTCGAAGCTGACCAGGGCACTCATCACCTCGACACGGGCGGAGGCGAGCGAGGTCAGCGGAGCGTAGAGGCGGGTCAACAGCAGGGCCAGCGCGACCACCGAACCGGCCTCGAGCCTGCCGTGCAGCGCGTACCAGCCGCCGAGGCCGTAGACCAGGGCGAGCGCCAGCGCCGACACCAGGGTCAGCGAGGTCACGAACGCGGACTGCGTCATCGCGGTGCGCACCCCGATGTCGCGGACCCGGTGCGCGCGGACCTCGAACTCCGCGGACTCCTCGCGGGGGCGGCCGAACAGTTTGACCAGGGTGGCACCCGGCGCGGAGAAGCGTTCGGTCATCTGGGTGCTCATCGACGCGTTCAGGTTGGCGGCCTCGAGCTGCAGGCCCGCCATCCGGGTGCCGATCCGGCGGGCGGGCAGGACGAACACCGGCAACAGCAGCAATGCCAGAATCGTGATCTGCCAGGAGATCCCGAGCATGACGACGAGCGTCAACATCAGGGTCACCACGTTCGCGACGACTCCGGAGAGGGTGTCGCTGAACGCGCGCTGGGCGCCGATGACGTCGTTGTTGAGCCGGCTGACCAGCGCACCGGTCCGGGTGCGGGTGAAGAAGGCGATCGGCATCCGCTGCACGTGGTCGAACACCGACGTGCGCAGGTCGAGGATCAGGCCCTCGCCGATGCTCGACGACAGGTAGCGGTTGTACAGCCCGAGCGCGGCCTCGATCACGGCGATCACCGCGATCGTGACGGCGAGCCCGACCACCACGCCGGCGTCGGTGCCCTTCACGATCGCGTCGACCACGCGGCCGGCGAGCACCGGCGTCGCGACCGCGAGTGCCGCGCTGGCGACACTGACGACGAGGAACAGCGCGATCCTGGTGCGGTGTGGCCGGGCGAATCCGAGGATGCGGCGCAGGGTCGCCATCGAGAACGGCCTGCGGTCGTCGCGGGCGTTCATCATCCGGTACATCGAGTGCCAGGCAACCGATTCCATGCTCATGACCGGACTCCGTTCCCGGTGCTCGCGGCGCCGATGTTCACTGTGGTTCCCCCTCGCGTCAGTGCTGACAGGTGCAACGCTACGGCCCGGGTCCGACATACCCGGATCGAGCGGCAACGACGAGGGTAAAACCTCGAGTGAACTTCAGGTCAAGCGATCATTCGGGTCGGCTCAGGGGCAGTGGGCGGGGGCGTCGGTCAGCAGCGGCGCGCCCTTGGGCAGCATGGTCACCAGCATCACGACGACCGGCGTGGTGCCCGTGTTGAGTCCGACGTGATCGGCGTCCGGCGTCTCGGCGACCGTCGAACCCGCCGGTGAGGTCACCCGGGTGCAGTCCGCCATCACTCGCGTCAGGGTCCCGCTGACCACCATTCCGTCGACGTGGCCGGCGTGGCTGTGCCACCCCGTCGTGCCCCCGGGAGCGATCTCGAGGCGGCGCACCGCGACCTCCACCGTGCCGGTGGTGGGCGGGTGGCCCGGTGGGGTGGGCAGCAGGGCGCCGGGCACGTCGAACTGGGTGAGCGTCTGCACACTCACCCCCGACGACGGGGTCGCCAGTGCCGGGGCGGCGGTTCCGAGTGCACACACGGCGGTGACGGCCGCGAGCTGGGAAAGCGTGGTCACGGTTCGCATGTCCAGTCCGTTCGGTTCGTGAGGAACCGGGCGGCGGCGGGGCGGGATGTCCCGCGGCCCGGCTCTCGCCTCCCTCGATGGTCGCGCATCCGGCCCGTTTCCGCGGCTGAACGGGCGCGAGGTCCGCGCCGGGTCCGACCCGATCGCATCGCTTCTGGAACAGGTTCTAGCTACGATCCGTCCATGCGCACTCGTCGAGCCCTCGCTCTGTCCGCCGCGGGCGCCGCTGTCGCGGCTGCCGTGATCGTCCTGGCGGCCGGTCCCGCCGCCGCCGCGCCCGGCGTCACCGACGCCCCGGGAGCGGGCGCCGACACTCCCCGCCAGGCCGTCGCCCGCGCCTACATCGAGGCGCTGGTCTCCCACGACGCGAGCAAGGTCGCGTTCGCCCCGGATGCGACCCGCGTCGAGGCCGGCCTCAAGACCGGCTTCAACGGGCCGCAGATGACCCGCGACCTCGAGTACGGTCCGCAGTACCGCGTCATCCAGTCGATCCGCGACCTGCGGATGTCCGAGGCGGGGGACGTGGTCACCACCACCTACCTGCTGGACTCCGGCCTCGCGGGCACCCGGTTGATGACCGTCGAGATCACCGAGACCTTCGTGGTGCCGGACGGCACGATCCACGCGATCGTCGCGCACATCACGCCGAAGTCGGTGCTCTAGGGGGTCGTCCCCAGCGCCTGCTGCAGCCGCTGCCCGGTGCGGTAGAGCTCGATCAACAGCGGTCGCAGCTGTTCGCCGGCCGGTGTCAGCGCGTACTCGGTTCGGGCGGGGAACCCGCGTCGGACCCTCCGCTCGACGAGTCCGGTGTCGACGAGGTGCCGCAGCCGGTCGGTGAGCACCTTGTCGCTCAGCGTCGGCAGGCCGGCGCGCACCTCCCCGTACGAGAGCGGGCCGGGCATCAGGTCGCGCAGGACCAGGGTCGTCCACCGCCCGGCCACGGCCCCGAGCGCGACCTCGACGGGGCAGGTCGGTTCCGGTCGCCGGCTGCGGCCGAGCCGGTCGGGAACCAGGTCGCGGTCCCACGCGCGGCTCACCGTTTGGTGAGCCACGCGGGCGGGCGGTTCTGTGACCGCATGAGCATCGACAGCCATGAGTTCAGTCTGACCGACGACCCGGCGCGGCACCCGGCGGTGTTCGCCGCCGCGTTCAACAGCGGCGACCCGGCCGCCGTCGAGGCGGTGTACGAGGACCTCGGGGTGCTGGTGCCGGAGCCGGGCCGCCCGGTCGTCGGGGCCGGCCGTGCCGCCGCGAACGCGCGGTTCCAGGGGCTCGGCCTGCCCATCGACGTACGGCCGCGGCACGTGTACGTCGCCGACGACATCGCACTGCTGATCGTCGACTGGTCGATCCGCGGTCGGGGTCCGGACGGGTCGGACGTCGACATCTCCGGGACCGCGACCGACGTCGCCCGTCGGGGTGCGGACGGGAAGTGGCGGTACGTCATCGACAACCCGTTCGGAACGGCCTGACCGGCGCCGCGCGGTCAGCGGCCCGGCGAGTGATCGTCTCGCCGGGCCGCCTCGGCTCCGGGTGGCCGGCTAGCCCTTGGCGATCAGCTGGGACGCGAGCGCGGTCCCGGCGGCGGCGACTCCGACGGCCGGCCAGGCGCCGATCTTCTTCGCGAGCGGGTGGGAGCCGCCGAACGCGCCCACATAGGTGCCGACGAGCGCCGCGGTGCGGGCGGGCCCGGAGGTGCGGGCCCAGTGCGTCCCGCAGACCGCGCCGGCGGCCGCGAGCACGGCACCGCCGAGCGGGCGGATGCCGGTCTGCCGGGCGACGGCGTACCCACCGACGAGGCCGCCCGCGGCGAGGGCGGAAACGGCGGTCTTGGACAGTGCCATGGATTCTCCTTCTGAAGGTGTGTCCGACTCGAACCCACGGTAGCCGCGCACCGCCGGTGTCAACCTTCATTGACACCGGCCGCGTGTCAACCTAAATTGACATCATGACCGAGGCGACGAATCTGGCGGCAGCGGCGGGCAGCCCCGACCCGAAGGTGGGGCTGCGGGCGGTGCTCGCGCTGCGCCGGCTGCTCGAGCGGCTCGAGGCGGTGCAGGTCCAGAACGCCCGCGACCAGGGGTGGTCGTGGCAGGCGATCGCCGACTCGCTCGAGGTCAGCAGGCAGGCCGTGCACCAGAAGCACAACAGGAGAGGGCGGAAGTGACCATGTTCGAACGATTCACCACGGCAGTGCGCTCGGCGGTCGTCCTGGCGCAGGGCGAGGCGAAGGACCTGTCCGCACCGCAGATCGGGCCGGAGCACCTGCTGATCGGTCTGCTCGTCGTGGAGGAGGGGTCGCCGCTCGGCGCGATGTGCGCCGACGTCGGGCTGACCGCCGCCGGGGTCCGCGGCGACCTCGTCCGCGGCGGTGTCGCGGACCGGCCGCTCGACGCCGAGGACGCCGAGGCGTTGCGGTCCATCGGTATCGACCTCGACGCGGTGCGCGAGAGCGTCGAGGCCAGCTTCGGCGCGGACGCGCTCGACCGCCCGCCGGCCGGCGTCGAGGACACCGATCGGCGGGGCTGGTTCTCCCGGCGGATCGGGCACACCCCGTTCACCCCCGAGGGCAAGAAGGCGATCGAGCTGGGACTGCGGGAGGCCCTCGCCCGCAAGGACTCCGAGATCCGCTCCGAACACCTGATGCTGGGCCTGCTGCGGGGCGCGGGCCGCGACGTCGTCGCGGTGATCGAACCGCACGTCGCCCCGGCGGAGCTGCGCCGTCGAGTCGTCGCGCTGCTCGACCGCGCGGCCTGACTCCGGAGGGCGCTCAGCGCACGGCGGCCGGCGGGCGGCGCAGGGCGAGGCGGGGCCAGGCGTCCAGGCCGCGGGCCGCCTCGCCGGCGCGGATCGCGCGCAGCTGCGGCCCGACCTCGGCGTCCGGGATCGGCTCGAATCCCAGCCGGCGGTAGTACGGCCCGTTCCACGGGACCTCGGCGTAGGTGGTCAACGTCAGCCACCGATCGCCGCGCACGGCGGCCCACCGCGCGACCTCCTCGATCAGCTCCGCGCCCAGACGGCGACCCGCCCAGCGCGGATCGACCGACACCTGCTCGAGGTGTGCGGTGCCGTCGACGACGTCGGCGACCGCGTATCCGGCCACGGCGCCCTCGACGGTCGCCACCCAGAGCCGTCCGTCGCGCAGGGCCGGTTCGAGTTCGGCGACGGTCGGCGGCGCGTCGTCGGCGACGAGGGTCATGCCGAGCTCACGGAACGGTGCGCCGGCCGCGACCTCGATCGCAGGCAGCAGTGTGAGGTCGGCTGCGGTCGCGCAGCGAATCATGCGTCCTCCTGGACGGGTGTGTCAGCATGGGCGCATGAGTTTCCTGGTGCGCCTGGCGATCAATGCGATCGCGATCTGGCTGGCGTCGGAGTGGGTTGCCGGCATCGCGATCGCGACCGGCGACAACGGCAACCCCGTCCTCGTCGTGTTGTTCGTCGCGTTGGTGTTCACAGTGGTCAACGCCTTCGTCAAGCCGATCGTGCAACTGCTGTCGCTGCCGTTGCTGATCCTCACTCTCGGACTCTTCACCCTGGTGATCAACGCGTTGATGCTGTTGCTGACGGCGTGGATCACCGAGACCACGGGCATCGGCATCACGGTCGACGGGTTCTGGACCGCGGTCTGGGGCGCGCTGATCATCTCGATCGTCAACTTCGTGCTCAGTGCGGTGATCCCCAGCGCCAAGCGCTGACACCGGGCGGAACGGGCCGGCCCGGGCCCGCTCCCGACCTTCCCGAATGGGCCGTTCCCTCACCTCGGGCGACCGAATGGGCCATTCGGGAACATGCAGGGGGAACGAGCGGGTGCGGGTCAGCCGAGCCCGAGCGCGAGACCGGTGGCCGCGCCCCAGACGAGCATCGCCGCGCCGGTCCCGGCCAGGGCCGGGATCAGCGCCAGGCCCTGGCCGCCGGACCGGACCGGGGCGTTGGCCTTGACCGCGAGCGGCAGCGCCAGCAGGCCCACCAGCGCCCACGGGGTGCGGATGACGAGCACGAGCGTCACGATGAACGGCACGACCAGCAGCGCCAGGTGCAGGGTGCGGGTGCGGGCGTCGCCGAGGACCACCGCCAGGGTGCGTTTACCGGACTCGGTGTCGGTGGGGATGTCGCGCAGGTTGTTCGCGACGAGCACCGCGGACGAGAACGAGCCGACCGCGACCGCGGTCACCGCGCCGGCCCAGTCGATCCGTCCGGCCTGCACGAACTGGGTGCCGAGCACGGCGACGAGCCCGAAGAACACGAACACCGCGATCTCGCCGAAGCCGCTGTAGCCGTACGGGTTCGACCCGCCGGTGTAGTACCACGCACCGAGGATGCAGACGGCTCCGACGAGGATCAGCCACCACGCCGATGCCAGCGCCAGCGCGATCCCCGCGACCGCCGCGACCCCGAAGCACGCGAACGCGGCACGCTTGACCGCCGCCGGGGACGCGAGCTTCGAGCCGACCAGCCGCAGCGGGCCGACCCGCTCGTCGTCGGTGCCCCGGATGCCGTCCGAGTAGTCGTTGGCGAAGTTCACGCCGACGATCAACGCCATCGACACCACCAACGCCAGCAACGCCTTCCACCACACCGCACCGCCGATCGACGCGGCCGCGCCGGTGCCGGCGAGCACCGGCGCGATCGCGTTCGGCAGGGTGCGCGGGCGGGCGCCTTCGATCCACTCGGAAACTGAAGCCATGCCCCGATCCTTTCACCACCGGGTGACCGGCCCGTGCACCCGCCGGGCGCGGCGCCGGGGCGGCAGGAACACGGGGGCGTGCCCTAGCATGGGCGCCGGTGCAACCCGACACGAACGAACCCGCGGCGCTCTCGTCCACCGGCGTCGAGGTGGCCCTGCTGGGGGAGGTGGCGACACGGCGCGGCGGCCGGCTGGTGCCGCTCGCGGGAACGCGCGCCCGCAGCCTGCTCGTCGCGTTGGCGCGCCGGCCCGGCCGGTTCCGCAGCGCGCAGGCGCTGATCGAGGACGTCTGGGGTGACGCCCCGCCGCGGTCGCCGGTGAACGCGCTGCACACCCAGATCTCCCGGCTGCGGGGCGCGTTGCCTGCCGGTGTCCTCGAGAGCGGCGCGGCCGGCTACCGACTGGACCTGACCCGGGCGCAGGTCGATCTGACCCTGGCGCGGGCCTTCGAACAGCGCGCCCGGCAGCAACACGCCGACGGCGACCACCTCGGCGCCGTCGACACCGTCCGGCGCGCCCGGGTGCTGTGGCGGGGCGAGCCCGGGACCGACCTGCCGCCCGGTGAGGCGGCCCGCGACCTCGCCGACGAGGCCGCGCTCCGCGCGACAGCGCTGGACTCCGTCGAGCTCGCCGCGCTCGTCGCGGCCGGCGACCTGCGCCAGGCCTTGCCGCTGGCGCGGGCCGCGGCGGACCGCGACCCCCTCGGCGAGCAGGCGCACGGCGAGCTGATGCTCGTGCTGTACGGCCTCGGTCTCGGGAACGAGGCACTCGAGGTCTACGCCGGTCTGCGGCGGCGGCTCGCCGACCGGCTCGGCGCCGATCCCGCCACGCGGCTGGTGGACCTGAACACCGCGATCCTGACGGGGACCGAACCGGTGCCGGGGCACCGCGGTGCACCGGCACCGATCGAACCAGGCCCCGTTGCGCCGCAACCGGTTCCGTCCTCGGTGGGGCTGCGCGCGGCACCGAACACCCTGCTCGGGCGGGATGCCGACCTCGCCGCGATCGAGGAGCTGCTGGCCGCCGGACGGGTCGTCACCGTCCTCGGCCCCGGCGGCACCGGCAAGACACGCGTCGCCCACGAACTCGGACTGCGGGCCCGCGTACCGGTCGCGCTGGTGGAACTGGCGTCGCTGCGCAGCGGGGCCGACGTCGCCGCCGCGATCAGCGCCACCCTCGGGGTCGGCGAGGTCGAGCTGGCCCCGGGAACGAGCCTGACCCGGGCCCGGATCCACGACGCGCGGGAACGACTGCGGGACGCGCTGTCCGCGCGGCCGTCGCTGCTGATCCTCGACAACTGCGAGCACCTGATCGACGACGTCGCCGAGGTGGTCGCGGACCTGGTCGCCGCGAGCGACCGGGTGACGGTTCTCGCGACCAGTCGGGCTCCGATGGCGATCACCGCGGAGGCCGTGTACCCGTTGCCACCGCTGGAGATCGACGAGAGCGGTTCGCCGGCAACGGAACTGTTCCGGGTCCGTGCCCAGGCGGTGCGCCCGTCGGTGCGGCTCGAACCGGATGCGGTGGCGCGGCTGTGCCGGACCCTCGACGGCCTGCCGCTGGCGATCGAACTTGCCGCGGCGCGGGTGCGCACGATGAGCGTCGAGGACATCGGCGCCCGGCTCACCGACCGGTTCGCGCTGCTGCGCTCGGGCGACCGGACGTCGCCGCGCCGACACCGCACCCTGCACGCCGTCATCGAGTGGAGCTGGAACCTCCTCGAACCCGATCAGCGTGTCGCGCTGCGCAGGCTGTGCCGGTTCCCGGCGGGTTTCACGATCGACGCGGCCACCGCGGTCGCGCAGTGGGGTGACGTCGGCGATGCCGCGGCCGCGGTCGACGGGCTGGTCACCCAATCCATGCTGACGGTCGTCGAGAACGAGCACGGACTGCGTTACCACATGCTCGAAACGGTGCGCGAATTCGGCGAGGAGCAACTGGCACTGGCCGGGGCGGCGGAGGCCGACGAGGTCGCCGAGCGCACCTTCGGCTGGGCGGAACGGTTCGGCCTCGATGCCGTCGACGGTTTTCGCGGCGGTGACCAGGTGGCGGCGGCGCACGCCGTCGACGCCGAGCACGACAACCTGCTGGCGGTGCTGCGACAGGCGCTGGCGGCCGGGGCGGACCGGGTGGCGCTGACCGTGTTCCCGGTGCTCGGGGTGCTCTGGTCGCTGCGCGGTGCGCACTCCGAGGTCGGGCTGTGGGCACCGCGCATCCTCGGTCTCGATCCCCGCGGCGCCCAGCTGCGGGAGGTGCCCGGCGACTGCCTGGCCGCCGGATATCTGCTGATCGCCGGTCACGCGGCGTTCGGGGGCGTCAGTCGCGCACTCGCGGTGGCGCGTGTCCGGCTGCGGGAGATCGTCCGCACTCGAACCGATCTCGATCCGGGGATCGCGTTCGGCGCGGCCCTGCTCGTGCGCCCGGCCACGGGCCGGGGGATCGCGCGGATGCTCGCCGACGCGGTCCGCGACCCGGACCCGTCGGTGCGGGGGGTGGCCCTGATGGCCCGGGCGAACCTGCGGGAGAACAGCGGCGACCTGTACGGCTCGCGCACCGACGGTGTGGCGGCTCTGGCGCTCGCCCGCGCCGCCGGTCAGGCGTGGTCGGTGTCGATGGCGTGTCAGCACCTCGGCAGCCTCGCCGGGCAGGCCGCTCGATACGAGGACGCGGTCGACCTCTACCGCGAGGGCGCCGACCTGATGCGGGACCTGCACGCGATCGAGGAATCCGCCGCGGTCCGCAGCTACATTGCCGGGGCGCTCGTCGGGTTGGGCCGGATCGACGAGGCCCGAGCCGAACTCGACCTGGCCGGGCCGCTCGTCGACCGTCCCGTGGGCGCGTCGGGTCGACCGGGCGTCGACCAGGGGACCGCGTCGATCGCCGCCGGCCGGGCCGAGGTGGACCTGGCCTCCGGAGACGTCGACGCCGGACTGCGCGGGTACCGGAGCGCACTCGCGTCGGTGGGGTGGCCGGATTCGGGGGTCGGGGACAGCCCGGATCCGTTCGGCCTGATGGTGATGTCGGCGGCGGTCGACGCGCACGTGCTCGCGGGGCGGGCCGCCGCGGTCGCGGACGTCGTGGACTGGTTCACCGCGCGCGTGGTGGTCCAGCTCGGCCCCGAGGGCTATGCGGACCTGCCGCAGACGGGTGCCGTCGCGTGTGCGGTCGGCAGCTACGACATCGAGACCGGCCGCCCGGAGGCCGGGCTGCGGTTGCTGGCATTGGCCACGAGAATCTCACCGCGGCAGGACTTTCCGGTCATGCAGCTGACCCGGCACCTGGACCGGGCCCGAACCGCGCTCGGTGGATCCCGCGTCGACGCCGCGCTGGCCGCGGTCTCCGGTCTGCCCCGTCGGCACGCCCGTGAGCTGATCCTCGATGTGCTCCGCGCCCGTGAGTGAGTCTCACCCGACCGGGGTGACACTCACTCACGGGTGGCGCGGCCGCACTACGCCTTGCGCATGTACGCGCGGACGGTGATCGGGGCGACGATCACGACGATGACCGCGGCGCCGAGCAGGGACCACACCACGGAGATCCCGAAGTGCCCGTCGTTGGTCAGATCGCGCACCGCGGTCACCAGGTGCGAGACCGGGTTGACGTTCACGAACGCCTGCATCCAGCCCGGCATCGTGTGCGCCGGGACGAACGCGTTGGACATGAAGGTCAGCGGGAACAGGATCAGCATCGAGATGCCCTGCACGGCCGAGGCCTTGTTCATCAGCACACCCATCAGCGCGAAGATCCAGCTGATCGCGAACGCGCACACGATCACGAGCAACCCGGCGACGACGAGGCCGAGCGGGTCGGGGCGGTAGCCCATCGCGTAGCCCATCGCGAAGGTGATCGTGGTCGCGATCGTGTACCGGACGACGTCCGACAGCAACGCACCGGCGAGCGGTGAGATCCGCGCGATCGGAAGGGATTTGAACCGGTCGAACACGCCCTTGTCCATGTCCTCGCGGAGCTGCGTGCCGGTGACGACGGACGCGGTGATCACGGTCTGGACGAGGATGCCGGGGATGATGATCGGCAGGTACGAGGCGACGTCACCGGAGATCGCGCCGCCGAAGATGTAGGTGAACATCACCGTGAAGATCAGCGGCTGGATCACCACGTCGAAGAGTTGCTCGGGATTGTGCTTCAGCTTGAGCAGGCCGCGGCGGGCCATCGTCAGCGACTGGGTAACGGTGTCCGTCAGGCTCACGGAGCGGGTGGCGGGCGCGGCCGGGGTGGTGACGCGCCGGGTGTCGGGGGTGAGGGTGGTGGTCATGCGACGCTCCGTTCGGTGTCGGCGGCGGCCGTGTCGTCGGCGGCGCCGTGTCCGGTGATGGTGAGGAAGACCTCGTCGAGACTCGGCTTGCTGACGGTGATCTCGTCGACCGCAATCCCGTTGTCGCGCAGGCGGATGAGCAGCTCGGGGGTGACGGAGGGGTCGGTCAACGGGGCGGTGAGGCGGCCGGCCTCCGGGCTGACCACGACATCGACGCCCAGGGCTTCGGTGAGAAGCGCCCGGGTCGGTTCGAGGTCGGCCCGGTCGACGACGCTCAGCTGGAGCGACGACGTCCCCACCGACGCCTTGAGTTCGTCGGCGGTGCCGTCGGCGATCACGCGCCCGCGGTCGATCACCGCGATCCGGTCCGCCAGCTGGTCGGCCTCGTCGAGGTACTGCGTGGTCAGCAGCACGGTCGATCCCTCGGCGACCAGACGCCGGATGGTGTCCCACATCTGCGCGCGGGTGCGCGGGTCCAGGCCGGTGGTCGGCTCGTCGAGGAACAGCAGCGGCGGACGGGAGATCAGGCTGGCAGCCAGGTCCAGACGTCGCCGCATGCCGCCGGAGAAGTACTTGAGTGCCTTGCTCGCCGCCTCGGTCAGGGCGAACTCCTCCAGCAGTTCGGCGGTCTTGCGTCGTGCGTCGGTACGGCTCAGCCCCAGGAGGCGGGAGAAGATCATCAGGTTCTCGGTGGCCGTGAGGTCCTCGTCGACGGACGCGTACTGGCCGGTGACGCCGACGAGCGAGCGCACCGCGGTCGGTTCGGCGACGACGTCGTGCCCGAAGATCCGGGCCTGGCCGGCGTCGGGTTGCAGCAGGGTCGCGAGCATCCGGATGGTGGTGGTCTTGCCGGCGCCGTTGGGGCCGAGCACGCCGTAGACGGAACCGGTGGGGACCGTGAGGCTGACCCCGTCGACGGCGGTGAACTCACCGAAACGCTTGACGAGTCCCTCCGCCTCGATGGCGGGGGAGGTCGCGTGGCTCATGCGGTGTCCTTTCGGATCGGGTTGCTGATGCCACCCTGCAGGCCGCCCCTTGCACGGCCCTTGCACCGCCCTTGCACGCCCTTTCGTGCCCCTCCCCGGATGCTCCCAACGGGGTTCGGTGGCCATGTCGGGGCACGGACCCGACGACCGAACCGCCGTTCAGTGCGTGGTGGGGGCGCCTCCCGATCGAGGAAACCGGCGGCGTCGACCGATCACTCCGCCGGAACGGGGGAGTGCGCGAACCGGGCGGCGAGGGCCCGACGGTCGATCTTGCCGGGGCCGCGCAGCGGAAGCGCGTCGAGCAGGTGCAACTCCCGGGGCGCCGCGGTCGGGTCGAGGGATCGACTCGCGTGCTCGCGCAACGAGTCCAGGGTGGGGGCGGTGCCTGCGATCGGCACCACCGCCGCCGTCACCCGCTGACCCAGCCGGTCGTCGGGCAGCGCGAACACCGCGACCTCGGCGACCTCGGGATGCGTGACGAGAGCGGCCTCGACGACCTGCGGGACCACGGTGAGCCCGCCGGTGGAGATGGCCTCGTCGAGGCGCCCGAGGATGCGCAGCACGCCGTCCTCGACGAGTCCGGCGTCGTCGGTGCGGAACCAGCCGGGTTCGGCGAACGCGGGATGGTCGGGCAGCCCGCGGTAGCCGGACGCCAGCACCGGCCCGCCGAGCAGCACTCTCGACTCCTCCAGACGCACCCGCACGCCGTCCAGGGCGGCGCCGTCGTACACGCAACCGCCACAGGTCTCGCTCATCCCGTAGGTGCGGACCACGGTGATGCCTGCGGCCCGGGCCCGCGCGAGCACCGGACCCGGGGTCGCGGCGCCGCCGAGCAGGACCGCGTCGAGGTCGGCGAGTGCCGCCGTCGCGTCCGGGTGGTCGAGGGCCTTGATCAGCTGCGTCGGCACCAGCGAGGTGTAGCGGCGGGGCCCGCGCAGCGCGGCGACCGCGGCCGGCAACGCGGCGGGGTCGAAGCCGGCCGACACGTCGACGACGACCGGCTCGGTGCCGGCCAGCAGCCCGCGCAGCAGCACCTGCAGACCGGCGATGTGGTGGGCGGGCAGCGCCAGCAGCCACGACCCCGGCCCGCCCAGCCGGTCGTGGGTCGCGTCGCCGCTGGCCCGCAGCGCCGCCGCGGACAGCATGGCGCCCTTCGGGATTCCGGTGCTGCCCGACGTCGCGACGACGAGCGCGACGCCCTCGTCGATCGGTTCACCCGGCTTCAGCGCATCGGTGAGCCGGGCGATCTCGCGGGCGTCGCCGGCCGGCAGCGGCAGCAGCGCGTCGCCGCGGCCGGCCAGTGCGTCGTCGAGCGTGGGGAGCACCGAGGCGACCGCCGCACCGGTCGGGACGGTCAGGGGCTGCAGCACGGAACTCACGGGGTCCATGCTGCCAGAGCGCTCGGGACCTCACCCCTCCGCGATCCGCTCGCCCCGCCTCACGCCGGGCGTGGCGGATGGTCGTACCGTGTCCTCCGGCACGGGCCGTGGCCACACGTTCCCGCGCAGCACCCGGGCCGCCGTCGCCGGTCGCAGCAACGAAGTCGGGCGATCGAGCAGATTGATCACGCGCAGGAACTGCGCCCCGACCCTCGGATCGGTGACGGCGGCGCGGTGCACCCGGACGGTGTACGCGTTCGCGAGCCGGGTCCGTGTGCTGCGGGGTCCCGCGACACACGGCATCTGCAGGTCGCTGTCCGCCGCCATCGTCCACGTGTCGTCCAACCCGCGGCGGATCCGGTTCAGGAAGCGGGGCGCGAGGGCCTCGACCCCGTCGCGTAGGCAGTCCCGCAACGCGAGCGCCTCCACGCCGGCGACGGACATGCCCTGGCCGTAGATCGGGTTGAAGCAGCAGATCGTGTCCGCGAACGGCAGATAACCCTCGGGGAGCGGGACTTCGGCGTAGCGCCGGCGGACCGTCGTCGGGATCCGGTACCGCAGGGGTTCGTCCAGTGGCTCGGCCTCGGCGACGAACCGGCCGAACTCGGGGGCGGGCAGCGACGCCGCGAACGCCGTGAACGCGTCGGCGTCGACAGGCGGCTCGTCGTGGGCGTAACCGGACACCGTCACGATCCACGTGCCGTTCTCCTGCGCGATGATCACGCCGGCGCGTGGGTGGTCGGGGGTCGCGCCCACGCCGAGGCCGAGCCGGCCGTCGAAGTCGGCCGGGTCCCGCCGGAAGTGTCGAGTGGCGTAGGCGAGATCGATCGTCATCCGGTCCTCCGCGGGCCGCGCGCAGCCGAACGCCTCGAGCCACGGCAGCGTCTGGGAACTGCGGCCCGAGGCGTCGACCACGAGGTCGGCCTCGACCACCTCGCCGAGGGCCCGACCCGCGCGGCGGCGGGTGGCGACGCCCGTGACCCGTCGGTGCGCTCGGTCGCCGGCGAAGTCGACCGCCGAGGTGTGCTCGGCGATCTCGACGTTGGGCAGTGCACACACGCGCGTGCGCAACTGCCACTCGATCAGGGGCCGGCTCGCCCCGATCGCCCGCACCCCGGACGGGCTCAGGGCGAACCGGTGCCCGCTGAGCACCCACTGGAACCCCGAGCCCACGTCGCAGCTGGGCGCCCCTCGGTCGATCAGCTGCGACGTGAACCCGGGAAACAGGGTGTCGAACGCGTGACCGCCGCGGGCCAGCAGCGCGTGGGCGTGCCGGCCCTGCGGCACGCACTTGCGCGGCACCGGCTCGGGTGGGAGGGCGTCGCGTTCGAGGACCGTCACCCGGGCGAAGGACTCGGCGAGCACCCGGGCGGCCAGCAGGCCACCGACCCCGGCGCCGATCACGACGGCATGGTCGCCTCGCACGGTCATCACAATCTCCTCCTCGGTGGTGAACATCCCCCAGCGTTCGCGGTCGACGGCGTGGCGGCACGCGTAGTCGACCACCCGATTCCGTCGGCCACCGGTCGGCCGGACCCGCGTACCCCGGTCACCCGTCCGTCGCGCGACGGCGGGTCACCACGACATCCAGCGACCGCGGCCGCCTGCTGAATCGGTTCTCGTGCCAGTGCAGTTCGGTGTCGGTGAGCTCGAGCTCACCGAGGCGCGGCATCAGGACCCCGAGCACGACCTGCGCCTCGCGCCGGGCCAGGGTGGCGCCGGGGCAGTAGTGCGGGCCGTGCCCGAACGCCAGGTGCCGGTTGTCGGCGCGGGACAGGTCCAGCCGGTCCGGCGCCGCGAAGCGGAGCGCATCCCGGTTGGCGGTCGCGAGGTCGACCACGACGGCACTGCCTGCGGGTACGACGACGTCTCCGATCGGAACGTCGTCCGTCGCGAAGCGGGTCCACGTGCCCCGGGTCGGCGTGACGTAGCGCAGCAGTTCCTCGATTGCCGCGGGCTGCAGATCGGGTTGCCGCACCAGCAGATCGCGCAGTCGCGGCGTCATCAGCAGGATCAACGCGCTCGACCCGAGGAAGGACACGGTCGTCTCGTACCCGGCGATCAGCATCAGGGCAGCGGTGCCGACGGCCTCCGCGTCCGACAACCCGCCCGACTCCCGGGCCGCGACCAGTTCGCGGTACAGGCTGTCGGCGGGTAGCTCGGACCCGGTCGCCAGCAGGGCCACGAGATACTCGTCGAGCGAGGCGCCGCCGTCGGCGCTGACGACCGGGTCCGGCATCGTGGACGCCTCCGCCCACCGCAGTGTCCGGTCGCGGTCGCGGTCCGGGATCCCGAGAAGGTCGCAGATCGTCGAGAACGCCAGGGGCAGCGCGAACTCGGCGATCAGGTCACCCGAGCCCCGGGCGATCAGGTCGCCGAGCAGGTCGTCGGCGCGGCCGGCCAGTCGCGCCAGCGGGCCGGCGCAGCGGCCCGGGGTGAGCGCGGGCGCGATCGCCCGGCGCAGGCGCTGGTGCCGCGCGGCGTCGCACATCTGCATGCTGACCCGCCCGAGTCCGTCGGATCCGAGCGCGTTCGTGATGTCCGGGTGCAGGTGTTCGCCGGTCGCCGGGTCGCTGGACATCCGTCGGTCCGCGAGCACGGCCGACGAGTCGGCGAATCCCGACACGACGTACGTGCTGTCCGTCGCGCGGTGAACGGACGGGGCGATGCGGGTGTTCATCGGTCGGGTTCCCCCGATGGTTCGGGACGAAGCGGCAGCTCCGTCCCCGGGTAACCATCGATCGACCTAGCGGGGGCCGTAGTAGTAGTAATAGGCGAGCGTCGGCGTTGACTGATTCGTCGCCAGCGCCTGCGGCGCGAAGTGTTCCCCGATCAGGGTCATCTCGAAGGTGTTCATGTCGGTCGCTCCTCGTGTGTCGGCCTGCGGCAGGTCCGCGGGCGGTGACTACAAGGATCGGTGGGTCGCAGCGGCGCCGACAGCAACCCTGGGTGGGGTGATCACCCACCCGTCGGGGTGCGATTCACCCACGAAGGGTCCCTTGCCTGCGGCGGCACCGCCCCGCGGCTACGCCGGGTCCGGCGGGTTGTCGCGGCCCCACACGGCGGTGTCGGCCGGCGGCCACCCGCAGGCCACCAGGTGCGCCTGGACCCGCGCGACGTCGGATTCCAACGGCATCTCGTCGGTGACCTTCGTGATCAGCACCCCGATGTCGACCCGGTCGATCGGCGACGGCCACTGGTCGACGAGCGCGTCGGTGACCGTGCGGACCTCGTCGTCGGACAGCCGGCGGCGCAGCAGTGCGATCAACGGGACGTAGTCCTGCTCGGGCACACCGTTCGGGTACCCGGCTCGCAGCCAGCCGAGAATCGAGGTGAGAAACGGTGGAAGGCTCACGGGGTACCCCCTCTCGTCAGGGTTCGGTGTCGAGGCCGGGTTCGGTGTCGAGCTCGGCGAGGGGCCAGCCCGAGGCGGCGAGGACCGACGCCACCCGCGCGACATCCTCGCCGGACGGTGCGGTCGCGGTGACCTCCTCGATCAGACCACCGATCTCGTCCCGGGTGATCGTCGGGTCCGCGGCCCGGCCCGCGGTCTCGGCGAGGTCCACCGCGATCTCCCTGATCTGCTCGGTGGTCAGCGTGCGGTGCAGCAGGGCCACGAGCGGGATGCGGTCCTTCGGCGGCACGCCGTCCGGGTACCCGGCGCGCAGCCACTCCAGCACCGACAGCGGGAAGGGCGATTTCGTGGTGGTCACAAACGTTGCCTCTCGAGCCAGGTCAGGGCGACACGACCGTCTCCGGACGGCGTGCCGACGCTAGAACAGTTCGATTCCGAAAGTGTGGTCGAGGAAATCCGACATCAGGAACAGGATCCCGGTCACGATCGCGAGCACGACCACCGCGAAGCAGGCGGCCGCACCGGCGACGGCGAACGGGTTGCGGCTGGTCGTCGCCGTCCCCAACTCGTCGACGGTCGTGCTGCTGCCGACGTCGAGCAGGCGCAGCCCGCACGCGAACAGGGCCGGAAGCCCGGCGCCGAGCAGGAGGCCGACCAGGATCACCTGCCACAGCGATTCGGCGGTCTTCGTCAACAGATCCATCAGCTGTCCGTCTCTCAGGCCGACACGTTGTCGGCGGGTTCGACGCGGGTCACCGGCGTTGCCGTGGCAGGCCTCGGCGCGGGCGGCGCCGGGATCTCCGCGGGATCGATCGCCGCGGTCCGGGACGCCAGGTCGACGACGTTGTCGGTGGTGGCCGTGGCGGGCTCGAGGCGACCGGTCCACTCGGCATTGACGTTGCTGGGGTCGATCGGTTGACGGCGCGAGCGCAGGTACATCAGGGTCGACAGGGCCAGCAGGATCGCGAACACCACCAGGACCCCGGGCAGTCCGCCGATCAGGTGCGCGATGCCCCAGCAGAGGGCGCCGGCGATCGCGGCGGACGGGAGCGTGATCAGCCACGCGACCCCCATCCGGCCGGCCACGCTCCAGCGCACCTCGGCGCCCCGGCGCCCGATCCCGCTGCCCATGATCGAGCCGGTCGCGACGTGCGTGGTCGACAGCGGCAGACCGAGGTGGCTGGACGTCAGGATGATCGCCGCCGACGACGCCTCCGCCGCCATGCCCTGGGGTGCGGCGATCTCGACGAGACCCTTGCCGAGAGTGCGGATCACGCGCCAGCCGCCGAGGTAGGTGCCGAGCGCGATCGCGATCGCGCAGCTCAGCTTCACCCAGAACGGCATCGGGGTGTCCGCGGTGATGGTGCCGTGCGCGACGAGAGCCAGGAAGATCACACCCATCGTCTTCTGGGCGTCGTTGGTGCCGTGGGCGAGGGAGACCAGCGACGCCGAGCCGATCTGGCCGAGCCGGAATCCACGCACCCGGGTGTCCTCACGAACGCCGGAGGTGAGGCGGTAGATCAACCAGGTGCCGCAGGTGGCGACGAGTCCGGCGACCACCGGGGCCAGCACGGCCGGGATCACCACCTTGCTCAGCACGCCGGACCACTCGACGCCGCTCATCCCGAGCGACGCGATCGCCGCGCCGATCAGGCCGCCGAACAGTGCGTGGGAGGAGCTGGACGGGATGCCGAACAGCCACGTCGCCAGATTCCAGAGGATGCCGCCGACCAGACCGGCGAACACGATCAGCAGCAGGTCCTCGCCGCCGACGGAACTCAGGTTGACCACGCCCTTGGCGACGGTCGCGGCGACCTCGACCGAGAGGAACGCACCGACCAGGTTCAGGGTTGCGGACAGCGCCACCGCGACCTTCGGTCGAAGTGCCCCGGTCGCAATGGATGTCGCCATCGCGTTCCCGGTGTCGTGGAAGCCGTTGGTGAAGTCGAAACCGAGGGCTGTCACGACGACGACGAGAAGAACGATGAGTTCCGCGTTCACAAGCCTTCATCCTCCGTTACGACGGCGTAAAAGTCGAGTTGGCCTCGAGCCCTCCCACGTCGGGTATCTGCCCGGCGAAATGTGCTGGGCCTGTGCGTTCTCCGGGGCCTGTGGGTTGGGCCACGCAGGTCCGGCCGCGAGAGTGCCGGTGATCACACCGACGCGCCGGTGTGGGCGACCTCACGCCCCGGTCTCACTGACCGGGAACCACGGATTGCCGCTCTCGCCCGCTGGCTAGCGTCCCCGCATCGAGTGACCCAGAACACTCTCGCTTGGCCCCCCTCAGCTCGATCGCTCGAGAAACGGAGACACCGATCGTGAAACCACGCAAGTCCGCGACATTGTTCGCGGCCCTCGCCCTGTCGGCCGCGCTGGTCTCGGCGTGCGCCACCGAACGCGGGGGCGACGCCGGTGTCCCGGCCGCCGCAGGCAGCGGTGCCTCCACGACCACGTCGAAGTCGGACAGCAACTTCGGCACGCTGGCCTCGCCCTGCGGCAAGGGTGACGCGAAGGGCGCCACCGAGCAGGGTGTCAGCGACACCGAGATCAAGATCGGGTTCGGCGACGACCGCGGCTACGCGCAGAGCCCCGGCCTGAACAAGGAGATGTCCGACGCCGTCTCCGCGATGATCGACTGGTGCAACGAGCAGGGCGGCATCAACGGCCGCAAGATCGTCGGCACCGACTACGACGCCGCGATGACGCAGGCCAACACGGTCATGCAGGAGGCGTGCCGGTCCCAGTTCATGATGGTCGGCCACGGGTTCGCGATGGATGCGACCGCCGAGCAGACCCGGGTGGCCTGCAACATGGCCGCCGTCCCCGGCTTCACGGTCTCCCCGGACGCGGCCAGCGGCCCGATGTCCTATCAGGGTGTCCCGTTCCCCGTCGACTACGCCAACGGCGCGGCCTGGTTCCAGATGGCGCAGCTGCACCCCGACATGCTGAACGACTTCGACCTGGTCGGGTCGACGATGCCGGCCATCATCACCTCGCTGGCGAAGACCCGTCAGATGGCCGAGGCCGCCGGGTTCAAGCTCAAGGACTGCGGCGTCACCCTGAACTACCAGGGTGAGCCCAGCTACGTCCCGTTCGCGGAGAAGTACAAGCAGTGCGGCGTCAAGGGGCTGTGGACCTCGCGGTCCCCGGTGCCGGCCGAGTTCAACTTCTTCAAGGCCGTCGACCAGGTCGGCCTGGACGCGATCGTCTTCGGCGAGGCCACCTGGTACGGCAACGCCGCGCAGACGTTCAACAAGGAGTCCGGCGTTCTGAACGGGCTCAACGCCGACATGACCTTCCAGATGCTCGAGAACGCCGACAAGGTTCCTGCGGTCCGGAAGTACCTGGACCTGGTGTCCGCGAAGGGCGGCAAAACCGCACTGCTCGGCATGCAGTCCACCTCGTCCTTCCTGCTGTGGGCGACCGCTGCCAAGGAATGCGGATCCACCCTGACCCGTCAGTGCATGGTCACCGAGCTCTCGAAGATCCACCAGTGGGACGGCGGCGGACTGCACGCCGTCACCGACCCGGGCAAGAACATGCCGGCCAAGTGCGGCCTGATGACCGAGCTCCAGGGTGGCGACTACAGCCAGGTGTACCCCCGGGACACCGCGCAGTTCCAGTGCGACGACAAGTACCTGATCCACACCGACCCGGCGACCTGGGGCACCACCCTCGACGCGAACCGCGTGTCGACCAAGTACCTCAACCCGAACGTGATCACGCCGCAGGTCTGATCCCCGCGGACCTCCTGCCGGGGGCGGGCGTCGCCGGTGCCACGACCGCCGGCCGCGCCCGCCCTCTCCCAGTCCCCCGACCAAGGGTTCTCTCATGGACACATTCGTGACGTTCACGATGCTGGGCCTCGTGCTCGGTTCCGTGTACGCGATCGCCGCCTCCGGGTTGGTGCTCACCTACAACACCTCGGGAATCTTCAACTTCGCGCACGGTGCACAGGCGATGCTCGGCGCGTTCCTCTACTGGCAGCTCACGATCGGCTGGGGCGTCCCGGCTCCGCTGGCGCTGCTCATCGTCATCGCCGTCGTCGGGCCCCTGATGGGTCTCGGCCTGTACTTCCTGATCATGCGGGGTCTCCGCGACACCGCCGAGGTGACCAAGATCGTGGTCACCGTCTCGATCATGCTGGGCATGCTGTTCCTGTCCCAGTGGTTCTGGCATCCCGAGGAACCCCGCACGCTCCACATGTTCTTCGGTGACGGCGCGAAGGTCCGGTTCTTCGGCGCGACCCTGCACGTGCACGAGATCATCTGCCTCGTCGTCGCCGTTGTGATCGCCGTCGGACTGCGCCTGCTGTTCACCCGCACCCGGATGGGCGCGACGATGCGCGGCGTCGTCGACGACCCCGACCTGCTGCGTCTGAGCGGACACAACCCCGAGCGCATCGCCGGGTTCTCGTGGGCGCTGAGCTCGATGCTCGCGGTCGTGGCCGGCATCCTCGTGACGCCGATCAGTGGCGGCACCCTGGAGGCGAACCTGCTGACGCTGCTCGTGATCGACGCGTTCGCGGCCGCGATGTTCGGCCGGCTGCGGAGCATCCCGCGGACGTTCGCCGGCGCGATCGGGCTCGGCCTGGCCGGCACGTACCTGCTCGGCTATGCGCCGACGACGTGGACGTGGACATCGAACCTGCGGGTCTCGCTGCCGATGATCGCGCTGTTCGTGGTGCTGATCGTGTTGCCGCAGGACCGCTTGCGCGGCGCCGCCGTCCGCACCCGCGAGCGTTACCACGTGCCGTCCGTGCGCAAGGCCGCCGGCTGGGCCGTCGCCCTGGTCGTGATCGTGTACCTGATCCGGCTGCTGATGGTCGAGTCCGCGGTGACGACCCTGACGATCGGCGTCTGCTTCGCGATCGTCGCGCTGTCGCTGACCGTCCTGACCGGGTACGCCGGCGAGATGAATCTGGCTCCGCTGTCGTTCGGTGCGATCGCCACGATCGTCGTGTTCCACTTCGGCATCACCGGATCCGGTCTGGCGCAACGGCTCACGATCGTCGGCGTGCTCCTCGGCGTGATCGTCGCCGGTCTCGTCGGCGGACTCGTGGCCCTGCCCGCGCTGCGGCTGCGCGGGCTCTACCTCGCGCTCGCGACGATGGCGTTCGGTGTGTTCCTGTCCAACATGGTCCTGCGCGACACCACCGAACACGAACTGTTCGGGGTGAGGTTCTCGATCTTCACCGGCGGCACCCTGGTCATCCCGCCGCTGAAGGTCGGACCCCTCGACCTGGCGAACCCGACCACGTTCCTGATGACCGCCACCGTGGTGTTCGCGGTGATCGGTGTCGGATTGGTCGCGCTGCGCAACAGCGGTTACGGCCGCCGGCTGACCGCGATGAAGGACAGCCCCGCCGCGTCCGCGATGCTGGGCCAGAACCTGGTCACGCTGAAGCTGAGCGTGTTCGTGCTGTCGGCCGGCATCGCCGGTCTCGGCGGCATCCTGATGTCCTCGGCGATGGGCTCGGTCTCCGGGGAGACGTTCACGATCGTCATCAGCCTCACCCTGCTGATGCTGACCGTGGTCGCGGGCATCGGCTACGTCAGCGGCGCGTTCTTCGGCGGCGTGATGGCCGGGGTCGGATTCTCGGTCATCATGGTCTCGTTCAACAACCTGGCGAAGGCGCAGCCCGACCTCGAGGGGCTGTACCTGCTGCTCGGCAACATCGCCGCGGTCAGCCCGGCGCTGATCGGAGTCGGGGTCGGCAGGAACCCGTCCGGCAGCGTGCACCAGGTGGTCGAGGGCTACCGCAAACTGGCGGGCGCCAAGCCGGTGCTGGTCGGCGGGGCCGCGGTGGTCGCGGCCGCGTACGCGCTGGCCCTGGCCGGGGTCCTCGACAACTGGTGGTTCGCGTCGATCTCGATCGTGACCGTGTTCGCGCTGCCGGTGATCGGTGAAATGGTCATGCCGACAGCGGTTCTCGGTGCCGAGGAGGCCGCCCGCCGGCGTCCGCTCGACCCGGAACGCATCGGGGTCGACGAGCCGTACACCGACGCGGTCCTCGCCCGCGTCGACCGCGAACTCGGCCTGCCGCCCGCGGTGCCGCGTCCGGTGCTGCGCACGCCGGCCGACCCCGCGCCCCGCGGCAGGCACGCCCAGTCCGACGCGGCGGCGCCGGCCGGACCCGAGTCCGAGAAGGAGTTGACCGTCAATGCAGTCCCCTGAATCGTCACCGCTGCTCGAAACCCGCGGCATCACCGTGCGATTCGGTGGGCACGTGGCCGTCGACGACGTCAGCCTGGCGGTGCACCGCGGCGCCGTCACCGGACTGATCGGACCGAACGGTGCCGGCAAGACCACCCTGTTCAACACCGTCACCGGTCTGCAGAAGCCGACCTCCGGGCGGGTGCTGATCGACGGGGTCGACGTGACCGGGAGCGCCCCGTACAAGCGGGCCCGGCTCGGCCTGGCCCGCACCTTCCAGCGGCTCGAACTGTTCCTGTCGCTGTCGGTGCGGGACAACCTGCGTGTCGCCGGCGACATCCACGGCACCGGACGTCGCGCCCGCCGCGACCTCGAGGCCGAGACGGACCGGCTCCTGGAGCTGACCGGGCTGACGGACGTTGCGCACCAGGACGTCTCCGACATCCCGACCGGCCGCGCCCGCGTCGTCGAGGTCGCGCGGGCGCTGATGACCGACCCCCGCGTGTTGCTCCTCGACGAGCCGGCCTCCGGCCAGACCGAGCAGGAGACCGACGACTTCGCCGAGCTGCTGGTGCGGCTGGCGGGGGAGGGGCTCGGCATCTGCCTGGTCGAGCACGACCTGCCCCTGGTCATGCGGGTGTGCTCGCACATCCACGTGCTCGACTACGGGTCGCTGATCGCATCCGGGACCCCGGCACGGATCAGGAACGATCCCGCCGTGATCGCCGCCTACATCGGAACGGAGGACGTGGCATGACCGCACCCGTCGTGGGGACCGCGAGTTCCGGTGCCGAGCAACCGGAACCGCTGCTCGAACTGGCCGGAGTGCGGGCCGGGTACGGGGCCATCGAGGTACTGCACGGGGTCGACCTGCAGCTGCACCCCGGCGCCGTCGTCGCCCTCCTCGGCCCGAACGGCGGTGGCAAGACGTCGACGCTGAAGATCTGCTCCGGCATCCTGCCGGTGACCGCCGGCGAGTTCCGCCTCGCCGGCCGGTGCGTGAACGGTGTCGACGCCGCCGCCCTGGCCCGGCTCGGGATCTGCACCATCCCCGAGGGGCGGGGCGTTTTCGCGAACCTGACCGTGCGGGAGAACCTGTGGGTGGCCACCGGAACCGGTACCGCCCTGAAGGACCTCGAACAGGTTGCGTACGACCGCTTCCCGATCCTCGGTACGCGGCGCAACCAGCTCGCCGGTTCGATGTCCGGGGGCGAGCAGCAGATGCTGGCGCTGTCCCGGGCGCTGGGCACCGCACCGACCGTGCTGCTGCTCGACGAACTGTCGATGGGACTGGCGCCGCGTGTCGTCACCGAGATGTACGACATCGTGGGCCAGCTCGCGGCCGAGGGCCTGTCGATCCTCGTCGCGGAGCAGTTCGCCCGGGCCGTGCTGCCGATCGCCACGTCGGCCGCGCTGATCCTGCAGGGCCGTGTGGTGAAGACCGGCGACCCCGCCGACATCGACCGTGAACTCTCAACCAGCTACCTAGGAGGATGACGATGACCGCACTCGCGGAGGACCGTCGTGACCAGTTCGCGAAGGATGTGTCCGAACTGAAGTTGAAGACCGACAACACCGGTCGGGCGGACGGCCGGGCCCGGATCGTGGGGCTGGTGCTGATGGTGGTCGGGGCGGCGGCCGCATTCGTCGTCTACCTCGCGTCGCTGACGCTGACCGACCTGCGCAACATCGCCTCGTACCAGATCCTGGCCACCGCGCTGCTGGCGGTCACCGTGATCGGCGCCGCCGTGTACCTCGCCGGTGCCCTCGCGCGGGTGCTGCGGTTGTGGCTGCTGCGTCAGCTCTACGAGGGGCAGGCGCAGGCCGATCGCATCGCCGAGGCACTCCGCACGTAGGAACACCGCACGTAGGCGCTCCGCGCCCGTGAGTGATCTCCCCCCGGATCACCCACGGGTGACGGGGTCGCGCGGTATGCGTCCGCTGACGAGCAGGGCACCCGCGGTCAGCAGGGCGGCCAGCGAGAACGCCACCTGCAGCGCCTCGAGGCGGGCGTCGGTGTTCACGTCGACGATCGCGTCCGCGGTCGCGGGCGGCACGCCGGCGTCGTCGAGGGCGGTGCGCAGCTGGGTGTCGGACACGAACGGCACCCCGGCGGCGAGTTCGGTGCTCGCCTGCTGCGCGACCGACTCCGGTACCGCCGGATGCTCCTTGATTCCGGTCAGGACCAGCGAACTGAGGGTGGCGATCAGCACCGACCCGATCAACGCGGTGCCGAGCGACGCCCCCAGATTGGTGGCGGTGTTCTGCAGGCCGCCGACCTCGGGGCTCTTCTCGTCGGGCACCGCGGACACCGTCACCGCCCCGAGCTGGGACGAGAGCGCACCCAGACCGAGCCCCATCAGCAGCATCGGCACCGCCACGACCGCGGCGTTCGCACCGGGATCCATCCCGGCGGCGAGGATCACGATGCCGACGAGCATCGAGGCCAGGCCGAGCCGCACCACCCGCCGCGGACTCGCGTACGGCCACACCTTCGGGATCCCGGCGGCCGCGACCAGCAGTGCCGCCGACAACGGCAGCAGGCGGACGCCGGTCGCCAGCGCGCTCAGTTCCAGCACCACCGACAGGAACAGCGGGACGGCGAAGAAGACCCCAGCCTGAATCATGAACTGTGCCAGGAACATCGTCAGCCCGCCGGACAGCTGACGGTTGCGCAGCAGCGTCACGTCCAGCAGCGGCTGCCCGCCGGTCGCGGCCAGGTGGGACTGCCAGCGCAGGAACAGGTGGATCACGACCAGTCCGGCGAGGATCAGCCAGAACACCGGCGACAGGCCGAAGAACTCCGGCCCGCCCGGCCGTACCCGGACCCAGCCCCACTCGCTCGAACGCAGCACGCCGAACACCACCAGTCCGAGCCCGACCATCGACAGCAGCGACCCGAGCAGATCCAGTTTCACGCGTTGCGGGGGAACGTCCGCGATGCGGCGCAGCACCAGCAGGATGAGCACCACGATCACCACCTCGCCGGCGAACACGTACCGCCACGAGGCGAACGTCGTGACCGCGCCGCCGACCAGCGGACCCGCGGCCACGGCCATCGCGCCGGACGCGGCGATCAGCCCGTACGCGGCGGTGCGGCGCTCGGGTGGGAAGTTCGCGGCGACCAACGCGACGATCGCCGGCATGATCAGCGCGGCACCGATGCCCTCGAGCAGGGACCAGCCGAGCAGCAGCACCGCCAGGTTGGGTGCGATGGCCGTCGTGGCCGACCCGATGCCGTAGACGACCAGCCCGATCCCGAACGCCCGGCGGCGGCCCAGGATCGTGCCGATCTTGCCGCCCGTGATCATCAGGGTCGCCATCACCAGCGTGTACAGCGTGATCGCGGTCTGGATGCCGGTGATCGTGGTGCCGATGTCGGCGGCGACCGAGGCCATCGACACGTTCATCACCGAACTGTCGAGGGTCATCAGGAACTGGCCGGCGCCCAGGACGGTGAGCACCAGCGCCGATCCGGTCGCGGCGGTGCTCGATTTCGCGGTATCGACAGTCATGGGCTCGCCTCGTCGCTCGTCACGATCGTGCCTGGTTGCGGAACGTGTGCCCGCCCCGACGATTCTGCGCCGCCCACCCCCGGGGTGCACAGCGGAACACCGCCTTCCGCGTCGAGTTCACCCCGCACGGGTGATGACCCACGATCCGGAACCTGGTGTGCTCCTCGAGCAGGGTGTTCTCGACGGAGGGAGATCGACGATGGCCGGGCCGGGAAACGGTGAACCGCTGACCTCCGACGAGCGGGCGGAGCTGCAACGGCTGCGCGCGGAGGTTGCCGAGCTGAAGGCCGCGCAGCCACCCGCCGCCGCCGCACCGGCCGCCGCACCCCGCAGCGGGCACCCGGCACTGCGGTGGACGGCGACGGGACTGCTGCTGGTGCTGGTCGCGGTGCTCGGCATCGGATCCGTCGCCGCCCGGTACGCGCGCAGTCAGGTGCTCGACACCGACCGCTACGTGCAGACCGTGGCACCGCTCGCGTCGGACCCGGCCCTGCAGGCGGCGCTGACGGACCAGATCACCGAGCAGATCATGACCCGGGTCGACGTCGAGAAGATGACCGCGGACGCGCTCAGCGCACTGACCGAGGTCGCGCCGCGGGTGCCACCGGCCGTCGTCGGCCTCGCGCCCGTGATCGCCGGGCAGGCGCAGTCGTTCGTGCACAACGCCACGTCGAAGCTCGTCACCTCCGACCAGTTCCAGACGATGTGGGTCGAGGCGAATCGGAAGGCGCACGAGGAGCTGGTGTCGGTCGCGACGGGCGAGAACACCGGCAGCGTCCAGGTCAACGAGAAGGGGCAGGTGAGCATCTCGCTCGCCGCGATCATCGAGACCGTCAAGGCCGAGCTCGTCGACCGCGGTTTCGCGTTCGTCGACAAGCTGCCGGACGTGAACGCGACGTTCGTGATCTTCCAGTCCGCCGACCTGGTCAAGGCTCAGCGGGCGGTGAACTGGCTCGACAAGGCGTCCGCGGTGCTGCCGTGGCTGACGCTGCTGGTGGCGCTGCTGGCGATCTGGGCGGCTCCCCGCGGTGGACGGCGCCGGGCGGTGTCGCTGACCGGCGCCGCACTCGCGATCGGGATGGGAGTGCTGGCCATCGGGATCAGCATCGGCCGTGCCGTCTATCTGGGTGCCGTGCCGCCGGACGTGCTGCCGTCGGATGCGGCGTCGGCGCTGTTCGACACCCTCGTCCAGCCGCTGCGCACGACGCTGCGGGCGGTGTTCGTGCTCGGCCTGCTGGTCGGGATCGTCGGGTACGTGTCGGGGTCGTCCGCGTCGGCGACCGCGATCCGGCGGGGTTACACCCGGGGCATGGACCGGCTCCGGACGGCGCCGACCGACCGCGAGCCCCGCACGGTCGAACGGATCGCCGCGACCTACCGGCTGCCCCTGCGCGTCGTGATCATCGGCGTCGCGATCGCCACCCTGGTGTTCTGGCGATACCCGTCGGGAACCGTCGTGATCGTGACGATCCTGATCGCCGTACTCGCGCTGCTCGCCGTCGAGCTGCTCGCCCGGCCGGCCCTGGCCCGGCCCGCCGCCGAGGCCCCCGAGTCCGGCCCGGTCGGCGTGCCCACCGAGTCCGTGCCCGCCGCCCCCGAGCCCGCCGCACCGCCGCAAGAACGGGACCGTCCGGGCCGGTAGACCGAGCGAACGGACCGTTCCGTCGGCCTGCCGTTGGCGGCCACGGCAGGGTGGTCGGTCAGCGGGTGTCGCGGCGCAGCGGGTGGTCGGCGGGAACCTGCACCAGCACGATCGGCACGCCGTCCGGGTCCGCGATCCACATCTCGTGCAGACCCCACGGCTCCTGCCGCGGCTCGCGGACGATCGTGACCCCGGCGGACTCCAGTTCGGCGTGCGCGTCGGCGAGATCGCGGACCTGCAGCCAGATCGCGCCCTCGAAGGTCGACTCGACGTCGGATCCGCCGTGCCCGGCGACCTCGATCAGGCTCTGTCCGGCGAAGAACACCGTGCCACCGGGATACTCCCGGGCGATCGCGAGCCCGAGGGCGTCACGGTAGAACGCCAGGGTGGTCGGATAGTCCTTCGGCCGCACGATGATCCGGCTGCTCAGGATCTCCATCGCTCAGTCCTCCTCGGCGGGTCGCGCCTCGTGGCCGGGGCGGCCGTGGGTCCGCCGGGCCTCCTTCATCTCCGCCTCGTAGACGTGTCGCCGCCCGCCCAGGACGGTGTCGCGGCCGGCCCGTTCCCAGGCGCGGAACGCCGACCAGTAGCCGTCGTCGAACTCCTCGACCACCTGGAAGGTCCAGCGGCCGGGCAGGACGTTGCGGCCGAGCAGGTCGGTGTCGATGTCGGCGGCCAGCTCGGGCAGTCCGGCCGCACGCAGTGCCTCCACGGCCTCGCCGAGCTGCCGGTCGGCGTGACCGATCAGCTGGTGGAAGTCGTACAGGTGGCCGCGGGCCCGCTCGACGGTTTCCAGGGCCTCGGACAGCTTGCCCACCGCGGCAACGGCGGCGTCGCTGACACCGTCCGGTCGGGTGTGCGCCGCTGCGGGGCGCTCGCGGGGGTCGTCCGATACGGGGCGGCTCATGGAGTCAGTGTGCCCGAGTCACGCGCGCGGGGTGGTCCCTGCCGACCGGGTCGATCGTCGAGTAGGGTCCGTCGGGTAGCGCTTGAAGTGTGGTACACATCACTGATAAGAATTGATTTCAGTTCTCCGCTCCGGGGGACGCCCGAGCCCGATGGGAGGCGCGCGTCGTGACGGTGGTCGACATCGGTCGGTGGCAGGCCGAGGCGTCCGACGGGCACGCCGGTGCCGGGCGTCAGGGGCAGCGCGAGTCGATGCTCGCGCGGATGACCCGCATCATCGACGCCTTCGACGCGCCGTGCGAGGGCCTGAGCCTCGAGGACGTCACCGCGCGGACCGGGCTGCCCCGCTCCACCGTTCACCGGATCATGCTCGAACTCGTCGACCTCGGCTGGATCGCCCGCGACGGCCGCAGTTACCGCCTCGGCAGCCGCGCGCTGGGCGCGGTCGGGCCGCAGGCAACCCACGCCCGGATCAGGATGGCCGCGGCCGACACCGTCCAGGAGCTGTACCTACGTACCGGCCTCGTCATTCACCTCGGGGTCCTCGAGGGTGGCCGGGAGCACTTCCTCGACAAGATCGGCGGCCCGTTCGCCCTCGCGATCCGCAGCCGTGTCGGGTCCACGCTCGCCGCCCACCGCGGGACCGGCGGGCGCGCGATGCTCGCGCTGCTCACCCCGGAGCGTGTCGACGACCTGGTGAGTGCCGAGGTCGCGCGCGGCGAGTCCCTCGACGGGTGGACCGCCGCGCGTCTGCACGGCGAACTGAACCGGATCAGGGGGGCGTCCGGCATCGCGATCCAGGAGTCCGAGACCACGTCCGGGATCGGGGACGGCGGGATCGGATCGATCGCGTCGGCGCTGCGGAGCCCGGACGGCACCGTCGTGTCGCTGTGCGCGGCGGGTCAGGCCCGGAAGGTCCGCCTCGACCGGGTGGCGCCGCTGGTGCGCGCGGCGACGGCCCGGCTCGCGCGCGCGCTCTGACCCGGGTCAGTCCGTGGGGTCGCCGGCCGTGATGCCGCGGGTGATCGCGGCCGCGGTGAAGGACACGAGCTCGGCCGCGTCGAGGTGGTCGGCCCAGTTGTTGACGATGGTGTCCGCCACACCCATCAGTCCCGACAGCACGAACGGGATCATCGCCGGGTCGTCGCGGAGGACGCGGCCCTCGGCCTCGGCGGCCTCGCGCAGGGCGCGGTGGAGTTCGGCGTTGTAGCGATCTGCGGTGACCCGCAGCTCGCGCACCGACTCGCGTTCGTTACGCTCCGCGCCCTCGACGTCGCGCCAGACGGCGGTCAGCCGGCCGACGCGAGCCCACTGGCGCACGGTTTCGGGGATCACGGCCTCGATCAGCGCGGCGACCCCCTTGTCGCGGGGGAGCGCGGCGGCGACCGTGGCGGATTCGATCTGGCTCTCGTTCAGCAGTGCGGCGAAGATCTCCTGCTTGTCCGCGAAGTACTGGTAGATCAGCCCGGTGCTGGTGCCCGAGCGTTTGGCCACCGAGCGGATCGTCAGCGCGGCGTACCCGCCCTCGTCCAGTAGTGCGGCGGCGGCGTCGAGGGTGCGGCGCCGCCGTGCCTCGGCGTCGCCGTAGATGGACTTGCCGTTCGATTCGCTCACCGCGTCACCGTATCCGTCCGCCCCCGGGGCTCGCCGTCCCGAAGAATGAACAATGTTCGATATGGGATTGAACATTGTTCATTCTGTGTCTACAGTCACAGTCATGAACGACGACATCGCGGTGTCCATGCCGCCCCGCCCGGCCTCGCGCGCACGCTCCGACGGTCGCTCCGCGGCCGAAATCGCCACCGCCGCAGGCGAACTCCTGCTGGCGCGCCGCGCGGAGCTGCAGCGCGCCGGTGCCGACCCGGCCGACGTGCGGCGCGAGGGGGACCGGGTCGGCCACGACTTCCTCGTCGCCGCGCTCGCACGGCGACACCCGAGCGACGCGGTGCTCTCCGAGGAGGGTGCCGACGATCTCCGGCGGCTCACCGCCGACCGGGTCTGGATCGTCGACCCGCTCGACGGGACCCGCGAGTTCGGCGAGCCCGGCCGCACCGACTGGGCCGTCCACGTCGCGCTCGTCGAGCACGGGGAACTCGTGGCCGGAGCGGTCGCGATGCCCGCGCTCGGCGTCACGTACTCGACCTCGGGCGCGCCCACGCCGCCGGCACCGTCGGGCGGTGCCCCCAAGGTGGTCGTGAGTCGAACCCGCCGTCCGGAACCCGTGATGGCGATGGCCGCGGCGCTCGGTGCCGAACTCGTGGAGATGGGTTCGGCCGGCGCGAAGGCGATGGCGGTGGTCCGCGGCGACGTCGACGTCTACGCCCACGCCGGCGGCCAGTACGAGTGGGACTCCGCCGCGCCGGTCGCGGTCGCTCGTGCCGCGGGACTGCACGTCTCCCGGATCGACGGCTCCGACCCGATCTACAACCAGGCCAATCCCTGGCTCCCCGACCTGCTGATCTGCCGGCCCGAGCTGGCCCGTGACGTCCTGGAGGAACTCGGACGATGACCCGTACCCTGACCCATCTCGAACGGCTGGAGGCCGAGAGCATCCACATCATGCGGGAGGCCGTCGCCGAGAGCGAGAACCCCGTGATGCTGTACTCGGTCGGCAAGGACAGTGCGGTGATGCTGCATCTGGCGCGCAAGGCCTTCCACCCGTCGAGGCTGCCGTTCCCGCTCCTGCACGTCGACACCACGTGGAAGTTCCGCGACATGTACGAACTCCGCGACAAGAGTGCGGAGGCAGGGGATTTCGACCTGCTCGTCCACCGGAACCCCGAGTGCGTCGAGAAGGGGATCAACCCGTTCACGCACGGCTCGTCGACGCACACCGACATGTGGAAGACCGAGGGGCTCAAGCAGGCGCTCGACCTCCACAAGTTCGACGCCGCGTTCGGTGGCGCCCGCCGCGACGAGGAGAAGTCGCGCGCCAAGGAACGGGTCTTCTCGGTTCGTTCCGCCGAGCACCGCTGGGATCCCAAGCGTCAGCGCCCCGAGCTGTGGCGGATGTACAACGTGCGGAAGTCGCCGGGCGAGACGCTGCGGGTGTTCCCGCTGTCGAACTGGACGGAACTCGACGTGTGGGAGTACATCCGGCAGGAGAACATCCCGATCGTGCCGCTGTACTTCGCGGCGAAGCGGCCCGTCGTCGAGCGCGACGGCACGCTCATCATGGTCGACGACGACCGAATGCCGCTGCGGCCCGGGGAAGTTCCCGAACTCAAGAGCGTCCGGTTCCGGACACTCGGGTGCTACCCGCTCACCGGCGCCGTCGAGTCCACGGCCACGACGTTGACCGGAATCATCCAGGAGATGCTGCTCACCACGACGTCCGAGCGTAAGGGCCGCGTCATCGACCACGACGGCACCGCCTCGATGGAGAAGAAGAAGCAGGAGGGGTACTTCTGATGGCCCACTCGTCCAATCTGATCGCCGACGACATCGAGCAGTACCTCGAGCGGCACGCCAACAAGAGCATGCTGCGCTTCATCACGTGCGGCAGCGTCGACGACGGCAAGAGCACGCTGATCGGCCGGCTGCTGTACGAGTCGAAGCTCGTCTTCGAGGACCAGTTGAGTGCTCTCGAGAGCGACTCCAGGAAGGTGGGCACGCAGGGCGACGGCCTCGACTTCGCGCTGCTCGTGGACGGTCTCGCCGCCGAGCGCGAGCAGGGCATCACGATCGACGTCGCGTACCGCTACTTCAGCACGGAGCGGCGCAAGTTCGTCGTGGCCGACACCCCGGGGCACGAGCAGTACACGCGGAACATGGTCACCGGTGCCTCGACGGCGGAGCTGGCGGTGATCCTGGTCGACGCCCGCAAGGGGGTGCTCACCCAGACCCGCAGGCACTCCTACCTCGTCTCCCTGCTCGGCATCCGGCACGTGGTGCTCGCGGTCAACAAGCTCGATCTCGTCGACTACTCGCAGGAGGTGTTCGAGCGCATCGCCGGTGAGTACGCGGCGTTCGCCGCCGAGATCGGCCTCGAACACGTCGTCGCGATCCCGATGTCCGCGTACGTCGGTGACAACCTCATCGAGCCGAGCCCCAACACGCCCTGGTACCAGGGGCCGACGCTGATCGAGCATCTCGAGACGATCGAGATCGAGGACGAGGTTCGCGGCGCCCCGTTCCGGATGCCGGTGCAGTGGGTGAACCGGCCGGACCTGGACTTCCGCGGGTTCGCGGGCCAGATCGTCGGTGGCGTGGTCCGCCCCGGAGATCGCATCAGGGTGCTGCCCAGCGGCAAGGAATCCACGGTCGACCGCATCGTCACGATGGACGGTGACCTCGACGAAGCGGTGGCCGGCCGGTCGGTCACCATCACCCTGACCGACGAGATCGACATCAGCCGAGGAGACGTCCTCGTGGCGACCGACGCGCTTCCGGGTGTTGCGGATCAGTTCGAGGCGCAGGTGGTGTGGATGGGTGAGGCCGACATGCTGCCCGAGCGTCCCTACCTGTGTCAGATCGGCACGATGACGGTCCAGGCGCGCATCACACGGCCCAAGTACAAGGTCAACGTCAACACACTCGAACAGACCGCAACGAACACTTTGGCGCTCAACGAGATCGGTGTCTGCAACATCAGCTTCGACCGTCCGGTCCCGTTCGACCCGTACCGGGACAACCGGGACATGGGCGGCTTCATCCTGATCGACCGGCTGACGAACACCACCGTCGGTGCGGGTCTCGTCCGCCACTCGCTGCGGCGGTCGGACAACATCCACTGGCAGGCCGTGGACGTGAACGAGCAGGCCCGTGCGACGCTGAACGGGCACAAACCGCAGATCCTCTGGTTCACCGGCCTTTCCGGCTCCGGCAAGTCGACCATCGCCAACGAACTCGAGCGTCGCCTGTACACGCTCGGCTGCCACACGTACCTGCTCGACGGCGACAACGTCCGGCACGGCCTCAACCGCGATCTGGGCTTCACCGAGGCCGAACGGGTCGAGAACATCCGGCGGGTCACCGAGGTGGCGCGGCTGATGGCCGACGCCGGACTGATCGTGTTGGCGTCCTTCATCTCTCCGTTCCGCGCCGAACGCGAGGCCGCCCGCGAGCTGATCGGCGAGGACCGATTCTGCGAGGTGTTCGTCGACACCCCGATCGACGTCGCCGAGCAGCGGGACCCGAAGGGGCTCTACAAGAAGGCGCGGCGCGGCGAGCTCGCCAACTTCACCGGCATCGACTCGCCCTACGAGCCGCCGACGTCGCCACACGTCCGCATCGACACCACGACCATCGCACCCGAGGACGCGACCGATCGGATCGTCGAGTTCCTGCGCGACCGTGGCGTCATCTCCTGACAACGAAACAGGCTGCACCACAGAGAGTTCTACCGAAACAGAGGGAGTGATTCTTGCCGAACCGAACTGAGATCTGTGCAGTGGTGAAGTCGTACGTCGAGCACCTGGGCAATCACGACGTGGACGAGCTGGTCGCGCTGTTCGCCGACGCGGCGGTCCAGCACGAACCCCTCGGCGTCGCGACCTACCGGGGTCGCGACGAGATCCGGGCGTTCGACGAGAAGAACGCGAAGGTCCCGTTCACGGTGAGCCGCCACTCGCCGATCCTTGTCTCCGGTCGGTATGCGGCGATGCAGTTGCGCGTGCAGCGAGAGGGCATGCCCGACTTCCTCGCCAGCGATCTCTTCGAGTTCGACGACGACGGCAAGATCGTCTCGCTGAGCGTCGTTCTGGACCCCGAGGCGCAGGTATGACGCTGGGGTTGCAGGCGCCGCAGGTGATGCCGGCGATGCTCGACGGGAAGGTCGTGGTCGTTTCCGGTGTCGGGACGGGGCTCGGGCGCTCGGTGGCCGTCCGGAGTGCGCTGGCCGGTGCTCGGGTCGTCCTGGCCGCCCGGACCGAGTCGCGGCTGACGGAGATCGCTGCCGAGATCCGGGAGCTGGGCGGCACCGCCGTCGCGGTACCCACCGACCTCACCGACGACGCGTCGGTGACGAACCTCGCCGAGTCCGCGCTCGCGGAGTTCGGACGGATCGACACGGTGGTGCACAACGCCTTCGTCCAGCCGCCCCACGAGCGGCTGCTCGACACCGAATTCGAGTCGGTCCGGCAAGGCCTGGACATCAATCTGCTGGCATCGCTGCGCCTGACCCGGAAGCTGGCTCCCGCGCTCGCGCAGTCCGAGGGGTCGGTCGTGATGATCAACTCGATGGTGCTGCGGAACCAGCTGCCGAACTTCGGCGCCTACCGGGTGCAGAAGGCCGGGTTGCTCGCCCTCGCGCGCAGTCTCTCGGTGGAACTGGGCCCGGTGGGTGTCCGGGTGAACTCGGTTGCTCCCGGCTACATCTGGGCGGACCGGGTCAAGGCCATGGTCGAAAAGCAGGCTGCGCAGCGCGGCGTCGACCCGGTCGAGATCTACGCGGAGATCGCGTCCGCCACCGATCTGCGTCGGCTGCCCGAGCCCGACGACATCGCGAATGCGGTGGTGTTCCTGGCCTCCGACCTGGCCCGTGCCGTCACCGGGCAGTGCCTGGACGTCAACTGCGGGCACACCCACCACTGATCCACTCAGACAAGGAATTACCGATGACAGAGCAGCACGACGGCGTGGGTTCGATCGAGGACCTGCAGCAGTCCGCCCGCGAGCAGACCGGGCTGGACGACTTCGGCAGTGACGAGTACCTCGAGGGACTGACGGTCCTGCTCGACTCGTTCGAGCGGGAGGCCGACCTGACACCGCACGGGAAGGCGATCGCTCGCAAGATGATCACCGGGGCGCTGGCCGGCCGTCTGGTCAGCGAGTCCGGGTTCGCCCGGCACCCCGAGCACGTGGACGTCCCGATCGAGCGCCCGATCTTCGTCAGCGGCATCACTCGCACCGGCAGCACCGCTCTCCAGCGGTTGCTGAGCGCCGACCCGGCACACCAGGGCATCGAGATGTGGCTCGCGGAGACTCCGCAGCCCCGACCTGCGCGCGAGACGTGGTCGGAGAACGAGGATTTCCTTCGCGCGGACGCGTTCTACCGCGCCCGCCAGGAGAACGAGCCGGACCTGATGAAGGTGCACTTCATGGGCGCGGAAGAGGCCGAGGAGTGCTGGCGACTGCTGCAGCAGACGATGCTCTCGATCTCGTTCGAATGCGTGTCGTACGTGCCGACCTACTCGAAGTGGCTGGCGGAGCAGGACTGGACCGCGACCTACGCGCGGTACAAGAAGAACCTGCAGTTGATCGGGCTGAACGACCCGGGACGGCGGTGGGTGCTCAAGAGCCCCAGCCACGTCTTCGCGATCGACGAGATCATGAACATCTTCCCGGATGCACTGTTCATCCGGACCTTCCGGGACCCGCGCACCTCGATGGCGTCGACGTTCAGCCTCGCCGAGCAGGGCAAGCACGACATGTCGAATGCCTTCGACCGTCCGACCATCGGACGCACCCAACTCGACCTGTGGGCCCGCGGCAACGAGACCTTCAATCGTGCTCGCGCTCGGTGCAACCCGGACCAGTTCGTCGACGTGGACTACCAGGATTTCGTGGCCGATCCGCTCGGCACCGTGGAGTCGATCTACTCCCGGTTCGCGCTCCCGTTCACCGACGAGGCGCGCAGCGCGGTGCAGGCGGCACACCAGGAGAGTCTGGGGAGCCATCGCGCGCCGTCCCACCGCTACTCGCTCGACGACTTCGGGGTGACCGCCGAAGAAGTCGACGCCCGGTTCGCCACTGCCTGATCCTGATCGAGAACACCGAAAAGACAGGGAAACTCATCATGAACCCCACCTGGGAGAAGTTCTGCGCCGACCTCCTCGAGGCCGGCACCATCCTGCACGACGAGATCGTCCCGCAGGACCCGCTGACGCAGGCCGAGGGCGTCCGCTACCTGACCCGTCTGCTGCGCTACGCGACGATCAACTGCGTCGAGTACACCGATCCGCGCTGGCCTCAGTTCACGTCGGCGCCGAACCCGAACATGATGACGAAGATCGGCGCCGACAACCCGGACAACGTCTACATGCGCGCCAACATCTCCGGCAAGTACACGTATCGGATCGCGGGTACCCGGGGTACGGTGCCGCTCGTGACGTTCGGTTCGCGGATCAATCGGTACCACATCGACGGCACCATGCTGCAGACCGGTGACCTCCACATTCACGACCTCGAGGTGGACGAGCACGGTCGTTTCGAATTCATCGCGAGCGCGGAGAAGCCGGCGGACGGCACCGCGTGGTTGCAGATGGATCCGGAGAGCAACCTCATCTCCGTCCGGCAGACGTACCAGGACCGCCGCAACGAGGTGATCGCCGATCTCTCCATCGAGTGCCTGAACCCGGACGGCGAGTTCGTCCCGCTGACGCCGGAGGAGATCGGCCAGCGCCTGGACAAGGCCGTCGGCATGTTCCGCGGCACCGCCGGCACCTTCCTCGAGTGGTCACGCAAGTTCATGCCGCACCCGAACGAGATCGTCGACTGGGGCCAGGACTACTTCCAGAACGCCGGCGGTGACCCGACGATCTTCTACTTCCACGGCTACTGGAAGCTCGCCGAGGACGAGGCGTGGGTGATCGAGACCGAGATCCCGAACTGCGAGTACTACAACTTCGTGCTGCAGAACTTCTGGGTGGAATCCCTCGACTATCACCGGTCGAACATCTACATCAACAACCACACGGCCAAGATCAACGACGACGGGACGCTCACGATCGTCGTCGCGGCCAAGGACCCCGGCTACGGGAACTGGATCAGCACCGACGGCCACACCGAGGGCACGTGGGCGATGCGCTGGATCAAGGCCGACTCGCACCCGATCCCGACGTCGAGAGTCGTGAAGCTCTGATCCCGGGGTCGCCGCCGGTGACCCGGACCGAGGGGTGGTGCCTCCTGGTGGATTCCACCGCCCCTCGGGCCCGGCTCAGAAATACCAGGGATAGGGCGACCAATCCGGAGCGCGCTTCTCGAGGAACGAGTCCCGGCCCTCGACCGCCTCGTCGGTCATGTACGCCATCCGCGTCGCCTCACCGGCGAACAGCTGCTGGCCGACCAGACCGTCGTCGGTCAGGTTGAAGGCGTACTTGAGCATGCGCTGCGCCTGCGGAGACTTGCCGTTGATCTTCGCCGCCCACTCCAGCGCGACGTCCTCGAGCTCGGCGTGGTCGACGACCCGGTTCACCGCTCCCATGTGGTGCATGTCCTCGGCGGTGTAGGTGTCGCCGAGGAAGAAGATCTCGCGGGCGAACTTCTGGCCCACCATCTTCGCCAGGTACGCGCTGCCGTAGCCGCCGTCGAAGCTGCCCACGTCGGCGTCGGTCTGCTTGAACCGGGCGTGCTCGCGGGACGCGAGTGTCAGGTCGCAGGTGACGTGGAGGCTGTGCCCGCCGCCGGCCGCCCAGCCGTTGACCAACGCGATCACGACCTTCGGCATGAACCGGATCAGCCGCTGCACCTCGAGGATGTGCAACCGGCCCGCGCGGGCCTTGTCCACGGTGTCCGCGGTCTCGCCCGAGGCGTACTGGTAACCGCTGCGTCCGCGGATCCGCTGGTCGCCGCCCGAGCAGAACGCCCAGCCGCCGTCCTTCGGGCTCGGGCCGTTGCCGGTCAGCAGCACGCAGCCCACGTCGGACGTCATCCGCGCGTGGTCGAGCGCCCGGTACAGCTCGTCGACGGTGTGCGGACGGAACGCGTTGCGCACCTCCGGCCGGTCGAACGCGACGCGGACGGTGCCCTGCGAGACGTGCCGGTGATAGGTGATGTCGGTGAGGTTCTCGAACCCGGGGACAGGACGCCACAGCTGCGGATTGAAGGTCACGGGAAGCAAGGATAGGCCGCTCCCGGTCCGCGGCCTGCGGGGCCGCGGGCCCGCGGGGGATTACCGTGCAGGTCATGACCGAGCACACCGAGCGCGACGGAGACTACGAGCACCACGGCGGGTTCCCGGTGTACGCGGCCGACCCCGACAACGGCGGTCCCCACTTCGGCCGACTCGTCGAGGCGCTGCGGACCGTCCAGGACCTGGCCGTGTCGACCGCGCCGCCGCCGGAGGTGATCGCGCAGGCCGCCGAGCAGGCCGAGGCGCTCGCCGCGCTGCTCGCCCCGTACACGGCGCCCGAGGGGCACTATCCGGCCGGACGATCCGTCGGACTGCCCGGCCGTGGCAGCCTGCTGATGCTGCCCTGGACGGTCGAGAAGTTCGACCGTACCGGCGTGCGCTCGACCGGCGTGTTCCGCCGCTATCACATGGGCGGCAACGGGGCCGCGCACGGCGGGGTCCTCCCGCTGCTGTTCGACGACCTGTTCGGCATGATCACGCACGCGGCAGGCAGGCCGATCAGCCGCACCGGCTACCTGCACGTCAACTACCGCAAGATCACCCCGCTGGAGACGCCGCTCGTCGTGGAGGGCCGGGTCGACCGGGTCGACGGCCGCAAGACCTTCGTCAGCGCGCGGCTGACCGAACCGGACGGCACCCTGCTCGCCGACGCCGAAGCGCTGATGATCGTCCTGCTGCCCGGTCAGCCCTGAGTCCGTGTCGGAAACGACCGCACCGCAGGTGCATCCCGAACACCGGCAGACCGACCACCGGATCCGCTTCGACTGGGGCCGGGAGGGGGCAGCGGCCGTCGTCCCCGGCTGCGCCGTCGCCGTCGTGGTCGACGTGCTCACGTTCTCCACGACCCTCACCGTCGCGATCGAGGCCGGCGCGGTCGTCTACCCGTACCGGTGGGACCCGGCGGCGGCCGCCGGCTACGCGGCCGAGCGGGACGCGACGGTCGCGGTCGGCCGGTCCCAGGCGGCCCCCGGGCGGCCGAGCCTGTCGCCGGCCTCGATCCGCCGCGCGAACGGTGTGCGGCGGCTCGTGCTGCCGTCGCCGAACGGGTCCGCGTTGGCGTTCGCGCTCGCCGACGCCGGGGTCGCGGTGGTCGGGGCGTGCCTGCGCAACGCGACCGCGGTCGCGCGGTGGGTCACCGCCCACACCGCCGGACCGGTCGCGGTGATCGCCGCGGGGGAGCGGTGGCCGGACGGCGCGCTGCGGCCCGCCGTCGAGGACCTGTGGGGGGCCGGCGCGGTGCTGCGGGTCCTCGCCGCCGCCGACCCCGACGGGTGCTCGCCCGAATCGCTCGCAGCGGTCGCGGCGTTCGACGCGGCGTCGCCGTCGATCGATGCCCGGCTGCGGGACAGCGCGAGCGGACGCGAGCTCGCCGCCAAGGGGTTCGCCGGCGACGTCGGGATCGCGGCCGAACTCGACACGACCACCGTCGTTCCGCTGCTGCGCGACGCGGCGTTCGTGGACGCCTCGACCGAAGGCCCGGACCGATGACCGAACCGCGCCACGCCGGGCTGCCCTGCCCGCGTCCGGCACTCGACGACCTGCGGGCCGCCGCGACCGTGGTGAGCCTGCCGATGCGGGTGCGCTTCCGTGGAATCACCGTTCGCGAGGTGCTGCTGCTGCGCGGGCCCGCCGGGTGGGGCGAGTTCGCGCCGTTCCCCGAGTACGGCGACACCGAGTCCGCCGCGTGGCTGCGGTCCGCGGTCGAGAGCGCGTGGATCGGTCCGCCGCCGGCACAGCGTGCCGCCGTCGACGTGAACGCGACCGTGCCCGCCGTCGACGCCGCGCGGGTACCCGAGATCCTGGCCCGGTTCCCCGGCGCGCGGACCGCGAAGGTCAAGGTCGCCGAGAAGGGGCAGACCCTCGCCGACGACGTCGCCCGGGTCGCGGCGGTCCGCGAGCACGTCGACCACGTCCGCGTCGACGCGAACGGCGGTTGGAGCGTCGACGAGGCGGTCACGGCGCTGACGGCGCTGACGACCGGGGGCGAGCTCCAGTACGCCGAGCAGCCGTGCGCCACCGTGCCCGAACTGGTCGACCTGCGACGGCGCCTGGCCGACCGGGGCGCCCCGGTGCCGATCGCCGCCGACGAGAGCATCCGCCGCGCCGACGACCCGCTGCGCGTGGTCCGGGCCGGCGCGGCCGACGTCGCGGTCGTCAAGGTCGCACCCCTGGGCGGGATGCGGGCCCTGCTGAGCCTGGCCGACGAGCTCGCCGGACACGGCGTCTCGGTCGTCGTCTCCAGTGCGCTGGACTCGGCGGTCGGGATCGGCGCCGGGCTGGCCGCCGCGGCCGCGCTGCCGCGTCTGCCCCTCGCCTGCGGGCTCGGCACCGGCGGCCTGTTCGACGCCGACGTCGCGGCGCCTCGTCCGATGTCCGGCGGCCGGCTCGAGGTCGCTGCGGTGTCGCCGGACCCCGACCGGTTGGTCGCACTGGCGGCATCGCCGCAGCGCACGGCGTGGTGGCTGGACCGGATGGCTCGCTGTCACGCCTTGCTGTGAGTACGCTCGACGGTTGCTGGCAATCCGGTCCGAGGGTGCGGAGGGCGTTGCTGCTGTGATCGAGGTGACTGGAGTTGATGGTGGGGTCGGGGCGTCGTATAGGGTCGCGCACGACATTCACGTCAACATCGGAGGCTTTGAAAGTGGTTGCAGCACTGAACGAAACCCTGCTCGACCCGGCGCGGCTGCCGGCCGTCGTCGCCGACGTGCAGGAGCTCATCGACGCGGAGGTTTCGGACAAGTCCGGCGCCTCGGGTCTGGCCCTGAAGACCGGCTACGGTGCGGTCAAGAAGGTCGGCCCGTCGATCGTTCCGGACGCGGTCGAGGGTCTGCTGCCGAACTTCATCACCCGCCTCGAGCCGTTCTGGCAGGACTTCGGCACCGCCGGCGGCACCGGCTTCGGTGACTTCCTCACCGCCCGCAGCGACGAGGTCGCCGACGCCCTGCTCGGGGTGACCGACGAGAAGATCGAGGGCACCAGCAAGACCGCCGTCAAGAAGGTCTACTCCACGCTGCGTCCGTCCGCGAAGAAGAACGTCGTCGAGGCGCTGCCCCGACTCGGCGCGCTCGTCGAGAAGCACGCCGGCTAGGTAGCGGCACAGTCGCCTGTGCCGAGGGGCGGAGCCGCCCCTCGGCACAGGCGCGCGGCGCTAGTAGGCGGGGTTGCCGTACCGCCAGAAGCCGGTGAACACGACGTCGGACTTCGCGACGCCGCGCTCGCTCACCAGATGACGCCGCACCCCGGTCGCGAGGGCCGCCTCGCCGGCGGCGAACGTGTAGTCGGGAAGCTCGGGCAGCTCGGCGGACCGCACCGCCTCGAGCGCCAGCTCGCCGGGTCGCCCGTGCGGGTCCGACCGCGGCAGCCAGTGCAGGGTCATCCCGGCAGGCACCGTGACATCCTGCACGTCGTCGGCGTGGGGGATCTCCAGGAACGCCTCACCGCGCACGTCCGCCGGCGCCGACTCCAGGATGCCGGCGATCGCAGGCAGGGCGCTCTCGTCGCCGACCAGCAGGTACCGGCGGGCGTCCGGGTCCGGGTTGTGGATCAGGCCCTCGTCGAGCAGCGCGACCTCGCCGCCGGGGGTCGCGGACGTCGCCCACGCCGACGCCGGGCCCGCGTCCTCGCCGGACCCGTGGCGGACGAAGTCGATGTCGATCTCCGGGGTGTCGCCGTGCAGGGCCCGGTCGGCCGGTCGGAACGCGCGGACCGAGTAGTTGCGCACGATCGGCTTCGTGGCCTTGCCCATCGCCAGGTACTGGGCGTACCAGAGCTTGCCGGTCGCGGTCGGCAGCCGCAGCGTCGGCTGTTCCGGTGTCGGCAGGAACAGCCGGAACCACTGGTCGTGGCCGAGTGGGACGAACTCGTGCAGGCCCTCGCCGCCGATCGTGACCCGGACGAAGTGCGGGCTGATCTCCTTGCTCCCGAGCACCCGGGCCCGGAGGAAGTCGCGGTGGTCGGGTTTGACGAACTTCGAGCGCCTGGCCATGGATGAATCCTCACGAAAGTTGAGTTAGCTCAGGCAAGCCTAACCGAGCGGCGGTGGTGGGCGGGGACGGTTCGGTCCGCACCGTCTGACACCCTGGACACGTGAATCCGTCCACCGCCCAGGCCACTGCCGTCGTCGACGAACTGATCCGTGGCGGGGTCCGCGACGTCGTCCTGTGCCCGGGCTCGCGCAACGCGCCGCTGGCCTTCGCGCTGCAGGCCGCCGACACCGCAGGACGGCTGCGCCTGCACATGCGGATCGACGAGCGCACCGCCGGATTCCTCGCCGTGGGCCTCGCCGTCGCCTCCGGGCGCCCGGTGCCGATCGTGATGACCTCCGGCACCGCCGTCGCGAACCTCGGCCCCGCGGTCCTCGAGGCCAACTACGCCCGGGTGCCGCTCGTGGTGCTGTCCGCGAACCGGCCGTACGAGATGCTCGGCACCGGCGCCAACCAGACCGTCGAACAGCTCGGACTGTTCGGCACCCAGGTCCGGGCCACGATCAGCCTGGGTCTCGCCGAGGACGGCGGCGCCGACGGGTCGCTCCTCGGGCTCCGCTCCGATGACCAGAACAGCCGGTGGCGCTCCGCCGTGTGCCGCGTCCTGGCGGCCGCCCGCGGCACCCGCTCGGGCAACGCGGGACCCGTGCACTTCGACATCCCGTTGCGCGAACCCCTCGTCCCGGACGTCCATCAGCAGGGCCCTGGTCCCGAAGGCCGGCCCGGCGGTGCCCCCTGGACCACGACCGTGCACGCCACGCTCGACGTGCCGCTCGAGATCGACCTCACCCCGGACACCGTCGTCATCTCCGGGCACGGGTCCGCCCATCGGCCCGAGCTCGCCGGACTGCCGACCGTCGCCGAACCGACCGCGCCGATGCACGGGCTGCCGCTGCACCCGCTCGCCCTGCCGCAACTGAACCCGCGGCAGGCGATCATCACCGGCCGGCCCACGCTGCACCGGCCCGTGTCGAAACTGCTCGCCGACCCGCGGGTGTCGGTGTACGCCCTGACCACCGGTCCGCGCTGGCCCGACGTCTCCGGCAACGTGATCGCCACCGGTACCCGCGCGATCGTCCACGGCGCGCCGCACCAGTCGTGGATCGACCGCTGCCGGCACCTGACCGAACACGCCGACAAGGCCGTGCGGCAGCAGCTCGCCGCCCACCCGCGGGCCACCGGGCTGCACGTGGCCGCGGTCGTCGCCGACGCGATGTCCGACGGTGACCAGCTGCTGCTCGGCGCGTCCAACCCGGTCCGCGACGCCGCCCTCGTCGGCTACCCGCGCCCCGGTGTCCGGGTGCTGTCCAACCGCGGCGTCGCCGGCATCGACGGCACCGTCTCGACCGCGATCGGCGCCGCACTGGCGACCGACGCCGCCGGCGGGGGCCGGACCGTCGCGCTGATGGGCGACCTGACGTTCCTGCACGACGCGTCCGGACTGCTGATCGGGGCCGGGGAACCGCGTCCGCGCGACCTGACGATCGTCGTCGCGAACGACGACGGCGGCGGCATCTTCGAACTCCTCGAACAGGGTGACCCGCAGTACGCAGGCGTCTTCCAGCGGATCTTCGGGACTCCGCACGGCATGGACCTGTCCGCGCTGTGCGCCGCCTACCGGATCGAGCACCACGCGGTGACACCGGACCGGCTCGCCACCGAACTGGCGCATCCGTTCGGCCGCGGCATCCGGGTGCTCGAGGTGGCCACCGACCGCTCCGGGCTGCGGGAGCTGCACGCCGCGGTCCGGGCCCAGCTGTGACGCAGACGACCGCCCGGCGGATCGGCCGCGTCGTCCTCGTCGTCGCGACCGGGATCTCGGTCCTCGCGGTGCTGCTCGTGCTCGCCGCCTGGCGCAACGACCACACGATCGACTCGGACAAGGGCGTCGCGACCGCGGAGGTGCTCTCGGCAGGCGCGCTGCGGTCCGCGGTCAGCTTCGTCACCCCCGACGGGGTCACACACACACCGCGGCTCGGTGTCCTGTACCCGACGAACCTGACCGCCGGACAGCGCATCGACGTCGAGTACGCACGCTCGAACCCCGACCTGGTGCGCGTGTCGGGCCGGGACGTGCGGGTCGCGCTGGTGCCTGCCGGGTCGGTGATCGTGGTGACCTGGCTGATCGCGGCGCCGGTCCTGTGGCTGCTCGGGCGGCGTCGCGAGTAGTTCGCGGAGAGTTCGCGCGACGGTCACCCACAGCGTCCGCCTCCGTCGCGCACGATGCCCACACTGACGGACGTGCGCGTCGCCGTCGTTGCCGAATCGTTCCTGCCCCACGTGAACGGGGTCAGCCACTCGGTCGTCCGAGTGGTCGAGCACCTGCGCCGCGCCGGGCATCCGGTGCTGATCGTCGCCCCCGGCGGTCCGGGCGCCGCGCCCGAGCACGACGGCGTCCCGGTGCATCGGGTGCCGGCGGTGGCAGTCCCGCGGATTCGGTCCCTGCCGGTCGGTGTCCCGCAGCCGTCGATGGTCTCGGCGCTGCGCGACTTCGCCCCCGACGTCGTGCACCTGGCCTCGCCGTTCCTGCTCGGCGCCGGTGGACTGGCCGCCGCACGACATCTCGGCGTGCCCGCGGTCGCGGTCTACCAGACCGACGTTGCGGGCTTCGCCGACAGCTACGGGCTCGGGCTCGCCGGCCGCGCGGCCTGGCGGTGGACCCGGCGGCTGCACCGCGGCGCCGCCCGCACCCTCGCCCCGTCGACCGCGGCGGTGGACGCCCTGGTGGGGCGCGGGGTGCCGCGGGTGTACCGGTGGGGGCGCGGCGTCGACACGGTCCGGTTCGCGCCGTCGGCCCGCGACCCGCGGCTGCGGGCGGACTGGGATCCGACCGGCGGCCGGCTGATCGTCGGGTACGTCGGGCGCCTCGCCCCCGAGAAGCACGTCGAACGGCTGGCGGTCCTGGGCGAAGACCCGGCGGTGCAGCTCGTCGTCGTCGGCGCCGGGCCCGACCGCGACCGGCTGGCCGAGCTGCTGCCGTCCGCGGTGTTCACCGGCCACCTCGGCGGCGACGACCTCGCCCGCGCCTACGCCGCGCTCGACGTGTTCGTCCACCCGGGCGAGCACGAGACGTTCTGCCAGGCCGTGCAGGAGGCCCTGGCCAGCGGCGTCCCGGTGATCGGCCCCGACGCCGGCGGCCCCCGCGACCTGATCTCCCACTGCCGCAACGGCTACCTCCTTCCGGTGGACCGGTTCACCGAGCTGCTCCCGAGCGCGGTCACCGCGTTGCGGGACCCGCTGCTGCGCGCCCGGTTCGGGGAGGCAGCCCGGCGGTCCGTGCTGGGCCGCACGTGGCCCGCGGTGTGCGCCGAACTCCTCGACCACTACGCCCAGGTGACCGGCCCGGCCACGACCGCGGAGCCGCGGACGGCCTGATCCGGCCCGCCTGTACGGTTGCGGTGTGGCAGCAACGAAGGGCTCACGGGCCTCGCTGGAGAAGGAACCGCACGAGGTCGCCTCGATGTTCGACGGGGTCGCCGAGCGCTACGACCTGACGAACACCGTCCTGTCGTTCGGACGGGACCGGTACTGGCGCACGGCGACACGTGCGGCGCTCGACCTGCGGCCGGGGGAGCGGGTGCTCGACCTCGCCGCCGGGACCGGCGTCTCGACGGTGGAACTGGGTCGGTCCGGCGCCTGGGTGGTCGCGACGGACTTCTCCAAAGGCATGTTGCACGCGGGTGCGTCCCGCCGGGTCCCGATGGTCGCCGGGGACGCGATGGCGCTGCCGTACGCGGACGCGGTCTTCGATGCCGCGACCATCTCCTTCGGTCTGCGGAACGTGTCGGACTTCGAGGCCGGGCTCCGCGAGATCGCCCGCGTCACCAAACCCGGCGGCCGGCTGGTGGTCAGCGAGTTCTCCACCCCGACGTTCGGGCCGTTCCGCACCGTCTACATGAACTACCTGATGCGGGCGCTGCCGCGGGTCGCGCAGGCCGTCAGCTCCAATCCCGACGCGTACGTCTATCTCGCCGAGTCGATCCGTGCGTGGCCGAGTCAGGAGGACCTGGCCCGCGCGATTCAGGCCGCGGGTTGGACGGACGTACAGTGGCGCAACCTGACCGGTGGGATCGTCGCGCTGCATCGCGCCCGCCGGGACCCCCTTCCGGGGTAGTTTCGGGGTCCGAGTTCAAGACGGGGGGAGTGACGCCACGATGAAGCAGTCCGCCGGTCGCGGGGCCCAGGGGAAGCTGCCTCAAGAACTGACGACGTTCGTCGGTCGTCGGCGTGAACTCACCGAGACCAAGCGGCTGTTGTCGCAGTCGCGCCTGGTCACGCTCACCGGGATCGGTGGTGTCGGCAAGACGCGCCTCGCGCTGCGCACCGCCGAGGATTCGCGGCGTTCGTTCGCGGACGGTGTCTGGCTCGTCGAACTCGGCGAACTCGGCGACCCCGACCTCGTCGCCGACACGGTCGCCACCGCGCTCGGCCTGCGTGAGCAGCCGGGGCATTCCGCGTTGACACTGCTGACCGACCACCTGGCGCCGATGAGCCTGCTCCTCGTGCTCGACAACTGCGAGCACCTGGTCGACGCCGTCGCCGACCTCGCCGAGACGCTGCTGCGCGCCTGTCCCGACCTGCGGATCCTGGCGACCAGTCGGGAACCCCTCGCGATCGGGGGCGAGGCGGTGCTGCGGGTCCCGTCGCTGACCGTGCCCGACTCCCAGCGGCCGCAACCGCTGCCGGGTCTGCCTCGCTACGAGGCGATCACCCTGTTCGTCGAACGGGCCGCGGCCGCGGTCCCGGGATTCGAGCTGACCGAGGAGAACCACGGCGCCATCGTCGAGATCTGCCACCAGCTCGACGGGCTGCCGCTGCCGATCGAACTGGCGGCGGTCCGCCTGCGGGCGATGTCCACCGGGCAGATCCTCGAACGCCTCACCGACCGGTACCAGTTGCTGACGAAGGGCACCCGCGGTGCACCGACCCGCCAGCAGTCCCTGCGCATGAGCATCGACTGGAGCCACGAACTGTGCACCGCCACCGAGCAGGTGCTGTGGCGACAGCTGTCGGTGTTCGCGAGCAGCTTCGAACTCGACGCCGTCGAAGGAGTGTGCGGCGGCGAATCGACGTCGCTCCAACTGCTCGACGGGCTCGCGTCGCTGGTCGACAAGTCGATCCTGATCCGCGAGGAGGCCGGCACCGGTGTCCGCTACCGGATGCTCGAGACGTTGCGGGAGTACGGCCGCGAGAAGCTGCGCGAGGCGGGGGAGTTCACCGCACTGCAGCGGCGGCACCGGGACTGGTACGAGTCGTTGGCGTCGGCGGCCGAAGCCGAGTGGATCAGCCCGCGCCAGGTCGACTGGATCCGCAGGCTCGAACGCGAACAGGCCAACCTGCGCGAGGCGCTGTCGTTCAGTGTGACCGAGCCCGGCGAGGTCGACGCCGGACTGCGGATCGGCGCCGCCCTGTACCCCTTCTGGTTGTGCCGGGGCATGCCCAGCGAGGGCCGTCACTGGCTCGATCGGGTGCTGGACCGCGGCCCCGCGACCCCCAGCAGGGACCGGATCAAGGCGCTGTACGTCGACAGCGTCCTCGCCGGCACCCAGGGCGACCTGTCCCGGTCCGCGGCTCTGGTGGCGCAGGGCCGGGTGCTGGCCGACGCGCTCGACGACCCCGAAGCCGACCTGTTCATGACCCTCGCCGCCGCGTCCGAGGCGCTGTTCGCGGGCCGGCTGACCGAGTCGATCCCGAGGTTCGAGGACGCGATCGCCCGGTTCCGCGCCTCCGGTGACGTGTTGCGGCTGACGTTCGCGCTGGTCGGGATGGCCGTCGCCGCCGGGGTCTGCGGAGACGAGGACCGCGCGATCTCGTATCACGAGGAAGTGCTCGAGATCACCGAGGCGCACGGCGAGTGCGCGATCCGCGGGTACTCGTTGCTGGCGTTGGCGCTCGGTCGCTGGTCCGACGACCCGGCCAGTGCCACGTCCCTGCTCGAGCAGGGACTGCGCCTGGGCCGGATCGTCGACGATCCGATCGGCTGCAGTTCCTGCATCGAGGTGCTGGCCTGGATCGCCGCCGCCGACGGTCGCCACCGTCGCGCTGCGGTGCTGATGGGCGCCGCGCAGGCCCGATCGCAGGCCGTCGGCAGTCCGATCGTGCTGGTCCCGAACGTGCTGGTCCATCACGAGGAGGCCGAGAAGCGGACGCGGGATGCTCTCGCGGACTCGGTGTTCGATGCCGCGCTGCGGCAGGGCCTGGGGATGGCCTGCGACGACGTGCTCGCCTACGCTCTGGGCGAGCAGCAGGTCTCCGCGCCGCCACCGACCGAGGCGGTCACCCTGACCCGGCGGGAACGGCAGGTCGCCGAGCTGGTCGCGCAGGGACTGACCAACAAGGCGATCGCGGCGAAGCTGGTGATCTCGCAGCGCACCGCGCAGGGGCACGTCGAACACGTGCTGGCCAAGCTCGGGTTCAACTCCCGGGCTCAGATCGCGGCGTGGGTGGTCGAGCAGCAGGCACAGTCCGCCGTCGCCGACCCGGATCGCACGGGCGACTCCTGACCTGCGTGTTCCCCTGAAACCAGGTACCTGTACGACGAAAAACAGGTACCTGTACGGGTCATTCGACCGTCGTGTTCGCGCCTCGCACCGGGCACCGTGATGCAGGTCTCAATCTGCCGTGTCGAGGCGGTGCCGGTGACGGCGTCGCGAAGTCGAGGTCCCGATGTACGAGTCTGCACAGTTCGACCCCGCAATCCCCACCCCGCGAGCCGCCGTGCTCCGGCCCACCGCCGACCTCCGCCGGCGGCGGGTCGACGTCGACCGGTCCGCGGTCGAATACCTGGTCGGCGGCCACGGCCGGCCCGTGGTGTTCCTGCACGGCTGGGGCGTCGCGCCTGCCACCTACCAGGGCGCGGTGCGGGAGTTGGCACAGCGCGGGGCCCGGGTGTACGCGCCGGCCATGCCCGGATTCGCCGGCACGCGCGCCCTGCCCGACGGGGAGCGCGACCTCGACGGGTACGCACGCTGGGTGGGCCGCTTCATCGACGAGGTCGGCATCCGCGGCCCGGTCACGGTGGTCGGGCACTCGTTCGGCGGCGGTGTCGCCGCCCGCGCCGCGCACGACCTGCCCGACCACGTCGAGGAAGTGGTGCTGATCAACGCCGTCGGCGGAGCCCAGTGGTCACAGTCCGGGGTGGCTCGCCCGATCCACGAGCGGCCGCTGTGGGACTGGATGCTGCGCCTGCAGGCCGACGCTCTCGGTTCGCGCTCGGTCGGCCAGGTGGTCGGTGCGGTCGCAGGCACCGCGCTGTCGAACATGCTGCGCGACCCGATGGCCGTCTGGCGGTCCGGTCACCTCGCCCGCACGGTCGATCTGCGGCCCCAGCTCGCCGAGCTGGCCGAGCGTGGACTGCCGGTAACCCTGCTGTGGGGAACATCGGACACCGTCATCCCGGTCGAGAGCTTCGAGTCGATGCGGGCCGCTCTCGGCGACCCCCACGTCGTGATGGTGTCGGGCAACCACTGCTGGCCGATCGACGACCCGGCCCGATTCGGCGAGGCGATGAGCCGCATCTTCGCCCGGTCGCGCGAGGCGGTGCCGGCATGAGTGTGGACGCGGTCGCCAGGCCGTTCGAGACGGAGGCGTTCATGCTTCGTTCGTGCATGCGCTGCACGACGCTGTTCGCGCCCGACACCTGGGTCTGCCCGACCTGTGACGGCGACCTCGAGTGGGTTCCGTCGACCGGACGCGGCCGGGTGGTGTCGTGGACGCACCTCGACCCGGCGACGGCGTCGGCGAGTGCCCGACGCTCGGCCGGGGAGCTCGAACCGATGACGATCGCGATCGTCGAACTCGACGAGGGGCCGTGGATCTACGCGGCCATCGAGGGATCCGCATCCGGCCACGACTGCGCCCGCGCCCGCGTGGTCTTCCTGCGGGAGCCGCTGGTCGGCCGGTTCCCGGCCTTCGTCCTCAGCTGAACGGCGGCCGGGCGTCCAGGCGCAGTGACGCCCGCCCGGAGGCTCGCCACGCCCGGGCGATCAGATCGGTGTCGGCGTCGGTGACCAGGTTGCCCATCACCCGCACCGCGACCGTCATCAGCGCGCGCGAGCGCATCGCGACCGGGCCGCCGATCGGCAGCACCCGGGGCACGGTCAGCAGGCCGGCCAGCCGGCGCGCGACCGAGAACGCACGCCCGTAGCGGGCCCGCAGCATCGACGGCCACAGGTCGGTCAGGTCACCGGCGCCGAGCGCGTCCGCGACCATCCGGCCCGTTTCGAGGCCGTAGTCGATGCCCTCCCCGTTGAGCGGGTTCACGCAGGCGGCGGCGTCGCCGATCAGCGCCCAGTTGCGGCCCGCGACCCCGGACACCGCCCCGCCCATCGGCAGCAAGGCGGACGCGACCGATCGGATCGGGCCGTCCAGTTGCCAGTCGTCGCGCCGGTGGCTCGCGTACAGCTGGATCAGCGGCCGCAGCGCGCCGGGAGCCGGGCGGGCGGCGGTCGCCAGTGTCCCGACCCCGAGGTTGACCCGGCCTTCGCCGAGCGGGAACACCCAGCCGTACCCCGACTGGACGGTCCCGGCGTGGTCGCGCAGTTCGAGATGCGAGGTGATCCACTCGTCGTCGCCGCGGCCGGAGTCGACGTACGCCCGGGCGGCGACCCCGTACGCGGTGTCCCGATGCCATTGCCGGCCGAGCTGCTTGCCGAGGGTGGACCGCACTCCGTCCGCGACGACCAGGTAGCGGCAGCGCACGGTCCGCGGACCGGCCGCGGTCGCGAACGTCACCGAACGGACGCCGTCCCCGTCGCGGTCCAGTCCGACGGCCTTGGCGCCCTGCAGCATCGCCGCACCGGCGTCGACCGCGACCTGGCGGATCCGGTCGTCGAGTTCGGTGCGGGGCACCGCGCTGCCCGTCGACGGGAACGACCCGTTCGGCCAGGGCATGAGCAGCTCCCGCCCGAATCCGGTCAGCCGCAGCCCGCGATTGACGGGGCGGTCGGCGAGCCAGTCGGCGAGACCGAGATGGTTCAGTTCCGCGACCGCGCGCGGTGTCAGGCCGTCACCGCAGGTCTTGTCGCGGGGGAACGTCGCCGCATCGGCGAGCAGGACGTCGCGGCCCGCGCGGGCCGCCCAGGCCGCCGCGGCCGCCCCGGCCGGGCCCGCCCCGACCACGAGGACCTCGGCGTGCTCGGGTGCCGTCGCCGGGGCGGCGTTCTCGGGAGCCGTCGCGGGCTCGGGGGGCGGGGGAGCCGACCGCGTCGTCTCGGCGAAGACCGGCGCGGAATCGGCAGACGGAGGCACCACGGCTGTATCTTGTCAGGTCCGGACGACATGCCAGGTGACAGCCCGGTCAGCCATCCGGGCGATGCGTTCACTACCGTGACAACCACAGCGGCCTCCGGTTGGTGGCTGCGGGGCCGGTTTGGCGGGTGTGCCGAAGAACAGGATGGGTACTGAGATCGTGAGCACGAGCGAAGTGACGAGCACCGTCGTCGCCGGTGTGGATCTGGGCGACCAGGCACTGGCCGAGGTGGTGCGGACGGGACTGGCCGACGTGGAGTCGCTGCTGGTCGGTGAACTGTCCGACGGCGAGGACTTCCTCACCGAGGCGGCCCTGCACCTCGCCAAGGCCGGCGGCAAGCGGTTCCGTCCGCTGTTCACGGTCCTGACCGCACAGCTGGGGCCGCGCGGCACCGACCCCGCGGTGATCACCGCCGCCACCGTGGTGGAGCTGGTGCACCTGGCGACGCTGTACCACGACGACGTGATGGACGAGGCGTCGATGCGGCGCGGTGCGCCCAGCGCCAACGCGCGCTGGGGCAACAGCATCGCGATCCTCGCCGGCGACTACCTGTTCGCGCACGCGTCCCGGCTCGTCTCGACACTCGGCCCCGACGCGGTGCGCATCATCGCGGAGACCTTCGCGGCGCTGGTGACCGGGCAGATGCGCGAGACGATCGGCGCGAAGAGCGACCAGGACCCGATCGAGCACTACCTGAAGGTGGTGTGGGAGAAGACGGGGTCGCTGATCGCCGCCTGCGGGCGGTTCGGCGGCACGTTCTCCGGGGCCTCGGCCGAGGACGTCGTGCGGCTCGAGCGGCTCGGCGACGCGGTCGGCACCGCGTTCCAGATCTCCGACGACATCATCGACATCTCGTCGGTGTCCGCGCAGTCCGGCAAGACCCCGGGCACCGACCTGCGCGAGGGCGTGCACACGCTGCCGGTGCTGTACGCGTTGCGCGACGAGGGCGCGGACGCGGACCGGCTGCGGGAGCTGCTCGCCGGCCCGGTCACCGACGACGACGAGGTCGCCGAGGCCCTGGTGCTGCTGGAACGGTCGGAGGGCATGGTGGCGGCGAAGGCCAAGCTCGGGGAGTTCGCGGACTCGGCGCGGGCCCAGCTCGCGGAGCTGCCGCAGGGGCCCGCGAACGAGGCGTTGCGCCGGCTCGTCGATTACACGGTGGAACGGGTCGGCTGACAGTAGCGTCGGGAACCGAGTCGGGCGATCCGTCGTTCACCTGATGAGGACCGTGGGAGGAGAGTCGACCGTGCACCGCTATTCGAACGGGTTGAAGACCTTCGCGTTGCTGGTGGGCATGTCGGCTCTGATCGTCTTCATCGGCTCGCTGTTCCGGAACCCGACGATCCTGCTGTTCTCGGTGATGCTGGCCGTCGGCATGAACGCCTACGCCTACTTCAACAGCGACAAGCTGGCGTTGCGGGCGATGCACGCCCAACCGGTCACCGAGGTCGAGGCCCCGGTGATCTACCGCATCGTGCGGGAACTCGCGACCACCGCGCACCAGCCGATGCCGCGGCTGTACATCAGCCCGACCGCCGCGCCGAACGCGTTCGCGACCGGACGCAATCCGCGCCACGCCGCGGTGTGCTGCACCAGCGGAATCCTGCAGATCCTCGACGAACGCGAACTGCGGGCGGTGCTCGGGCACGAACTCTCGCACGTCTACAACCGCGACATCCTGATCTCGTCGGTGGCGGGCGCGATGGCGTCGGTCATCTCCGGTCTCGCGAACATGGCGATGTTCGCCGGGATGTTCGGGGGTCGCGGTGACGATCGGCCCAACCCGTTCGCGCTGCTGCTGGTGTCGCTGCTCGGGCCGATCGCGGCGACGGTGGTCAAGCTGGCCGTGTCGCGGTCGCGGGAGTACCAGGCCGACCAGTCCGGCGCGGAGCTGACCGGCGATCCGCTCGCGTTGGCGTCGGCGTTGCGCAAGCTCGAGCGCGGCACGCAGGCCGCACCGCTTCCGCCGGAGCCGAAGATCGCCGCGCAGTCCCACATGATGATCGCGAATCCGTTCCGGACCGGCGACAAGGTCGGCCAGATCTTCTCCACCCATCCGCCGATGGCCGACCGGATCGCCAGGCTCGAGCACCTCGCCGGGCGTCGGTTGCCCGACTGACCCCTCCCGGCGGGGTAGGTTGACTGACCAGTCAACGTGCTCGGACGGGGGTCACATGGGGCGGGCGACGAGGTTGTCCATCGCGGTCACGGCCGCCGCACTCGCGGCGACGCTGCCTGCGCCGGTTGCACACGCGGAAACGGCCGGGTTCAGCGTGCAGACCTTGCACTTCGACACCACCGTCGGGCCCGACGGCGGCCGGCACTGCGACGTCGAGGGGGATCTCTACACCCCGACCGGCTCGTCGGCGGACCGCCCGGCGCCCGCGATCCTCACCACTCACGGGTTCGGCCAGACCAAGGACGCCCAGCGCCCGACCGCCGAGTTCCTCGCCGGCCGGGGCTACGTGGTGCTCGCGTACTCGGGCCTCGGGTTCGGAGGGTCGGGCTGCAAGGTCACGCTCGACAGCCCCGACCCGGACGGCCGGGCCGCGCAGGACCTGGTGAGCTTCCTCGGCGGCGCGGACGGGATCGCCTACCGCGATGCCGCGCACACGCAGCCGGTGCCCGGCCTCGACCTCGTGGTACGGGACGAGATCGCGCACGACGGCAGGGCGCTGCCGAACGATCCTCGGGTCGGCATGATCGGCGGCTCGTACGGCGGCGCCGTCCAGTTCGCGGCCGCCTCGGTGGACCCCCGGATCGACACGATCGTGCCGATGATCACGTGGAACGACCTGAGCTATTCGCTGGCGCCGAACAGCGCAACCGCGGGCGCCGGGGTCAGCAGCGCGGTGCCCGGTGCCACCAAGTCGTCCTGGGGGCTGCTCTTCAGCGCGGCCGGCGTCACCGCGCCGGGCGTGGACGGCTACCGGGGCGACCCGACGAAGCTGGTCGGCTGCCCCAACTTCGCCGACCAGACATGCAAGGTGCTGGTCACCGCGATGGCGCGGGGCTTCGGGGACCCGGCGGCGGTGCGCTTCCTGCGCTCGGCCTCCGTGGTCTCCTACGTGGACCGGATCCACGTACCGGTGTTGCTGATCCAGGGCGAGGAAGACACCCTGTTCAACCTCAACGAGGCGCGGGCGACGTTCGACGCGCTGCGGGGGCAGGGGACCGAGGTCGCGATGATCTGGCAACGGCTCGGGCACTCCTCGGAGGGTCTGCGCACGGGGTTCGCACGGCGGCCCGACCCGGACACGCAGTACCCCACCCGCAGGTACCTCGACTGGTTCGATCGCCACCTCCGCGGTGCGTCGGTGGACGTCGCGCCCGCGTTCGCGTACGAGCGGGGCTGGGCGGCAGATCCCTCGGATCCGGGTCGAGCGTTCGCGAATGCCGCGGGTCCCGATGTCGGCACCGCGTTCGCGCTGCACCTGTCCGACGGCGGGCGTCTGACCACCGACCCGGCCACGATCCGTCCGGGCACGCAGTCCCTGCGCACACCACCCGCCGGGCTGGTCGACGGCGCCACACCGTCGAACCTGTCGGTCCCACCCGGCCCGCGCCCGGAGCAGCAGCCGGCCGGCGGAATCGCCCAGTGGACGGCCGATCCGCAGGCGGAGCCGCTGGACGTGGTGGGCGCCCCGACGCTGGACCTCGAGGTGTCGACGTCCGCGCCGGTCACCGGGCCCGCCGACGCCCCGGTGCTGTTCGTCAAGCTCTACGACGTCGCACCGGACGGCGCCGCAACGCTCGTGAACGGCCAGGTCGCGCCCGTGCGGATCGTCGAGCCCGGCAGGCCGGTGCGGGTGACGCTGCCTGCGATCGTGCACCGCTTCGACACGGGCCACCGCGTGCGGGTGGCCGTCGCGGGGAGCGACTCGAACTTCCGCGGGGGACTCGTGCCGCACCAGGTGAGCATCCCGGCGGGCGATCCCGCCCGGCAGCTGGTGCTGCCGACCGTCGCGAACTGACCGCGACGCGACGGCGCCGGGCGGCCCGTGGGGGCGGCCCGGCGCCGTCGGGAGCGCTGCTATCGGTAGTTGACGAACTGCAGGGCGATGCCGAAGTCCTCGCCCTTGAGCAGCGCGATGACGGCCTGCAGGTCGTCGCGCTTCTTGCTGCTCACGCGCAGCTCCTCGCCCTGGATCTGGGCCTTGACGCCCTTCGGCCCCTCGTCGCGGATCTTCTTCGAGATCTTCTTCGCGTTCTCGGTCGAGATCCCCTGCACCAGCGAGCCGCTGAGCTTGTAGACCTTGCCGGACTGCGCGGGGTCGCCGGCGTCGAACGCCTTGAGGGAGATGTCCCGGCGGATCAGCTTCTCCTTGAACACGTCCAACGCCGCCTTCAGGCGCTCCTCGGTGTCGGCGGTCAGCGTGATCGTCTCCTCGCCGGACCACTCGATGCTCGCTCCGGTGTTGCGGAAGTCGAAGCGCGTGTTCAACTCCTTCTCCGCCTGGTGCAGGGCGTTGTCCACTTCCTGTCGGTCCACCTTGCTCACCACGTCGAAGGACGAATCCGCCACGTCTTTCTCCCTACTTCGTCGGTCGCCGCCCGGTACTCGGGGGTCGAGAACCCCACGATAACCACACGGTTTGCATTTACCCGCCCCGGTGGTTGTATTCTTCTCATCGCGCCAGGGAGAACCGGCCGGCCCGCGAGGGTCAACCGAGATTTCCTGGATGACACCAGGCAGGTTGCCCGAGCGGCCAATGGGAGCGGACTGTAAATCCGTCGGCTTACGCCTACGTAGGTTCGAATCCTACACCTGCCACACCTGGGTCCCGGCGAGTGCGAGCTCGCTGGGACCTGGTGGTTGGACAGTTCGAAGAAGGCTCCTGACCAGGCGGTTTGGAACTCCGGACACGGACTGTGTAACCTCTTGGAGGCTTCAACGCACGGCCTACCGTGCAGCGGAGCATGCCCCCTTAGCTCAGTCGGCAGAGCGTTTCCATGGTAAGGAAAAGGTCAACGGTTCGATTCCGTTAGGGGGCTCGCTGGATGGGTGTCACGTAAGCTGACACCGATGCATCGAGGCGGTGTAGCTCAGTCGGTAGAGCAAACGACTCATAATCGTTGTGTCGCCGGTTCAAGTCCGGCCATCGCTACAGACCATGAAGAATGGCTCTGGTTGACCCTGACCAGAGTGACCAGTCAGTTTCCTGAAAGAAGGCATACCCGTGGCCTCCTCCACCGACGTTCGACCCAAGATCACCTTGGCCTGCGAGGTATGCAAGCACCGGAACTACATCACCAAGAAGAACCGGCGCAACGATCCTGACCGGCTCGAGCTGAAGAAGTTCTGCCCGAACTGCGGAACGCATCAGGCTCACCGCGAATCCAAGTAGCATCAATCGCGTGCCCCGCAGAGTGCGGGGCACGCGATTTTTTCATGTCGACGTGGGGGCCGGATACGGGAAGACCCGTGACCGGCCCATTGCTGCGTCCAGCGCAGATAGGGTTCCCCTTCGGTGAAACTGAACGCTGATCTCGTTGGCCTGCATCACAGGTTCAGCGACTATTACGAGGTCGGCCGCGAGAAGGTGCGCGAGTACGCGCGTGCGGTCAAGAACGACGACCCCGTGTTCCGGAGCGAGGCGGCCGCGAACGAGCTCGGATACGACGGCCTGGTGGCTCCCCTCACCTTCATCTCGGTGTTCGGGTTCCTGGCGCAGGAGGAGTTCTTCGAGGCCCTCGGCATCGAGATGGACCTGAGCAACATCCTGCACACGGACCAGCGGCTGGTCTTCCATCGTCCGATGAAGGTCGGTGACCGGCTGTACTGCGACGTCTTCGTGGATTCGTTCCGCGTGATGGGTGGCAGCGACATCATCGTGACCCGCAACGACATCACCGACCAGGACGGTGAACCGGTGCTGACCACCTACACCACGCTGATGGGCCGGCACGTCGAGGAGGGCGAGTGATGGCGCTGCGCAAGTTCGAGGACGTCGTCGCCGGGCAGGAGCTGCCGCTGAAGGTGGTCCCGCTGACGCGTTCCGACCTCGTCCAGTACGCGGGCGTCGCCGGCGACCCGAACCCGATCCACTGGGACGACGCGGTCGCGCGATCAGTGGGTTTGCCAACGGCGGTCGCGCACGGCATGCTGACGATGGGTGTCGGAGCCGGGTACATCACGTCCTGGCTCGGGGACCCGGGCGCGGTGCTCGAGTACAACGTCCGCTTCACCAGCCCTGTCTACGTTCCGAACGATGACAAGGGTGTCGAGATCGAGCTGACCGGTAAGGTACGCTCGGTCGACGATGAGGCCCGCGCAGCGGTGATCGCCATCGTGGCCAAGGTGGACGGCAAGAAGATTTTCGGTCGAGCCACCGCAACCGTCCGACTCGGCTGATTTCGGCCGATTCGGTTTGTAAGACCACCGTGCAGTACACTGAGATTTCTGGGATCGTTCAGCGCTGCGCGCTGCCCTACGGTGCAAGTGGTGCCGTTCGGGGTGGCGCGCGTGTTGTGTGGTCGCAGAGTTGGTCGACCGGTTCGTGAGTTCGCGAACGTGGCGGTCGACCAAAGGGGCGTAGCTCAACTGGCAGAGCAGCGGTCTCCAAAACCGCAGGTTGCAGGTTCAAGTCCTGTCGCCCCTGCCCCGGATGTCAGCAACGGAGAGGAACGACGGTGAGCGAGGATCGCGGAAAGGCCGAGAACTCGGCAGGGTCCTTGGGCACCGACGACAGCGACGCGACCGCCTCGCAGTCCTCTCGTCCGACTGGCAAGCGTCCGGGCCGCCGTTCCCGCGCCGCCGCATCGGCCGCGGACGTCCCGGCCGCGACCACTGTCGCCGCCGGCGCAGGCGCCCCGGCGGAGTCCGCCGCCAAGTCGACGGGCTCGTCGAAGACCAAGTCCGACAAGCCGCGCAAGGAGAACTTCTTCAAGCGCCTGCGTCGGTTCCTTCGTGAGGTCGTCGCCGAGCTGCGCAAGGTGATCTGGCCGAATCGCAAGCAGATGATCACCTACACCACCGTCGTCGTGGTCTTCGTGGCGTTCATGGTGGCGTTCGTCAGCGGTTTGGACCTGGCGTTCATCAAGGGCGTCAGCTGGTTGTTCGGCTGATCCGTACGGACATGTGGTCCGGACACCGACAATGCAATGAGAGGAAGCGAGTGCGCCAGTGAGCACCCCCGATAACGACGCAGTAGAGGCCGTGGCCGGAGAGCCCGTAGCCGATGACGCGGTCGGTGCGGAGTCCGCTGACGGCGTGGTCGCCGACGAGACCGCCGCGACCGACGAGTTCGAGGCCCCCGAGTCGGAGGGCACAGAGGCCGAGGGCGCAGATGCCGAGGCCGTCGCCGACGAGGAGCCGGTCGACCCCGTCGCCGAGATGAAGGCCGCGCTGCGGCGCGCCCCGGGCGACTGGTACGTCATCCACTCGTACGCCGGGTACGAGAACAAGGTGAAGGCGAACCTCGAGACCCGCGTGCAGAACCTCGACGTCGGTGACTACATCTTCCAGGTCGAGGTCCCGACCGAAGAGGTCACCGAGATCAAGAACGGCCAGCGCAAGCAGGTCAACCGCAAGGTGCTGCCGGGTTACATCCTGGTTCGCATGGAGCTCAACGACGAGTCCTGGGGCGCGGTGCGCAACACCCCCGGTGTCACCGGCTTCGTCGGCGCCACCTCGCGGCCGTCCCCGCTGACCATCAACGAGGTCGTCAAGTTCCTGATGCCGCAGCAGGGCGCGAAGAAGCCTGCCGCCGCCGCGGCCACCGCGGCCGCCGGCGAGGTTGCTGCCGAAACCGCCGCCAAGCCGCTGATCGAGGTGGACTTCGAGGTCGGCGAGTCGGTCACCGTCATGGACGGCCCGTTCGCGACCCTTCCGGCCAGCATCAGCGAGGTCAATGCCGAGCAGCAGAAGCTCAAGGTGCTGGTCTCGATCTTCGGCCGCGAGACGCCGGTCGAGTTGTCGTTCAACCAGGTCTCCAAGATCTGACGCGGTTCCCGGTTGGAACGGCCCACACACTTGCACTGCAGTAGGGCAAGAAACACACCCAGCAAGAAATAGGAACGAAGATGCCCCCCAAGAAGAAGAAGCTCGCAGGGCTGATCAAGCTTCAGATCCAGGCCGGTCAGGCGAACCCTGCCCCGCCGGTGGGTCCCGCGCTCGGTCAGCACGGCGTGAACATCATGGAGTTCTGCAAGGCTTACAACGCGGCGACTGAGTCCCAGCGCGGCAACGTGATCCCGGTCGAGATCTCCGTCTACGAAGACCGGACCTTCGACTTCAAGCTGAAGACCCCGCCGGCCGCCAAGCTGCTGCTCAAGGCCGCTGGTGTGCAGAAGGGCTCCGGCGAGCCGCACAAGACCAAGGTCGCGACCGTGACCATGGACCAGGTGCGCGAGATCGCGAAGACCAAGCAGGAAGACCTCAACGCCAACGACATCGACGCCGCCGCGAAGATCATCGCCGGCACCGCCCGTTCCATGGGCATCACCGTCGAAGGCTGAGCGCAGCGAAGACTGCATCGGCTCCGAGGGGCTGAGCGCAGCGCAGGCTGCATCCGCGCCGTGAGGCGACGGAACCCAAGATCGCGTGGGAGGGCCGGCCAGGCCCGCAACCACAACTGAACCATTCGCCCGGCGCGACGACGCAGGGTGAGAAGTAAGGACAGAACACATGGCAAAGCGCAGCAAGGCATACCTCGCCGCCGCCGAGAAGGTCGACCAGAGCACGCTCTACAGCCCGCTGCAGGCTGCGAAGCTGGCCAAGGAGACCTCCTCCTCGAAGATGGACGCGACCGTCGAGGTCGCCGTCCGCCTGGGCGTCGATCCCCGCAAGGCGGATCAGATGGTCCGTGGCACCGTCAACCTCCCGCACGGCACCGGTAAGACCGCCCGTGTGATCGTGTTCGCCGCGGGCGAGAAGGCCGCCGAGGCCGAGGCCGCCGGCGCGGACGCCGTGGGTGCCGAGGACCTGATCGAGCGCATCCAGGGCGGCTGGCTGGACTTCGACGCCGCGATCGCCACCCCGGACCAGATGGCCAAGGTCGGCCGCATCGCCCGCGTCCTCGGACCGCGTGGCCTGATGCCGAACCCGAAGACGGGCACCGTCACCACCGACGTGGCGAAGGCCGTTGCGGACATCAAGGGCGGCAAGATCAACTTCCGCGTCGACAAGCAGGCCAACCTGCACTTCGTGATCGGCAAGGCGTCGTTCGACGACGCCAAGCTGGTGGAGAACTACGGCGCCGCGCTGGACGAGATCCTGCGTGCGAAGCCGTCGTCGGCCAAGGGCCGCTACGTCAAGAAGGTCACGGTTTCGACCACCACCGGACCGGGCATCCCGGTGGACCCGAACCGTACCCGCAACCTCCTCGAGGATGCCGAGGCGTAGTTCACGCGCGTCAGACGAGGCCGGCCCGGAGTTCGCTCCGGGCCGGCCTTTTCGCATGTCAGGGTGCGGAATCGCGGTCGGGTCGATCCGATCCCCGCCAGCCCAGCAGCGCCTAGCCCCCGCCGGTCGGGGCCCACGGCATCAGGATCGCGACGAGCAGCGCACAGGCGACGACCGCGCCGGCCGCGACCAGTGACGCGGTGTGCGAGCCGTGCAGCACCGTGGTCTTCATCGTGGTGATCAGCTGCTCGCGCTGCGGTTCGAGCACCGCGGGAAGGGCGCGTGCGCGGATCTCGAGGACGCTGAGCACTGTCGCGCGGGCGAACCCCTTCTCGTCCTCGTTCATGAACGAGGACGGGATCCGGTCGACGACCGGCGCAATCGTCGTGGCGTAGTAGGACGCGACGACCGATCCGAGCACCGCGACCCCGAGCGTGCCGCCGATCTCGCGGGTGGTGTCGTTGACCGCGGACCCGGCGCCCGCTTCGTCCGGCGGCAACGCGGACATGATCGACTCGGTCGCGGGTCCCTGGACGATGGCCAGGCCGAGTGCCGTCGACACCATCGAGGGCAACACCCCGGTCAGGTAGCTGCTGTTCACGTCGACCAGGCCGCCGAGGTACAGACCCAGGCCCGACAGCATCAGTCCGGAGACGATGACGGCGGTCGCGCCGACCCGCTGTGCGAGCAGGGTCGCGATCGGGGCGCCGATCGCGACGGCGGCCGCGAACGGCAGCGAGGCGATCCCGAACCCGAGCGGCGTGTACTCCCGGACGCCCTGGAAGTACTGCGTGATCAGGAACAGGAACCCGAACAGCGAGAAGTAGCCGACGGCGATCGCGAGCGCCGGCAGCGCGAACCTGCGGTTGCGGAACAGCCGCATGTCGAGGATCGGATCGGGCGTGCGCAGCTCCCAGGCGACGAACGCGGCGAGCAGGACGGCGGCTCCCGTGATGCCGCCCAGCGTGGCCGGGCCCGTCCAGCCGTGCCGCGGGGCCTCGATGATCGACCACACCAGCAGTGTCACTCCGGTGATCGAGAGCGTGATCCCGGCCGGGTCGAGTCGCTTCGCGGTCGTCGACTTCGAGGCCGGGACGAGGACCAGGGTGGCGACGATCGCGGCCGCGGCGATCGGGACGTTGATCCAGAACACCGAGTGCCAGGAGAAGTGTTCGAGCAGCCAGCCGCCCGACATCGGGCCGATCGCGATCGCGAATCCGGCCATCGCGGTCCAGGCCGCGATCGCGAGGGCGCGTTCGCGCGCGTCGGTGAAGATGTTGATGATCAGCGCGAGGGTCGCCGGGAACACCGCGGCGGCGAAGACGCCCATCGCCGCGCGGGCGGCGATGACGGTGCCGAGGGTCTCGGCGCTCGCGCCGGCAACGGACATCAGTCCGACGCCGGCCAGACCGATCAGCAGGAGTCGTCTGCGCCCGTATCGGTCACCGAGGTTGCCGCACGCCAACAGCAAGCCGGCGAAGGTGAGCGTGTACGCGTCGACGACCCACTGCAGCCCGCTGACTCCGGTGCGCAGCTGAACACCGATCGAGGGCAGGGCGACGTTGACGATGGTGTTGTCGAGTACGACCAGGAGTTCGGCCAGGCAGATCACCGCGAGTGCGGCGAATCGGCGTGCCCGTGCGGTGTCGGGGGCCCGGACCGGTTCGAGTGTGGACGTCATGGGACGACCCTAGTTGTAGATGTTACGTACGGTAACAGGCAAAGCGGACCCCGTTCGGCGGCATGCGTCACAAAGGGCGCGATGGTGTGGCGTTCGTCACCTGCGGCCGCTGCGGGTGCCGACCGTTTTGGTGTTCGTTCTCTGTGTCCGGTACCGTGGCCGGAAGAGTTCGAACATTTTCGAGTTCACCCCAACAAGTTCTACCCAAGACCGTTGGTCACCGGAGTTCACCGCCTGTCGGCGGGGTCCGGTTGAAGGTCCGGAGCATGTCCGGCGGCCCACGCAGGAGGACGAGGCTGGGGGAGACCTCCGGGCCGGCGTGAGCTGGATCGAGTGCTCCTCGTGTACGCCCCGTGTGCCCTGCACCGGGGCGTTTTTCGTGTTGCGGCCCCTTCGGGCCGGTCACCCGAGTGGTGTCCGGCGCATCATGCCAACACGATGTCACGAGAGGAGGCGAAGTATGGCAAAGCCCGAGAAGGTCACCGCGGTTGCGGAGATCGCTGAGCAGTTCAAGGGTTCGACGGCCGCCGTGGTCACGGAGTTCCGTGGTCTGTCGGTGACGAGCCTGACGCAGCTGCGTCGCGCGCTCGGAGAAGGCGCCACCTACTCCGTCGCCAAGAACACCCTGGTCAAGCGTGCCGCCGCAGAGGCGGGCGTCGAGGGCCTTGACGACCTGTTCGTCGGACCGACCGCCATTGCGTTCATCAAGGGCGAGCCGGTCGACGCTGCGAAGGCACTGAAGACCTTCGCGAAGGACAACAAGGCACTCGTCATCAAGGGCGGCTACATGGACGGCGCTGCGCTGTCCGTGGACGAGGTCAACAAGATCGCGGACCTCGAGTCCCGCGAGGTCTTGCTGGCCAAGATGGCCGGCGCGATGAAGGGCAACTTGGCAAAGGCCGCGGGCCTGTTCAACGCTCCCGCGTCGCAGGTGGCCCGCCTGGCCGCCGCGCTGCAGGAGAAGAAGGCCGCGGAAGGTTCCGCAGCCGAAAGCTGATCCGCACGAGGCTCGGGTCCGCACGGATCCGGTCTTGCGTATCACGTAACACCACCCATCCCACCTCGTCGCGGATCAGCGACATGGGACTTACAGGAAGGACGCCATCATGGCGAAGCTCACCACCGAAGAGTTGCTGGACCAGTTCAAGGAGCTCACCCTGCTCGAGCTCTCGGAGTTCGTGAAGGCGTTCGAGGAGACCTTCGAGGTCACCGCCGCTGCTCCGGTTGCCGTTGCCGTCGCCGGTGCCCCGGCCGCCGCTGCCGAGGCCGCTGAGGAGCAGGACGAGTTCGACGTCATCCTCGAGGGTGCCGGCGACAAGAAGATCCAGGTCATCAAGGTCGTCCGCGAGGTCGTCTCCGGCCTGGGCCTGAAGGAGGCGAAGGACCTCGTCGAGGGCGCTCCGAAGCCGATCCTGGAGAAGGTCGCCAAGGACGCCGCTGAGGCCGCCAAGGAGAAGCTGGTCGCTGCCGGCGCGACGGTCACCGTCAAGTAGGACGCATCTCGTGTAACGCTCCGGCGTCACGTACGACAAGAGGGTCGTTCCCCCGTGGGGGAGCGGCCCTCTTGTCGTCGTCCGGGGCCTTCGTCGTGTCGTTCGGGGCCGCCGTCGACGTGGACGCCCGTTCAGGATGATCGGGCGCATCGTCGCAGGTCGGCGGGGTTTTTCGTGGCCGGTCTGTCCGGATTGCAATCCATACTTACTCATGAGTAGCATAGGCAGTCACGGGTACCACATCGATGCGATAGAGTGACCCAACCCACAGTGGGGGTGACCTGTCGAACAGCGTGGAGGTAAGTGGTGGGAGTAGAGGTAGCGGTCAAGGGACTGACCAAGTCTTTCGGCTCGCAGAAGATCTGGCAGGACGTGACGTTGACGCTGCCCGCGGGGGAGGTCAGCGCACTGCTGGGGCCGTCCGGCACCGGCAAGTCGGTGTTCCTCAAGTCCCTGATCGGCCTGCTGCGCCCCGAGGAGGGCGAGATCGTCATCGACGGCACCGACATCTTGAAGTGCTCGTCGAAAGAGCTGTACGAGGTCCGGCAGATGTTCGGTGTGCTGTTCCAGGACGGCGCCCTGTTCGGGTCGATGAACCTCTACGACAACGTCGCGTTCCCGCTCCGCGAGCACACCAAGAAGTCCGAGTCCGACATCCGCAAGATCGTGATGGAGAAGCTCGAGCTCAACGGTCTGCTCGGCGCCGAGAACAAGCTGCCCGGTGAGATCTCCGGTGGTATGCGCAAGCGCGCCGGCCTCGCGCGCGCCCTCGTGCTCGACCCCGAGATCATCCTCGTCGACGAGCCCGACTCGGGCCTCGATCCCGTGCGCACCACGTACCTCAGCCAGCTGCTGATCGACATCAACGCGCAGATCGACGCGACGATCCTGATCGTGACGCACAACATCAACCTGGCCCGCACGGTGCCGGACAACCTGGGCATGCTCTTCCGCAAGCACCTGGTCATGTTCGGTCCCCGCGAGGTCCTGCTGACCAGCGAGGAGCCGGTCGTCAAGCAGTTCCTCAACGGCAGCAAGATCGGCCCGATCGGCATGTCCGAGGAGAAGGACGACTCGCAGATGGCGGCCGAGCTGGCGATGAAGGAGGCCGGTCACCACGACGGCTCGCAGGAGGTCTCCGGGGTGGTCCCGCAGATGCAGGCCACGCCCGGCATGCCGGTGCGTCAGGCGGTCGCCCGCCGGCAGGCCCGCGTGCGGTCGATCCTGCACACCCTGCCGCCGGAGGCACAGCACAGCATCATCGCGAGCCTCGGCGACGGCGACGCCGCGACCCAGGTGATTCCGGCATACAGCGATTCCGGCGCGGAGTCGTCCTCCTGGGGTAACGGGTAGCCGCGGGTGGGGGGATCGAAGAGTGCGCTGCTGAGCCCGATCTCTGCAGCGCTGACCCAGGCGGGCCTGATCGTCCAGCTGTTCGTCGATGTCGTCCGCAACCTGTTCCGCAAGCCGTTCCAGTTCCGCGAGTTCATCGAGCAGGCCTGGTTCATCGCGAGTGTCACCATCCTGCCGACCGCGCTCGTCGCGATTCCGTTCGGTGCCGTGGTGTCACTGCAGACAGGTTCGCTGATCAAGCAGCTCGGGGCGGAGGCGTTCACCGGCGCGGCCAGCGTGCTGGCCGTGATCCAGCAGGGCAGTCCGATCGTGACCGCCCTGCTGATCGCCGGTGCGGCGGGCTCGGCGGTCACCGCCGACCTGGGGTCGCGCACGATTCGTGAGGAGATCGACGCGATGGAGGTGCTGGGCATCAACCCGATCCAGCGTCTCGTCGTCCCGCGCGTCCTCGCGATGGTGCTCGTTGCGCTCCTGCTCAACGGCCTCGTCTCGGTCGTCGGCATCGCGGGCGGTTACTTCTTCAACGTGATCCTCCAGGGCGGCACCCCCGGTGCCTACCTCGCGTCGTTCTCGGCGCTCGCGCAGTTGCCCGACCTCTACATCGCGGAGGCCAAGGCCGCGATCTTCGGTGTCATCGCGGGTGTCGTCGCCGCCTACAAGGGGCTGCACCCGAACCCGGGTCCGAAGGGCGTCGGCGAGGCCGTGAACCAGACAGTCGTCATCACGTTCCTGCTGCTGTTCTTCGCGAACCTGATCCTGACGATGGTGTACCTGCAGATCGTTCCGGCGAAGGGGGCGTGAGATGACCATCGCCAAGGGACGCGGGGACCGCGCCCTCATGCAGGTGCGCCGGGCGGGGCGTGCCCCGCTGCACGCGCTCGACCGCGCCGGCGACCAGATGTCGTTCTACGCGCGTGCGATCGGCTGGATCCCGCGCACGGTCACGCACTACGGCCGCGAGGTTCTGCGGCTGCTCGCCGAGGTCACGTTCGGCAGCGGCGCGCTCGCCGTCATCGGCGGCACCATCGGCGTGATCGTGATGATGTCCGGGTTCACCGGCGTCGTCGTCGGCCTGCAGGGCTACGCCGCACTCGACCAGCTCGGCAGCTCGGTGCTCACCGGCTTCCTGTCGGCGTACGTCAACACCCGCGAGATCGCGCCGATCGTCGCGGCGCTGGCCCTCTCGGCGACGGTCGGTTGTGGTTTCACCGCCCAGCTCGGCGCGATGCGCATCTCGGAGGAGATCGATGCGCTCGAGGTGATGGCGGTGCCCTCGGTGCCGTTCCTCGTCACCACCCGCATGGTGGCCGGGTTCATCGCGGTCATCCCGCTCTACATCGTCGGCCTGCTGGCGTCGTATTTCGCCTCGCGGATCATCAGCACCCTGTTCAACGGGCAGTCCAGCGGTTCCTACGACCACTACTTCAACCTGTTCCTGCCGCCCGCGGACGTGCTGTGGTCGTTCGGCAAGGTACTCGTGTTCGCGTTCGTGCTGATCATGATCCACTGCTACTACGGCTACAACGCGTCCGGTGGACCCGCCGGCGTCGGCGTGGCCGTCGGCCGGGCGGTGCGGACGGCGATCGTCACGATCGCGGTGCTCGACTTCTTCCTGAGTCTCGCGATCTGGGGCACGACGACAACCGTGCGGGTGGCGGGATGAGCGGCCCGGTTGTTCGCCGGCGCGTGCTCGGCCTCGTGTTCTTCCTGGTGCTCGCGCTGTTCGTGGGTTTCACGATCGGGATGTACACCAAGTCGTTCAAGAACGTCGTCTCGGTCAACCTGGTCACCGACACGGTCGGCAACTCGCTGCCCTCGCACGCCGACGTCAAGGTCCGCGGTCTGATCGTCGGTGAGGTGCGCTCGTCGTCGACCGAGCAGGGCACGGTCACCTCGGTGCTGGCGATCGACCCGGACAAGGCACCACTGATCCCGTCCAACTCGACCGCACAGCTGCTGCCGAAGACGCTGTTCGGTGAGCGGTACGTGGCGCTGATCGTGCCGCCCGGCGACACCGCCACCCCGATCACCGAGGGCAGCACCCTGTACCAGGACAAGAGCGGCAACGCGGTCGAGATCGGGGAGCTCCTCGACGGGCTGCTGCCGCTGCTGCAGGCGATCCCACCGCAGGACCTCGCAAGCACCCTCGGCGCGCTGAACCAGGCGCTGTCCGGTCGCGGCGACGAGATCGGCGTCAGCCTGGAGCGGCTCGAGACCATCTTCGCCGGTGTCAACACCGAACTGCCGAACCTGCAGCAGGGCCTGAAGGGGCTCGCGGACTTCTCGCAGACGTACGCCGATGCGGCGCCGGAGCTGGTCAACGCGCTCGACAACCTGCGCACCACCGGCGCGACCGTGGTGCAGCAGCAGAACCAGATCCGGGCGCTGATGTCCACGGTCACCGCGACCAGCGGCAGCACCGCGGACTTCCTGCAGAGCAACCGCGACGCGTTGATCTCCATCGCGGCCGACTCCCGGGAGACCCTCCAGGTGCTGGCCGCCGCGTCGCCGACGTTCGGGTGCACGTTCGCGCAGTTCGTGCCGATCGTGAACAACGCGAGCGCGATCCTCGGTCTCAATCCCGACGGCAGCCTGCAGGACCATCCCGGTGCCCGGGCCGCGACGGTGTTCGTCAACCCGAAGGGCCGGTACCTGCCGAACCAGGACGAGCCGAGGCTCTTCGACAACCGCGGAGCCAAGTGCTACACACCGGCGGCTCCCGGTGACAAGTTCCCGCAGTACCCCGGCGGCTCGTACAACGACGGCGCGTACCAGGTGCCGTCGCGCAATCCCGGTCCGTCCTACGTGCCGTCACCGGCGGCGCCGCAGTACGCACCGATGCCGAGCGCCGCGACCGGCCAACCGGCGGTCGGGGTCGCGGCGAACACACCGGCCCGGTACACCGGCTCGACGCTCGAGCAGGACACCCTGGCGGTGATCTACGGGGAGGGCACGGGCACGTTGCCGGAGAACGTGCCGGGTTGGACGACACTGCTGGGGGCACCGGCGCTGAGGGGGACCGAGGTGAGCGTCCGATGAAGAGCCAGTTGCGGGGTCTCGCCGGACCGCTGACCAAGCTCGTCATCTTCGCAATCGTCACGATCGTGGCGACCGCGACGTTGGCGTTCACGATCGCGAACACCAGCGGCGGGGGCGGCACCAAGTTCAACGCCGTGTTCTCCGACGTCACCTCGCTGAACAAGGGTGACGAGGTCCGCATCGCCGGTGTCCGGGTCGGGCAGGTCGACAAGATCGCGATCGTCAACGACCGGGAGGCGAAGGTCCAGTTCTCGTTGACGGATCGGGACTGGCTGCCGGCCGGCTCGACGGCCACGATCCGGTACCGCAACCTCGTCGGCCAGCGCTACATCGCGTTGGAGCAGGGCACCGGACAGCAGGGCATGAAGCTGACGGAGGGCGAGACCATCGGTCTCGACCACACGAAGCCTGCGGTCAACCTGACCACCCTGTTCAACGGATTCCGGCCGCTGTTCCAGACACTCAGCGCCGACGACGTGAACAAGCTGTCGTACCAGATCATCCAGGTGTTCCAGGGAGAGGGCGGCACCATCTCGGAGCTCGTGCGCAACACCGCGACCCTGACCAACACGATCGCCGACAAGGATCGGGTGATCGGGGACGTCATCACCAACCTCAACGGTGTCCTCGACACCGTGAACAAGCACGACGACGAGCTCAGCTCGCTGATCGTGAACACCGAGCAGCTGGTCACCGGCCTCGCCAACGACCGCGGCGTGGTCGGCGACGCGGTGACCTCGCTCGCCGGTCTGGCCGACACCACCGCGGCCGTGCTCGAGCCGACCCGGCCGTCGATCCAGGGGTCGGTGTCCGCGCTGAACACGCTCGCGGGGACGTTGAACGAGCAGGACGCGGCGGTGAACAAGATCCTGCAGAACCTCCCGGTGAAGCTCGACAAGCTCAGCCGGATCGCGAGCTACGGATCCTGGTTCCAGTTCTACCTGTGCGGCATCGACGTCGTCGCGGGCCCGGGCGAGTCGAAGTACCTGAACCTGCCGACCGGTCTGCCGACGATCAACCAGCCGATCTACACGAACTCGGCACCGCGCTGCTCGGCGAACGGGGCGGGCCAGTGAAGGCACAACGCCGGAGCCCCGCCAGCATCGGTGCCCTCGGCATCGTCGTCGTGCTGCTCGCGACCATGTCGGCCTTCTTCCTCGACGACCTGCCGATCATCGGAGCGGGTGCCACGTACCGCGCCGAGTTCAGTGAGGCGGCCGGACTCAAGCCCGGCAACGAGGTCCGCATCGCCGGGGTGAAGGTCGGCAAGGTCACCGGGGTCGCGCTCGACGGCGACCGCGTCGACGTCGCGTTCAAGGTCAAGGACGCCTGGGTCGGCGACCAGACCACCGCGTCGATCCAGATCAAGACGATCCTCGGGCAGAAGTACCTGGCTCTCGATCCGCGGGGTGCGTCGGCGTTGCGGGCGGGGGATCCGATCCCGCTCGAGCGCACGACGTCGCCCTACGACGTGATCGACGCGTTCTCCAGCGCCGCGACCACGCTCGAGAAGATCGACACCCGGCAGCTCGCGCAGAGCATGCAGACGCTGTCGGACGCGTTCGCCGGAACCCCGGCGGATGTGCGGGCGTCCCTCGACGGCGTGTCCCGATTGTCCAGGACGATCGAGAGTCGTGACGCGGAGCTGACGAAGTTGTTCGCCGCGACCGCGAAGACGTCGAAGGTGCTCGCGGACCGCAACACCGAGTTCACGCGGCTGATCTCCAGCGCCGGTCTGCTGCTCGGCGAGCTCAACGCGCGCCAGCAGTCGATCGCCCAGCTCCTGACCGGAACGCAGCGGCTCTCCCAGCAGCTGACCGGCCTGGTCCGCGACAACGAGGCCCAGATCGGTCCGGCGCTCGAGCAGCTGCGGGGGGTCGTGCAGATCCTGGAAGACAACAACGCGAATCTCGACAAGGCGATCAAGCTGTACGCGCCGTTCACCCGCCTGTACGCGAACATCGTCGGCAACGGCCGGTGGTTCGACCAGGTCGTGGTCAACCTGACGCCGCCGCAGCTGCCGCTGATTCCGGGCGAGCGTCCTCCGGTGCGCACTGTGGGGGGTAACTGATGACGGGTATCACGTCGGGTCGGATGCCGAAGTTCAGCCGGGGGCAGATCCTGACCACCGTCGGCGTGCTGGTCGGCGCGCTGCTCCTCGCGTTCGGTGGCTGGTGGCTGTTCACCAGGGCGGGCACCACGCAGATCACCGCCTACTTCGACAAGTCGGTCGGCATCTACACCGGCTCGGACGTGCGGGTGCTCGGCGTCAAGGTCGGCAAGGTCGAGGAGGTCACCCCGCTCGGCGACCAGGTTCGGGTGGAGATGCGCGTCGACCGCGGGGTCGACATCCCGGCCGACGCGAAGGCCGCGCAGATCACCCCCTCGGTGGTCTCCGACCGGTACATCCAGCTCGCCCCGGCGTACAGCGGCGGTGAGGTGATGGAGTCGGGCGCCACCATTCCGCGGGAACGCACCGCGACCCCGGTCGAGGTGGACCAGCTGTACTCGAGCATCGAGGAGCTGTCCGAGGCGCTGGGCCCGAACGGGGCGAACAAGGACGGCGCCCTGTCGAATCTGGTCGACACCGCGGCGAAGAACCTCGACGGAAACGGTGAGGCGCTCGGCACCTCGATCACGGAGCTGTCGAAGGCCGCGGCCACGCTGAACTACTACCGCGGGGACCTCTTCGACACCGTCAAGAACCTGCAGACGTTCGTCAGTGCGCTGGCGGCCAACGACGCCCAGGTCCGGCAGTTCAACAGCCAGCTCGCCGACCTGAGTGGGTTCCTGTCGAACGAACGGCAGAACCTCGGTGCGGCGATCAACCAGCTGTCGGTCACGCTCGGCGACGTCGCGGTGTTCGTCCGCGACAACAAGGACCTCGTCGCGAGCAACGCGGAGGGGCTGGTGCAGGTGACGCAGACCCTCGCCGACAATCGGCAGGATCTCGTCGACTCGCTGACCACCCTGCCGCTGGCGATCAGCAACGTCGTCAACTCGTACGACGCCGAGTCCGGCACGCTGGCATCCCGGGTGAACCTGCCGGAGACGCAGGACCCGTTCGGCACGCTGTGCAAGCTGATGGACCTCGGGAAGCTGATGCCCGGGGATCCGAGGTTCGACGCGCTGAGCCGGCAGATGCGCCCGGTCATCGACAACTGTGCCGCGATCATGTCCCAGGTCACCGCCGGGGTGAAGACGCCGACGCTGAACCTGCCCTTCGGCATCCTCAGCGGCGACAATCTGCAGCGGCCGTCGCAGCCGGGCACCCTCCCGGGCGCCATCTCGCCGCGGCTGGGCAACTCGCAGGCACCCGGTCTGAGTGACCAGAACATTCCAAGGGGTGGGCAGTGAAGCGGGTGGGGAAGGCGCAGCCGTGGGCAGTGAAGCGGGTGGGGAAGGCGGAGCCGGCGGGGGTCGGGCGACTGCTCGGTGTCGGCGCGGGTGCGTGTGCCCTCGCGCTGGTCGTGTCGGGGTGCGGGTCGGGCGTCTACGGCATCCCGCTGCCCGGTGGCGCCGATCTCGGTGAGAACCCGATGCACCTGACGGTGCAGTTCGAGGACGTGCTGGACCTGGTGCCGCAGTCGACGGTGAAGGTGGACGGTGTCCCGGTCGGCCGGGTCGAGGAGATCGGCGTTCCGGACGACGGGTGGACCGCGAACGTGAACGTGGTCGTCGACTCGGCGGTGAACCTGCCCTCGAACGCGGTGGCGAGCGTGCAGCAGACCAGCCTGCTCGGCGAGAAGTACATCGAGCTGACGGCGCCGAAGACGAATCCGTCTCCGACGCCGCTGGCCGACGGTGCGACGATCCCGGTGGATCGCACGCAGCACGTCACCGACATCGAGCAGGTGCTCGGTGCGCTGTCGTTGCTGCTCAACGGTGGTGGGGTGGCGCAGTTGCAGCCGATCATCCACGAGCTGACGACGGCCTTCGACGGCCGGGAGGTGCGGGTCCGGGGGCTGCTGGATCAGGCGAACACCTTGATCGACGGACTGAACCGGCAACGTGACGACATCACCCGTGCGCTGGACGGGCTCGACACCCTCAACGGTCGGGTCGTGGAGCAGACCGGTCAGATCGACAAGATCCTCACCGAGATCCCGCCGGCGGTGCAGGTCCTCAACGAACAGCGCCCGCAGTTCGTGCAGATGCTCGGGCAGCTGGATCGCCTCGGTCGGGTCGGCACCGACGTGCTGACCCAGTCGAAGGACAACCTGATCGCGGACCTGCGGGCGTTGCGTCCGACGCTGCAGGCGCTCGCCGATTCCAGCGAGGATCTGGTGACGGTGTTGCCGCTGATCCCGACGTTCCCGTTCCCGGACGGAGCGGAGAAGGTCATCCACGGCAACTCGATGAACCTGATCCTGACTCTCGACATGCGGCTGGGGCAGCAGCTCGAGGCGCTCGGTGTCGGGATGCCGGATCCGGTGTACGTGCCGCCGCCGCCCGGCTACAACGGGTACGTGCCGAAGGTCGACCCGTCGAACCCGTACTACAACGGGAACGGCCCGCGGCCGGGCTGGCCGACGGTGTCGCTGTTGCCGCTGCCGCCGATCGTGCCGGCGCCGGCGCCGCCTCCGGGGCAACCGGTGGCGCCGGGCACCGAACCGGTACGCGGCACGGTCGAACAGGCTCCGCAGAACCCGTTGAGCGGGCTGCTCCAGAAGCTGGGGGTGGGTGGCCGATGAGGTCTCGCCTGGTTCGGTACCAGTTGGTCGCGTTCATCCTGGTCGCGGCCGTGGGACTGCTGTATGTCGGCGCGAAGTACGTGCGCCTGGACAACCTCCTCGGGTTCGGTCAGTACACGGTGACCGCCGATTTCGCGGACTCCGGCGGCATCTTCACCAACGCCGAGGTGACGTACCGGGGCGTCCCGGTGGGTCGGGTGGGGGATCTGCACCTGACCGACGACGGTGTCGAGGTGGATCTGCTGCTCAACACCGGTGCGCCGAAGGTGCCGGCGTCGGCGCGGGCGGTTGTCGCGAACCGGTCCGCGATCGGTGAGCAGTACGTCGATCTGCAGCCGACGAGCGACGAGGGCCCGTATCTCCAGGCCGGCTCGGTCATCACCCGGCAGGACACGTCGATCCCGGTGCCGGTGGAGCAGGTGCTCTCGAGCACCAATTCGCTGGTCCGGTCGGTGCCGGTGGACGCGCTGAACACCACCGTGACGGAGCTGGGCCGAGCGTTCGACGGTCGCGGCGACGACCTGCAGGTGCTGGTCGATTCGCTGAACACGCTGAGCGAGGCTGGTGAGGAGAATCTGCCCGAGACGCTGCGACTGATCCACGACAGCCGGATCGTGCTGGACACGCAGTCGACGCAGTCGTCGTCGATCCGGCAGTTCAGCGCGGACATCGACCGCATCTCCGCGCAGCTGCGCGACAGCGACCCGGATCTGCGTCGGCTGATCGTGTCGGGGACCGCCGCGAGCAACGAGGTGGGGTCGCTGATCGACACCGCGGGTCCGGCGCTGACGACCGATCTGCACAATCTGGCCGCGGTGTCGGCCGTTCTGGGGCCGCGCTCGCTCGCGTTGAACATCCTGCTGACGTTCCTGCCCGCGCTGGCCGCGGGTGCGAGCACGGCGGCGCCGGGTGACGGCACCCTGCATCAGGGCCTGCTGCTCGAGACGAACAACCCGCCGCCGTGTACGCAGGGCTACGAGGGCACGCAGCAGATCCTCGATCAGATGAAGCGGGAGAACCCGAACTTCGACCCGACCCGCGACGAGTTCCCGCTGAACACGAAGGCCAACTGCACCACGCCGTTGGGCAGTGTGACCGGTGTCCGGTCGGCCAACCGGATCGTGTACGCGGACCCGAACACGCCGCAGCCGTGGGACAACAAGCCGAAGGTCGATCCCGACAAGCTCAACCTGAACCCGATCGCGACGCAGCTCGCAACGCTGATGGGCATCACGCCCAAGGGGTGACCGGGGTGGGTCGCCGCGGCCGTCGGTGACGGCGGTCGCGGCGAGCGCAAGTTACTTTCAAGTAGGGTGTGGATGTGATGCGTAGCACGACACTGCTCAAGCCTGCCCTCGCGGTGGTGAGTCTTCTGGCTCTCGTCGCCCTCGGGTGTGCGGTCTGGTTCGGTTACGGCTGGGCGCACGCCTTGCTCTCCGACAAGCCGGCGGCGGCCGCCCGGGACGACGCGCTCACCGGTGCGCGGCAGGCCGCGATCAACCTGAACACCGTCGATTCCGCGAACCTCGACCAGACGTTCGCGAACATGGAGTCGTCGATCACGGGTGACGAGATGACCAACTCGTTGAACGAGACCCGCGACCAGATGGCCGAGCAGGTCAAACAGACCGGTGCCAAGAGCGAGGCGCAGGTCGTCGACGCCGCCCTTACCGACTTCAGCCGCGACGAGGGGTCTGCGACGTCGCTGGTGGTGCTCACCACCACGACGACCTGGCCGAATCAGCAGCCGAAGAAGGTCAAGGTCACGATGCGCATCGGGTTGACCGAGGTCGACGGTGTGTGGAAGGCGTCGAAGGTCGCGAACGTGGGCGCGCCGCTGGCGATGGACGCGGGATCGCCGGCACCGACTCCGGCGCCCGCCCCACCCGCCGACGCGAACACCGGCGGTCAGTAGCACCTCCAGCAGTTCGAGTCGTCCGCAGCGTTTCAAGGAGTATCGACCAGTGCCCCCAACTCGTCGCACCAGCAACACCCCGCAGCCGAAGGGCCGTCGCCCGAAGATCGCGGGCACCGGCCCCGCGGCGGCGCGACGGTCCACCGACCGGCCCACCGAGCCGGTCGAGCCGTCGACACCGTCCGAGCAGGCACCGGACGAGGTCGCGCCCGCAGCGGACGCGGCCGCACCGGACGTCACGGGAGCGGCGGCGGCGCGGCCGGAGGCGCCCGGGGACGAGCGGGCGGCCGCGACGTCACCCGGCGACGAGCCCGATGCGGGCGAGGGCGCCGGCCGACCCGTGGACGCCGGCTCGGCCGCCGCCGACCCGCCGGTGGCGGAGCCGTCGGCCCCGGCCAGGCCGGTGAACCGCACAACGTCGCTGCGTCCGCGCACGCCGTCCGGCGACGAGGGGGGCGCGGAGGCCGCCGCCGACCCCGCCGAGGCGCGCGCCGGCTGGATGCGGGTGGCGGTGATCGGCGCCCTCGCGCTGGCGCTGGGGGCGTTCGCGGTGGTCGCCGCGTTCCGTCCCGGGGCGACGGTGTCCAACCGCGCCTGGGTCGACACCGCGGCGACCACGCAGGTGTCGGCGGCCGCGCGGGACGCGATCCAGACGCTCTACTCGTACAAGTTCGACACCGTGGACCAGGACTTCGACAAGGCGCGCGCGGTGCTCACCGACGACATGCGCACGGAGTTCGACAAGACCGCGAAGGTGACGCGCGACGCGGTGGTCCAGACCAAGACGGAGACGAACGCCCAGGTCACGGACATCGGGGTGAAGCTGCTCGACGACGAGCACGCCGAGTTGGTGGCGAGCATGAACGTCAGCGCGAGCAACGACGGCGTCGCTCAGGGCAGCGCCGAGGGGCCGCTGTCGGTGACGATGAAGAAGGTCGGCGACGCGTGGTTGCTGGCCGACATCCGGGACCGCTGACGTCGGGTTCGGGCGTGGTGACGTCGCAATAGGGCCGAAAGCGTCGAGTCGGCCTTGACGCGGAGGGCGTGACACGTCACTCTATTGGGCGAGGCATGCGAGCAATCGCGGGTCAGAGTGATTACGCGCCGGCGCAAATGGAGGCATCGGGCGCGGTGACGCTCAGGCTCGTGAGCGTCGACCACATCTCCCTGTGACGGCACCCGCGTCAGCGGTGCACATCTCGCGGTGCGTCGCCGGTGTGCAACGTCGTAGTGACGTGACAGCGGTGAACACCGTGCCTTCGAGGCGTCCGTGTCGGGCGTGCTCTTCGGGCTGCGGGGGCTCCACCCTGCCCGGTTGTATTCTGCGCCGGTTTCCGGTACCTTTGGACGTTGCGCTGGCTGCCTCCTGTCCACCTCTCGACCCCGCTGCACTGAAGTTTTCGCTTCATCGTGTGGAGTTGACGAGTTCGTTCGGGTTGTGACCAGCGAATTCGCCCCACAGAAGAAGCAGATACAGCGGCGGTCGCATCCAGCGAGCGGCCCGCGTGAGGTGCTGGAAGGACGCATCTTGGCAGTCTCTAGCCAGACCAAGGCCGGAATCCCCGGAGCCCCGAAGAGGGTGTCGTTCGCAAAGATTCGCGAACCCCTCGAAGTTCCGGGTCTACTTGATCTTCAGACCGATTCCTTCGAATGGTTGATCGGCTCGCCGGCATCCCGAGAGCGGGCCAAGGCTCGCGGCGACGAGGGTGCGACCGGCGGCCTGGAGGACATCCTGGCCGAACTGTCCCCGATCGAGGACTTCTCGGGCTCGATGTCCCTGTCCTTCTCCGACCCGCGCTTCGACGAGGTCAAGGCCTCCGTCGAGGAGTGCAAGGACAAGGACATGACGTACGCGGCGCCGCTGTTCGTCACTGCCGAGTTCATCAACAACAACACCGGTGAGATCAAGAGCCAGACGGTCTTCATGGGTGACTTCCCGATGATGACCGACAAGGGCACGTTCATCATCAACGGCACCGAGCGTGTCGTCGTCTCGCAGCTCGTCCGTTCGCCGGGCGTGTACTTCGACGAGTCGATCGACAAGGCCACCGAGAAGACGCTGCACAGCGTCAAGGTGATCCCGGGACGCGGCGCGTGGCTCGAGTTCGACGTCGACAAGCGCGACACCGTCGGTGTCCGCATCGACCGCAAGCGCCGTCAGCCGGTCACCGTGCTGCTCAAGGCGCTCGGCTGGACCACCGAGCAGATCACCGAGCGGTTCGGGTTCTCCGAGATCATGATGTCGACGCTGGAGAAGGACAACACCGCCGGCACCGACGAGGCGCTGCTCGACATCTACCGCAAGCTGCGTCCGGGCGAGCCGCCGACCAAGGAGTCCGCGCAGACCCTGCTCGAGAACCTCTTCTTCAAGGAGAAGCGGTACGACCTCGCGCGCGTGGGCCGCTACAAGATCAACAAGAAGCTGGGCATCAACACCGGCCAGCCGATCACCGCGTCGACCCTCACCGAGGAAGACATCGTCGCGACGATCGAGTACCTGGTGCGCCTGCACGCCGGCGACCAGTCGATGACCGTCCCCGGCGGCGTCGAGGTGCCGGTCGAGGTCGACGACATCGACCACTTCGGCAACCGTCGTCTGCGGACCGTGGGCGAGCTGATCCAGAACCAGATCCGGGTCGGCCTCTCCCGCATGGAGCGCGTCGTCCGCGAGCGGATGACCACCCAGGACGTCGAGGCGATCACGCCGCAGACGCTGATCAACATCCGTCCCGTCGTGGCCGCGATCAAGGAGTTCTTCGGAACCTCCCAGCTGTCGCAGTTCATGGACCAGAACAACCCGCTGTCGGGTCTGACCCACAAGCGTCGTCTGTCGGCGCTGGGCCCGGGTGGTCTGTCCCGTGAGCGCGCCGGCCTCGAGGTCCGCGACGTGCACCACTCGCACTACGGCCGGATGTGCCCGATCGAGACCCCCGAGGGTCCGAACATCGGTCTGATCGGTTCGCTGTCGGTGTACGCGCGGGTCAACCCGTTCGGCTTCATCGAGACCCCGTACCGCAAGGTGGTCGACGGCCAGGTCACCGACCAGGTCGACTACCTGACCGCGGACGAGGAGGACCGCCACGTCGTCGCGCAGGCGAACTCGCCGGTCGACTCGGCCGGGCACTTCACCGAGGAGCGCGTCCTGGTCCGCCGCAAGGGTGGCGAGGTCGAGTACGTCGCGTCGTCCGACGTCGACTACATGGACGTCTCGCCGCGGCAGATGGTCTCCGTCGCGACCGCGATGATTCCGTTCCTCGAGCACGACGACGCCAACCGCGCGCTGATGGGCGCGAACATGCAGCGTCAGGCCGTGCCGCTGGTCCGTTCGGAGTCGCCGCTCGTCGGCACCGGCATGGAGCTGCGGGCCGCGGTCGACGCCGGCGAAGTGATCGTCACCGAGAAGGCCGGTGTGATCGAGGAGGTGTCCGCGGACTACGTCACGGTGATGGCCGACGACGGCACCCGCCGGACCTACCGCCTGAACAAGTTCGCCCGCTCCAACCAGGGCACCTGCAGCAACCAGCGCCCGATCGTGGACGAGGGGCAGCGGGTCGAGTCCGGCCAGGTTCTGGCCGACGGTCCCTGCACCGAGAACGGCGAGATGGCGCTCGGCAAGAACCTGCTCGTCGCGATCATGCCGTGGGAGGGTCACAACTACGAGGACGCGATCATCCTGTCGCAGCGCCTCGTGGAGGAGGACGTGCTGACCTCGATCCACATCGAGGAGCACGAGATCGACGCGCGCGACACCAAGCTCGGTGCCGAGGAGATCACCCGGGACATCCCGAACGTCTCCGACGAGGTCCTCGCCGACCTCGACGAGCGGGGCATCGTGCGGATCGGTGCCGAGGTCCGTGACGGCGACATCCTCGTCGGCAAGGTCACCCCGAAGGGCGAGACGGAGCTGACCCCGGAGGAGCGGCTGCTGCGCGCGATCTTCGGTGAGAAGGCCCGCGAGGTCCGCGACACGTCGCTGAAGGTCCCGCACGGCGAGACCGGCAAGGTCATCGGTGTGCGTGTGTTCTCGCGTGAGGACGACGACGACCTGCCTCCCGGCGTCAACGAGCTGGTCCGGGTGTACGTGGCGCAGAAGCGCAAGATCCAGGACGGCGACAAGCTCGCCGGCCGCCACGGCAACAAGGGCGTCATCGGCAAGATCCTCCCGCAGGAGGACATGCCGTTCCTGCCGGACGGCACCCCGGTCGACATCATCCTGAACACGCACGGCGTGCCGCGTCGTATGAACATCGGTCAGGTGCTCGAGACGCACCTCGGCTGGATCGGCAAGTCCGGCTGGAAGGTGGAGGGCACCCCCGACTGGGCGGCGAACCTCCCCGAGGAGATGCTCGAGGCTCCGGTCGACAGCAACATCGCCACCCCGGTGTTCGACGGCGCCAAGGAGGACGAGCTCACCGGTCTCCTCGGTTCGACCCTGCCGAACCGCGACGGCGAGCGGATGGTCGGCCCCGACGGCAAGGCCACGCTGTTCGACGGCCGCTCCGGCGAGCCGTTCCCGTACCCGGTGTCGGTCGGCTACATGTACATCATCAAGCTGCACCACCTGGTCGACGACAAGATCCACGCTCGGTCGACCGGTCCGTACTCGATGATCACGCAGCAGCCGCTCGGCGGTAAGGCCCAGTTCGGTGGCCAGCGCTTCGGTGAGATGGAGTGCTGGGCCATGCAGGCCTACGGTGCGGCGTACACGCTGCAGGAGCTGCTGACCATCAAGTCCGACGACGTGGTGGGTCGCGTCAAGGTGTACGAGGCGATCGTCAAGGGCGAGAACATCCCCGAGCCCGGTATTCCGGAGTCGTTCAAGGTTCTCCTCAAGGAGCTCCAGTCGCTGTGCCTGAACGTCGAGGTGCTCTCCAGCGACGGTGCGGCCATCGAGCTGCGCGAGGGCGAGGACGAGGACCTGGAGCGGGCGGCCGCCAACCTGGGCATCAACCTGTCCCGGAACGAGGCCGCCACGGTGGACGACCTCGCGAACTAGGAGCCGACCCGGTGGGCAGTGCAGTGCCACTGCCCACCGGGGCCCGGCAGCGATAGCGAACTAGCAGCAATTTCAACCCGAACAGGGGAAAGGAAGTTACGTGCTCGACGTCAACTTCTTCGATGAACTCCGAATCGGTCTGGCCACCGCGGAGGACATTCGGCAATGGTCCTACGGCGAGGTCAAGAAGCCGGAGACCATCAACTACCGCACGCTCAAGCCCGAGAAGGACGGCCTCTTCTGCGAGAAGATCTTCGGCCCGACCCGGGACTGGGAGTGCTACTGCGGCAAGTACAAGCGCGTCCGCTTCAAGGGCATCATCTGTGAGCGCTGCGGCGTCGAGGTGACCCGCGCCAAGGTGCGCCGTGAGCGGATGGGCCACATCGAGCTCGCCGCCCCCGTCACCCACATCTGGTACTTCAAGGGCGTCCCGAGCCGGCTGGGCTACCTGCTCGACCTGGCTCCGAAGGACCTCGAGAAGATCATCTACTTCGCCGCCTACGTGATCGTCGGCGTCGACGACGAGCTGCGGCACAACGAGCTGTCGACGCTCGAGGCGGAGATGGAGGTCGAGAAGAAGACCGTCGCCGACCAGCGCGACGCCGATCTCGAGGCCCGCGCCCAGAAGCTCGAGGCCGACCTCGCCGAGCTCGAGGCCGAGGGCGCCAAGTCCGACGTCCGCCGCAAGGTCAAGGACGGCGGCGAGCGTGAGATGCGTCAGCTCCGTGACCGTGCCCAGCGTGAGCTGGACCGGCTCGACGAGATCTGGACCACCTTCACCAAGCTGGCGGTCAAGCAGCTGATCATCGACGAGAGCATCTACCGCGAGCTCGTCGACCGCTACGGCGAGTACTTCACCGGCGCGATGGGCGCGGAGTCCATCCAGAAGCTGATGGAGAACTTCGACATCGACGCGGAGGCCGAGAACCTCCGCGAGACGATCCGCAGCGGCAAGGGGCAGAAGAAGCTGCGCGCGCTCAAGCGGCTCAAGGTCGTCGCGGCGTTCCAGCAGTCCGGCAACTCGCCGATGGGCATGGTCCTCGACGCCGTCCCGGTGATCCCGCCGGAGCTGCGTCCGATGGTGCAGCTCGACGGTGGCCGCTTCGCGACCTCCGACCTGAACGACCTGTACCGCCGCGTCATCAACCGCAACAACCGCCTCAAGCGACTGATCGACCTCGGCGCCCCCGAGATCATCGTCAACAACGAGAAGCGGATGCTGCAGGAGTCCGTCGACGCGCTGTTCGACAACGGCCGTCGCGGCCGGCCGGTCACCGGTCCGGGCAACCGTCCGCTCAAGTCGCTGTCCGACCTGCTCAAGGGCAAGCAGGGCCGGTTCCGTCAGAACCTGCTCGGCAAGCGCGTCGACTACTCGGGCCGTTCGGTCATCGTCGTCGGCCCGCAGCTGAAGCTGCACCAGTGCGGTCTGCCGAAGCTGATGGCGCTCGAGCTGTTCAAGCCGTTCGTGATGAAGCGCCTGGTCGACCTGAACCACGCGCAGAACATCAAGTCCGCCAAGCGGATGGTCGAGCGGCAGCGTGCCCAGGTGTGGGACGTCCTCGAAGAGGTCATCGCCGAGCACCCGGTGCTCCTCAACCGTGCCCCCACGCTGCACCGCCTCGGTATCCAGGCGTTCGAGCCGCAGCTCGTCGAGGGCAAGGCCATCCAGCTGCACCCGCTGGTGTGTGAGGCGTTCAACGCCGACTTCGACGGTGACCAGATGGCCGTGCACCTGCCGCTGTCCGCGGAGGCGCAGGCCGAGGCCCGCATCCTGATGCTGTCGTCGAACAACATCCTCTCGCCCGCGTCGGGTCGCCCGCTGGCCATGCCGCGTCTGGACATGGTCACCGGTCTGTTCCACCTGACCCGCCTGGACGAGGGCGCCACCGGCGAGCTGACCGAGGCCACCGCGGACGCCCCCGAGCAGGGCGTGTACTCGTCGCCGGCCGAGGCCCAGATGGCCGTCGACCGCGGCGCGCTGAGGGTGCAGTCGAAGATCAAGGTGCGGCTGACCACGCAGCGTCCGCCGAAGGACGTCGAGGACGAGCTGTTCGGCGACGAGGGCTGGAACTACGGCGACGGCTGGATCGCGGAGACCACCCTCGGGCGCGTGCTGTTCAACGAGCTGCTCCCGGCGGACTACCCGTTCGTCAACGAGCAGATGCCGAAGAAGCGGCAGGCGACGATCATCAACGACCTCGCCGAGCGGTACCCGATGATCGTGGTCGCGCAGACCGTCGACAAGATGAAGGACACCGGCTTCTACTGGGCCACCCGCTCGGGCGTCACCGTGTCCATCTCGGACGTGCTGGTGCCGCCGGAGAAGGCCCAGATCATGGAGACCTTCGAGGCCCAGGCCGACCAGATCGAGAAGAAGTACCAGCGCGGCGCGCTCAACCACGCCGAGCGCAACAGTGCTCTCGTCAAGATCTGGTCCGAAGCGACCGACGAGGTCGGCAAGGCCATGGAGGCGCACTTCCCCGACGACAACCCGATCCCGATGATCGTGAAGTCCGGCGCGGCCGGCAACATGACGCAGGTTCGGTCGCTCGCCGGTATGAAGGGTCTGGTGACGAACCCGAAGGGTGAGTTCATCCCGCGTCCGATCAAGTCCTCCTTCAAGGAGGGCCTGACCGTGCTCGAGTACTTCATCAACACGCACGGTGCCCGTAAGGGTCTGGCCGACACCGCGCTCCGCACCGCCGACTCGGGTTACCTGACCCGTCGTCTGGTGGACGTCTCCCAGGACGTCATCGTCCGCGAGGTCGACTGCGGCACCGAGCGCGGCATCATCACCACGATCTCGGAGAAGCAGCCGGACGGCTCGGTCATCCGCGACGCGCACGTCGAGACCTCGACGTACGCCCGCACCCTGGCCGCCGACGCGGTCGACGAGAACGGCAACGTGATCGTCGAGCGCGGCCACGACCTGGGCGACCCGGCGATCGACGCCCTGCTCGCCGCAGGCATCACCGAGGTCAAGGTGCGCTCCGTGCTCACCTGCACCACCGGCACCGGTGTCTGTGCGACGTGCTACGGCCGCTCGATGGCGACCGGCAAGCTCGTCGACATCGGCGAGGCGGTCGGCATCGTCGCCGCCCAGTCGATCGGTGAGCCCGGTACCCAGCTGACCATGCGTACGTTCCACCAGGGTGGTGCGGCCGGCGCGGCCGACATCACCGGTGGTCTGCCGCGTGTCCAGGAGCTGTTCGAGGCCCGCGTCCCGAAGGGCAAGGCGCCGATCGCGGACGTCACCGGCCGGGTGCAGCTCGAGGACGGCGAGCGCTTCTACAAGATCACGATCGTCCCGGACGACGGCGGCGAAGAGGTCGTGTACGACAAGCTGTCGAAGCGTCAGCGGCTGCGCGTATTCAAGCACGACGACGGCTCCGAGCGCCTGCTGGCGGACGGTGACCACGTCGAGGTCGGCCAGCAGCTCATGGAGGGTGCTGCCGATCCGCACGAGGTGCTGCGCGTCATGGGTCCGCGTCAGGTGCAGATCCACCTCGTCAACGAGGTTCAGGAGGTGTACCGGAGCCAGGGTGTGTCGATCCACGACAAGCACATCGAGGTCATCGTGCGCCAGATGCTGCGCCGCGTCACGATCATCGACTCGGGTGCGACGGAGTTCCTGCCCGGTTCGCTGGTCGAGCGTGCCGAGTTCGAGGCGAGCAACCGTCGCGTCGTCGCCGAGGGCGGCGAGCCTGCGTCGGGTCGTCCGGTGCTGATGGGTATCACCAAGGCCTCGCTGGCGACCGACTCGTGGCTGTCGGCGGCGTCCTTCCAGGAGACCACTCGGGTTCTGACCGACGCGGCGATCAACTGCCGCTCGGACAAGCTGATCGGTCTGAAGGAGAACGTCATCATCGGCAAGCTGATCCCGGCCGGTACCGGTATCAGCCGCTACCGGAACATCCAGGTGCAGCCGACCGAGGAGGCGCGCGCCGCGGCGTACGCGGTCCCGTCCTACGAGGACCAGTACTACAGCCCGGAGGGCTTCGGCCAGGGCACCGGTGCGGCCGTCCCGCTGGACGACTACGGATTCAGCACCGACTACCGCTGATTGCGGTAGCCGCCTGAACGGCCCCCGATCCCGTTGTGGGATCGGGGGCCGTTTCGCGTCTATCGTGGGGGGCAAACCGGACACCGGTTCCGGCCATCCGACACACGCGGAGGCGACCATGGCGGGCAAGGGCATCGACAGGGTGAAGGCGCGGGCCGCCGTGGAGACGGCGCGGGAGAGTCCGGCGATCGTCGCGATCACGGTCGCGCCGGTGCTGATCGGCTTCGGGGTGCTGTGGTGGGCGATAGGCTTCTGGCCGACGCTGCTGCTGGTGCTCCTGGTCGGGGTCGTCGTACTGGGGATCCGCAAGCTCCGCGGGTGACCTGGTCGCCCGAATCGGGGCCGATGTCACTTCTGTCACATCCTCTGTGACATACCTCGCACTGCCCGAGTATTGTTGCGAGAACATGTTCTAGTTTGGAGGAGATCGACAGTGGCGTTCGTGATCACTCAGCCTTGCTGCAACGATGCCAGTTGCACCGAGGTCTGCCCGGTGGACTGTATCCATCCGACGCCGGACGAGCGGGCGTTCAAGACGACCGAGATGCTCTACATCGACCCGGAGACCTGCATCGACTGCGGCCTCTGCGTGGACGCCTGCCCGGTGAACGCGATCTTCCGTGACGACGACCTGTCCGAGTCCATGTCCCGCTACGCGACGATCAACGCGGACTACTTCGCGGAGGGGGACCTCGAGGACGCCGCTCCCGGACCGTCGCTGAAGTTCCCGAAGACCGACCAGGACCCGTTCCGGGTCGCGATCGTCGGGTCCGGACCGTCGGGCTTCTACGCGGCGCGGGAACTGCTCGCCTTCAAGCGGTCCGGCATCGAGGTCGACATGTTCGACCGCCTGCCCACTCCGTGGGGTCTGGTCCGCGCCGGCGTCGCGCCCGACCACCCGGAGACGAAGGCCGTCACCGATCTGTTCTCCGAGGTGTCCCGGCGGCCCGGGTTCCGGTTGCACCTGAACGTCGAGGTCGGCAAGCACGTCACGCACGCGGAACTCCTCGAACACCACCACGCGGTGATCTACGCGGTCGGCGCGCCCAGCGATCGCCACCTCGGCATCCCGGGCGAGGACCTGCCGGGCAGCTTCGCCGCGACCGAGTTCGTCGCCTGGTACAACGGCCATCCCGACTACGCCGCCCGGAGTTTCGACCTGTCCGGTCCGCGCGCCGTGATCGTCGGCAACGGCAACGTCGCGTTGGACGTCGCACGCCTGCTGGTCGTCGACCCCGACACGCTCGCGAAGACGGACATGGCCGGGCACGCCGTCGAGGCGCTGCGATCCAGCGGGATCCACGAGGTCGTGTTGCTCGGCCGCCGCGGGCCCGCGCAGGCCGCGTTCACGAGCCCGGAGCTGATCGCGCTCGGGCACCTGCCCGGCGTCGACGTCGTCGTCGACCCCGCCGAGCTCGAACTCGACGAGGTCAGCGCCGCCGAGGTGGCGGCCAACCCGGCGAAGAAGCTCAAGCTCGACGTCCTGCGCGAGTACGCGGACCGCCCGCTCGCCGGGCACCCCAAGCGGATCGTGCTGCGGTTCCTCGCGTCGCCGGTCGAGGTGCAGGGCACCGACCACGTCACCGGGCTCCTGGTCGCGCGCAACGAGATGGTCGCCGACGAGTCCGGCACCATGCGGGCGCGCAGCACCGACGAGACCGAACTGCTCGAGACCGGCCTGGTGTTGCGGTCGGTCGGCTACCGCGGCGTCCCGGTCGCGGACCTTCCGTTCGACGAGTCCCGCGGCACCATCTCGAACGTCGGCGGCCGGGTCACCGAGGTCGGCACGGAGATCCCGGTGCCCGGGACCTACACGGCGGGGTGGATCAAGCGCGGCCCGTCCGGCGTGATCGGCACCAACCGTCAGTGCGCTCACGACACGATCGCATTGATCCTCGAGGATCTGGCGGCGGACCGGCTGAACGCGCCGAAGGGTGACCGCGACGCGCTGGCGACCCTGCTCGCCGAGCGGCAGCCCGACGAGGTCGGCTGGGACGGCTGGAAGCTGATCGACGCCCGCGAGCGGGCACTCGGCAAGGCGGCGGGTCGCCCGCGCGTCAAGCTGCTCGACGTGACCGAGATGGTGTCGATCGCCAAGGGCTGACCGAGCTCAACCGTCGGCGTCGAGGAGCCGGGCCAGCCGTGCGGTGGCCCGGCTCTCGCCGTTCACCAGGAACCACAGCGTGACCGCGTCCCGGTCGTCCCGCCGCCGGATCCGCAGCCGTTCGCCGTCGGTGATCGGGGAGCGGTACTCGATGACGAGTCGGTGCGGTTCGGCGAGCAGGTCGGGTCTGGTGACCGCGTGGTCCTCGACTGCGTGCAGGTATGCGGCGTTGTTGACGTGCTCGAGTGGGTCCAGGTCGGTCGAGCGCAGCGCGAACGGCGTGTCGGTGCCGTCGTCGGCCGGAGCGGGAGCGTCGAGCCAGGCCTGCCACCGGAGTCGGTTCTCGTCGGTGTGACGGCCGAGCAGCGCGAGCGCGGCGTCGCTGATCCGGGTCGGCATGCCGGTGTCGGGGTTGATGCTGATCCAGAACCCCTCCGTCTCGATCCGGGCTCCCTTGTCGCTGGTGAACCGGACCCGCATGTTCGACCATCGGGTCGAGTACGCCGAGCACCACCGGCTCAGGTGTACGCGGTCAGGCCACAGCACCGGGGTGTGCACGTCGATCACGGTGCGCCGCAGGATCCAGATCGGGTCGGTGTCGCCGAACCCGGCGGCATCGACGTTGTCGGACGCGATGTCCTGGAGGTACCGGGCGATGCCGTCGAAGCGCAGCCGGTTGTCCGGGGCGACGTCCCCGGTCCGCACCGGGCGGGACGCGGCGAACACGTCCCCGCTCGCCGGCGGCGGAGCGAGGGGCTGGTCGAACGGCACGGTGATTCCTCTCGTCGGGACACGGCCACGGGCCGCACCAGTATCACCGACCGTCTCGCCTCGTCAGCGCGGAACGTGGAACGCCGTCAGCGTCGCGCCTGCGGCATGGATCCCCGCCCACGTGTCCGACACGGTGAGTGTCGCGACCGCGGACGTGGGGAACTTGTCGGACATCCGGTCCGCGTGCCGGGACCGTGGGTCGAGTGCCATCGCCGCGCCGGGAATGCCGGGGGCGTGGCCGATGACGAGCAGTGTCAAGACGTCGGGGTCGGTCCCGGCGATCGCGTGCAGCACCTGTGCCGGGGTCGCACCGTACAGGAGGTCGCTGTACACGGTCGGTGCGTCGATCCCGACCGCCGCGAGGGTGAGCCTGGTGCGGGTCGCGGTCGAGCAGAGGATCGCGTCGACCGGCGGCTGGGTGCGGCGGATCCAGTCACCGGCGAGGGCGGCCTCGCGGATGCCCCGGGGCGCCAGTGGGCGACCGTGGTCGCCGACGCCGTCCGGATACGAGGACTTGCCGTGACGCATCAGGATCAGGAACCGGGAGGACGCTGCCATGAGCGCAGCGTAGCGGCGGTGGGGAACGGGCGGGTTGACCGAAGAATTCGGTTGCTCGACGACAGGGGGTCGTGATCGGATCGACGGAGTCGGGCGGGGTGATGACCTTCACATGGATGACGTTTGAGCAATAGTTGCGCGAGCGTTAGCATTTTCGGAGTGGCTGCGACTCCGGACGATCTCTACCTGGCGCTCGAGGAGTTCATCATGCGGCTGCTGGGGGTGGGGGAGTCGGAAGCGCTGGACAAGCTCGTCGCCATGGACCTGTCGTTCTCGCAGGCGCGCACGCTGTTCATGCTCGCGCAGCACGGCAAGCCCGTCGCGATCAACGAGGTGGCCGACTGTCTGCGGCTGTCGGTCGCGGCGGCGGGTCGCAACGTTGATCGGCTGGTCCACCAGGGTCTCGTCGAGCGTCGCGAGGACCCGAAGGATCGCCGCGTCAAACGGATTTCGCTGTCGGAGGCCGGTCGTAGCATCGCGCTCGGCCACATCGACAGCCACAAGGACGAGTTGCGCGCGTTCGCCGCTCGGCTGTCCGACACGGACCGTGACCGGCTGTTCGAGTCGATCAAACCGATACTCGCGGGCGACGTCCTGCGGGCCAGATGTCAGGAGAACCCATGACGACGCCGACACCTCCGGGGCCCGCCGCGGCCTCGGACAAGATCGACGGCGCAGTTCTGAAGATCGCCAGTGTGGTCGTGCTCGGCGCGATCATGTCCATCCTCGACGTGACGGTCGTGAGCGTGGCCCTGCCGACGTTCATGACCGAGTTCGACGCGACCTACGCAACGGTCGCGTGGACGATGACCGCGTACACCCTCGCGCTGGCGACGGTCATTCCGGTCACCGGCTGGGCCGCGGACCGGTTCGGCACCAAGCGCCTCTACATCACGGCGCTGGTGCTGTTCGTGGGCGCCTCGGTGCTGTGCTCGATGGCCTGGAACATCGAGTCACTGATCGGGTTCCGCGTGCTGCAGGGCCTCGGCGGCGGCATGCTGATGCCGCTGGGCATGACGATCATGACCCGGGCGGCGGGCCCGCACCGCGTCGGCCGTGTGATGGCGGTGCTGGGAATCCCGATGATGCTGGGCCCGATCGGTGGCCCGATCCTCGGTGGCTGGCTGATCGAGGCCGTGAGCTGGCACTGGATCTTCCTGATCAACGTGCCGGTCGGTGCGATCGCGCTGACCGCGGCGGTCGTCCTGCTGCCCAAGGACGACCCGAGCCCGTCCGAGTCCTTCGACTTCGTCGGCATGCTGCTGCTCTCGCCCGGTTTGGCGCTGTTCCTGTTCGGCGTGTCCTCGATCCCCGAGGTGGGCACCGTGGCGTCCGCCCGGGTGCTGATCTCCGCCGGCATCGGTCTGGTGCTGGTGATCGGGTTCATCTTCCACGCGCTGCGCAAGCAGGATCACCCGCTGATCGACCTGCACCTGTTCAAGAACCGGAACCTGACCATCGCGGTGGTCACCTCCACGATGTTCGTGATCGCGTTCATGGGCGCCGGACTGCTGTTCCCGAGTTACTTCCTGCAGGTGCGTGGGGAGACCACCCTCGCCGCGGGTCTGCTGCTCGCGCCGCAGGGCATCGGCGCGATGCTGACGATGCCGCTCGCCGGCAACTTCGTCGACAAGATCGGCCCCGGCAAGATCGTGCTGGCCGGGCTGTCTCTGATCGCGGTCGGGATGGCGGTGTTCACCCAGGTGGGCTCCGACACGCCCTACCCGCTGCTCCTCGGCTCGCTGTTCGTGATGGGCCTGGGCATGGGCGGCACGATGATGCCGATCATGACCGCGGCCATGCAGACGCTCACCCACGAGACGGTCGCCCGTGGTTCGACACTGATGAACATCGTGCAGCAGGTGGCGGGTTCGATCGGTACCGCGACGATGTCGGTGGTGCTGACCAACCAGATGATGGACCGCCCGCTCGCCGGCCCGGCGACCGCGGCCCAGCACAGCCCGGAGATCGCGGCGCAGCTGCCGCCGGGTGCGATGGAGCAGGGTCTGAGCCAGGCCGCGGAGGCCTTCGGCTTCACGTTCACGGTGGCGCTGGTGCTGCTCCTGCTGACCCTGATCCCGGCGTACTTCCTGCCCCGCACCCGGCCGGCCGCCCCGGCCGAGGGCGCGGACGAGTCGGCGCCGATGATGATGCACTGACCGACCTCGGTCGAGCCTGCCGTGGGCCCATCTCCCCGATACCGGGAGGTGGGCCCACGGCCGTCACGGGGTGCGGTCGAGGTCGATCACGGACGCGGATCCCTGGGCCGCGGCACACAGGGTGGTGCCGTTCGGTCCGTCGACGTACACCTCACAGCGGCACAGCACCTGCCGGGAGCCGGAGCCGACCGCGGTCGCCGTGGCCCGCAGCGTCGTCCCGACCGCGGGCCGGAGGTAGGCGATCGTGAACCCGGCCGTGACGATGCTCGCGCCGAGCACGGTTCCGGCCGCGAAGGTCAGGGCGTTGTCCGCCGCGTACGAGAGCACTCCGCCGTGGACGAACCCGTGCTGCTGGAGCAGGTCCGGACGGATCGGGATCTCGAGTGTCGCGGATCCGCCACCGAACTCGGTGATCCGGGCGCCCACGAGCGCGCTGAACGGCTGGGCCGCGAGGATCGCGGCCGCGTCGTCGAGGGTGTCGGACATGTCGTCGCTCCTGGTCGCGATCCCGGGTGTCGCCGGGCGGGCGGTCGCCGTCGGGCGTGGCGCCGCGGCCGTGTCGGGGTTCGGCGCTAACGTCGAACCCTACGGAACCGATGTGGGAATCACACACGGAAGAAGGCGCACCATGGCGACCGACCCCACGCCGACCGACCCCGACTCCGCCGCGACCGGGCACTCCGCGGCACCGGGGACCGACACCGACTGGACCTTCTACGCGGTCGTCGGAACCTCCGTCCAGGGCGGGCACACGCTCGCCCGCCTCGGACCCGAAGCGACCGCCCTGGATGCACTGCGCCTCGCGGTGCAAGCGGTCAACCACACGGCCTACTCGATGTTCGAGCAGGGCGTCCAGGGTGACCCGTGTGCCGAATCGTTACTGCTCGAACGGCTTCCGGTCACCCGGTTCAGCATCGAGCGCCGCCGTCCGGGTAGTGCGGAATTCGACGCCACATGGGCGTTGACGGGCGGTCGGCATCAGCGGTCGCGCGCCCGGCGGGTCGCCTGAGGCGTCAGCGACGCCGTCCGAACACGAAGTAGGCGATCGGGCCGACGAAGTTCACGAACGCTGCCGCGGCCCACACCTTCTTGGGCCCCTTGACCTGGTCGGCGTCACGTCGGCGGAGGTCGACCAGGGTGGCAACCGTCAGCACGACCTGCACGACGGCGGCGATCGCGACCGGGACACGCAGGCGGGGGTCGAGGGACTTTCGATGGCGACTCATGGCATCAGTATCGGTGGCGACGGGCCGCAGCGCGCGGATCAGGCGCGGCGCGTCAGGTGATACCACCGCGGTGCGACCCGACGGAGCGGGCCCGGCAGGTCGGTGGCGTCGGACGGGTCGTCGGCGTCCAGCGTCCATCCGGTGAACGTCCGCGCGACTTCCGCGTGGCTGACGCCGCGGGGCAGTGGCCCTCGCCGACCGGGGCTGAACGCGAACATCAGCAGGTGGGCGCCGGGCGCGGCGACCGCCGTGATCTCCCGCGCGTAGTCGTGGCGCTGCGGGTGGGTCAGGCCGTGGAAGCAGCCGACGTCGAGCAGCAGGTCGAATCCGGTCCCGACCGCGGCGCCGAGCGCGGTGACGTCCCCGACCACGAACGTGACCGTGACCCCTTCGGCGTCCGCCCTGCGGCGGGCCCGGTCGATCGCCAGCGGGACCGCGTCGACCCCGGTGACTCGCCAGCCCCGGCCCGCGAGTTCGATCGAGTGGTCGCCGGTGCCGCATCCGACGTCGAGTGCCCGGCCCGGTCGGCCCGTGACCTCCTCCCGGTCCAGGAGGGTGCCGAGTTCGCGCCGGAATCCGGGCCGCGCCCGTTCCCACGGCGTGAAGCCGAGGCGATATGCGAGTGTGTAGCCCACGTTCACGGTGGTCCACCGGATGTCCGAGTCGAGCGACGGTCGCGGCCGATGTGCGGGATGTCCGCTCATCGCAGTGTGCGCCGCCGCGGCGCCGGTGTCCAGGGCGTCACCGGTGGCGACCGCGCCGATCGGCGACGGCGCAGGCGCTCGGAACCTGGACCGGCCGGATGAGAACGTGTTCTAATTCGCGTGGACGGCGAAGTCTGCCCCAATCCACCCCGACTGAAAACGCTTGGAGTTCACGACATGTACGAGTGGTCCGACACCGACCTGATGTTCCGCGACGCGCTGCGTGGCTTCATCGACAAGGAGGTCAAGCCACACGTCGACAAGCTCGAGAGCGGGGAACTCCCGCCGTTCGACATCATCCGAAAGATGTACGCCACGTTCGGGATGGACGAGATGGCGCGCGAGGGGCTCGAGAAGGCCTTCGCGAAGGAGGAGGCGCGCGAGCGCGGCGAGACGGTGTCCGAGTCCGGTGAGAAGTCCGGGGGCTTCAGCGGTGCCGGCAGCATGGGCGTGATCCTCAACAGCGAACTCGCGGGTGTGAGCCTCGGCCTGGTCGCCTCGATGGGCGTCAGCCTCGGCCTGACGGTCGGCACCCTCCGCAGCCGCGGCACCCTCGCCCAGAAGAAGCGCTGGCTCCCCGAGCTCGTCACGTTCGAGAAGGTCGGCGCGTGGGCGATCACCGAGCCGGACTCGGGTTCGGACGCGTTCGGCGGGATGAAGTCCTACGTTCGCCGCGACGGTGAGGACTACATCCTCAACGGTCAGAAGACGTTCATCACGAACGGTCCGTACGCCGACGTCACCATCGTGTACGCGAAGCTCGACGAAGGGGATCCGTCGGTCGACCGCCGCGACCGCAAGGTCCTCGGATTCGTGCTCGACAAGGGCATGGAGGGATTCACCCAGAGTGCTCCGTTCAAGAAGATGGGCATGAACTCCTCGCCGACGGGCGAGCTGTTCTTCGACAACGTGCGGATCACCAAGGATCGGCTGCTGGGCGAGACGGAGAACCCGTCCAAGGGTGACGGCAAGGACAGTGCGAAGGAGTCGTTCGCGGCCGAGCGGATCGGCATCGCGTCGCTCGCGCTCGGCATCATCAACGAGTGCCAGCGCCTGTGCATCGACTACGCGAAGAATCGCAAGCTGTGGGGCCGGGAAATCGCGCAGTTCCAGCTCATCCAGCTCAAGCTCGCCGAGATGGAGGTCGCGCGCCTCAACGTTCAGAACATGGTGTTCAACGCGATCGAGCGCACGGCGGCCGGCAAGCCGGTGACGTTGGCGGAGGCGTCGGCGATGAAGCTGTACTCCTCGCGTGCGGCGACCGAGGTCGCGATGGAGGCCGTGCAGCTGTTCGGCGGCAATGGCTACATGGCCGAGTACAAGGTCGAGCAGCTGGCGCGCGACGCGAAGTCGCTGATGATCTACGCGGGCAGCAACGAGATCCAGGTGACGCACATCGCCAAGGGCCTGCTCGGAGCCTGACGGCGGCGGGCGTACCCCGCCCGGCGCCGATCCCCGGGTTCGGCGCCGATCGGGGGATGCCGATCGGTCAGGATGCCGATCGGAACACGGTGTCCCGCACCGATCCTCGCGGCACCCCTCGGGGGTGGTCGAACGCGGCGGCACTGCCGGCTGCTCCCGCGCGGTGCATCGACACCGGGCGGGAGCGGGCATCGGGCGGTCTCCCGGCGCGGGCAGGCCGCCCGGGGCCGGCCGCACAGAATTTCGTGTCGATGGCGGCCGTCGCGCCCGTGCGTCGCCGTGACGACCGGGCTGGGGAGCGGACGCGCCCGCCGGGCCTCACGCGGCGCCCGCGACCTCCTCGACCTTGGCGCGCAGCGTGTTCTCGGTGTGCGCGATCGCCGTGCCGACGATCGGTTCCACGATCTTGGCGAGCAGCTTGCCGGCGACCCCGCCGGGGAGTGTGTACTCGAAGTCGACCGTCAGCTCGGTGTCGCCGTCGGGGGTGGGGGAGAACTGCCAGGTCGACGCGTTGCTGATGCCGTCGATCGATTCCAGCCGGATCAGCCGGTCCTGCTCCCACGCGGTGATCTGCACCCGGGAGCGCAGGGCCTTGGGCCCGAGTTGCATCGTCGCGTCGAAGGTGGCGCCGAGGCCCTGCGACCGGCTCCCGACCGGCTCGAAGCGGGTCACCCCGAACATCCAGTCGGGGACGGTGCGGTAGTCGTCGACGTATGCGAATCCGGTGCTGACGAGCACCTTGGCGACTGCGACGCGGTGAATGTGGCCCATGCTTCTCCTCGTGTCGTCGGCCCCGAAGGACCTGTGACCCACGGTAACGGGTAAGTCCGCGACTTGGACAGCCGTTCGGCTGGATAGGGTGGGTACATGAATCCGGTGCGACGGGAGCGGGACCCGGAGGGCCGGCCGCGCAACGCCCGGCCTCGGGACGGGCTCGGGCGGCCGTTGCCCCGTGGCGCGGTCGGGGTGCCGCGCGCGCCGGAGGGCGTCGTGCGGGCGCCGGCCGTCACCATCGCCGAGGCGCAGCGACTGCTCGACGCCGGGATGCCGTTTCACGCTCACGAGGTGCTCGAGGACGCCTGGAAGTCGTCCCCTCGCGGCGAGCGTGCCCTGTGGCAGGCGTTGGCGCAGCTCGCGGTCGGGTGGACACACCTGCTGCGCGGCAACGCGGTCGGGGCTCGCGCGCTGCTGGTGCGGGGTCGTGACGGGATCCGGTGTTACGTGCCGGATCCGCCGTACGCGCTGGACCTGGCCGGGCTGGTCGCGTGGACGGACGACGTCCTGGTCGGTCTCGACGATCGGCGGCCGTGCGAGGCGGTGCACCCGCCACGCCTGCGTCGGTGACCGCCTGCCCGAGCTGCGGACCCGACGGGCCGTCGCGGCGTTGAACGGGTGCACGGTCTGGTCCGCGGCGCCGGGTGCTCGCACGGATCGGCAGCGGCGGACCTCGGCGTGCCGACCCTATCGGTGCCCTCGGGCGCCCTCGACGCGCAGGCGGCGGCATGGCGTGCGCTTTCGCTGCACTCGCGGTTGGTGCTCGGGATCATGGCCGGGATTCGGCTGCGCCGACGACGACCCCGTGTCGATGATCGGCGCTGCTCGTGATGGGATCGCCCTGTCCGGATGGGCGAATGCGCAGTCCGGGCCGTCCGGCTGCGGAACCCGGTTCCGTTTGCGGGGATCGCGTCCTGGTAGCCGAGGCGGGCGGGTGCAGGAGTGGGACGTTCGGGGTCCGGCCGCTGCGCGTGGCGTCCCGGAAGATGCGTGACCGTGTGCCGGCACCGGACCCGACTTCGGCGATACCGTGCCGTGACGCTCGCCGTCACGGCACGGTAACGGCAGTCAGACGGTGCTGCCGATGAAGTGATCGCCCGTGGTGCTGCCGATGAACGACTCCGCGACGGGCGCGACGCCGAGCACGCCGGTCAGCAGTGCGATGGGGAGAGTCTCGATCGATCCCATGGGAGCTCCTGGAGTGTGTCGGTGGTGCGCCCGATGCGGCGCGCGTCCAGTTGTACCGCACCGGGTGTGGCCGCGGATCGAAATCGGGGGACCGGGTCGAGTGTGCAGAGTTCGGTCGGAAATGTTGGTGTTCAACGCTTTCGGAGTGTCGTAGGTACGACAGTGGGCCTCCGGCGTTGTCGCCGGAGGCCCACTGGGGTGTGTGTCGTGGTGCGCCTTACTTGGAGGAGCCGCCCGACGAACCGCCCGACGAACCGCCGTCGCCGGAGCCGGAGGAAATCCGGTCGAGGGCGGTGAAGACCGAGGACAGGCCGCTGAACAGATCGGCGAAATCGGACGACATATGCACTCCTGTTGCTCGTACTTCTTCTTCTGACACGCCTGGACAAGCGTTCACGTAGTTTTACCTTATGTGATGTCGTCGTGACCAGACTTTCGGCAGGAAACGCCCAGTTGGCTCGAATTCTGTCGATCGGTTGACCGACAGGCTCCGGTTGGTAACTGGTGGATTGCTCGGGCGGGGCCGGGTCAGAGGCCCGGGAGTCCGATGTCGACGCTGCCGCCGGGCAGGCCGAGCGAACTGCCGACGAACCACGAGCTGTTGGCGGGGGTGCCGAGCGAGGCGAGCTGCGCGAGCAGGGCGCCGAAGTCCGGCAGGGGCGGCAAGGGGGGCAAGGGGGGCAAGGCTGAACTCCTTACGGTCGTTCCGGAGGGCTGCGCCGGGTGCGGCGCAGGTCGGTTTTACAGCACCGCGCGTCGGCCGTGGGGCGGTTTGGCGATCGTGGCCGTAACGTTGAACGGCATTGCCGCACAACACTCTTCGGACCGCTAAGGGGCTACCGGGGAGTTGTCTAACGGTAAATAACAAGCAGTCGTGCTTGCTTTTTTTGTGCGCACGAGTGATGCTGGACACATCATCGTGTGGAGGGAGACTCATGCCCGATCTCGAAACAGTCGTCGCCGACCTACGCGCCGAGGGCGCGGAGCTCGACGCCCTGGTCGCCGACCTCGACGCCGACCGGTGGCGCACGGCCACCCCCGCGCCGGGGTGGACGATCGCGCACCAGATCGGGCACCTCGCCTGGACCGACCGCGCCGCACTGATGTCCCTCGGCGACCCCGACGCGTTCGCCGAGTCCTTGGCCGCGGCGTGGGCCAACCCCACCGGGTTCGTCGACGAGGGTGCCGAGGCCGAGGCGCGCCGTCCGGCCGCCGACCTGCTCGCCGACTGGCGGGCCGGCCGCGACGCGCTCGCCGCGGCGCTGGCCTCGGTTCCGTCCGGAACGAAGCTGCCGTGGTACGGGCCGCCGATGAGCGCGATGTCGATGGCGACCGCTCGGCTGATGGAGACGTGGGCGCACGGTCGGGACGTCGCCGCCGCTCTCGGCGTGGTGCCTGCGCCGACGGCTCGGCTCCGGTCGATCGCGCATCTCGGGGTGCGCACCCGGGACTTCGCGTTCGGTGTCCACGAACTCCCGGTGCCTGCCGAGGAGTTCCGGGTCGAGCTGACGGCACCCGACGGTGAGCTGTGGGTGTGGGGTCCGGAGGGCGCGCCCCAGCATGTCACCGGGCCGGCACTCGACTTCTGCCTGCTGGTGACGCAGCGGGCGCACCGCGGCGACCTGGCGCTCGTCGCGGTCGGAACGGACGCGGAGACGTGGCTCGGCATCGCGCAGGCCTTCGCCGGGTTGCCCGGCGTGGGGCGGGAACGAAAGGCGAACGGGTGAACTCGACGATCCGGATCGGCAACTGCTCCGGCTTCTACGGCGATCGGATCTCGGCCGTGCACGAGATGCTCGTCGGCGGCGAGCTGGACTACCTGACCGGCGACTACCTCGCCGAGCTGACGATGCTCATCCTCGGCCGCGACCGGATGAAGGACCCGGAGCTCGGCTACGCCAAGACCTTCCTGCGTCAGATGGAGGACGGACTCGGCCTCGCGATGGACAAGGGCGTCAGGATCGTCGTCAACGCGGGCGGTCTCAACCCGGCCGGCCTGACCGCGAAGCTCCGGGAACTCGCGGAGCGGGTTGGCGTGTCCGCCCGGTTCGCGCACGTCGAGGGTGACGACCTGACCGCCCGCGCCGCCGAGCTCGGACTGGGGCAGCCGCTCACCGCAAATGCCTACCTCGGCGGTTGGGGCATCGCCGAGTGCCTCTCCGCGGGAGCCGATGTCGTGGTCACCGGTCGCGTCACCGACGCGTCGGTGGTCGTGGGACCTGCGGCGCACCACTTCGGGTGGGGACGGACCGAGTACGACCGACTCGCCGGGGCCGTTGCCGCAGGGCATGTGATCGAATGCGGCACCCAGGCGACCGGGGGTAATTTCGCGTTCTTCACCGAGATCGACGACCTCGCCCGCCCGGGTTTCCCGATCGCCGAGATCCGTGCGGACGGCTCGTCGGTGATCACCAAGCACGCCGGCACCGGTGGCGCGGTCACCGTCGACACCGTCACCGCCCAACTGATGTACGAGATCCAGGACGCCCGCTACGCCGGACCGGACGTCACCACCCGGCTCGACACGGTCACGCTCACCCAGCAGGGGCCCGACCGGGTGGAGATCTCCGGCGTGCGGGGCGAGGCGCCGCCGCCGCAGGTGAAGGTCTCGCTCAACACCCTCGGCGGCTTCCGCAACGAGATGGCGTTCGTGCTCACCGGACTCGACATCGAGGCCAAGGCGGAGCTTGCCCGCACGCAGCTCGAGGCCTGGCTGCCGGTGCGACCCGCCGAACTGACGTGGGACCTGGCCCGACTCGACCGGGAGAACGCCGAGACCGAGGAGCAGGCGAGCGCGATCCTGCGGTGCGTCGTCCGGGACACGGACCCGAACAAGGTCGGCCGGGCGTTCTCCAACGTCGCGGTCGAGCTCGCCCTCGCGAGCTACCCCGGCTGTACCTTCCTCTCGATGCCGGGCAACGGGTCGCCCTACGGCATCTACACTCCGGGCTACGTTGACGTGCAGCAGGTTCCGCACATCGCGGTGCTACCGGACGGGACCCGGGTGGAGGTCGCGCCCGCCGGCGAGACGAGACCGCTCACCCCCGTCGCCGACCCCGATCTGCCGCCTCCGCTCGACGCCGGGCCGACCGTGGACGCGCCGCTGGGTGCGCTGGCCGCGGCACGCAGCGGCGACAAGGGAGGCAACGCGAACATCGGCGTCTGGGTTCGCACCGACGAGCAGTGGCGGTGGCTCGCACACACACTCACGGTTGACGAGCTCCGCCGGATGCTGCCGGAAACAGTGGACCTCCCGATCACCCGGACCCTGCTGCCGCAGCTGCGGGCGGTGAACTTCGTGATCGAGGGCATCCTCGGGAAGGGCGTCGCCTACCAGGCCCGGTTCGACCCGCAGGCCAAGGGCCTCGCCGAGTGGCTCCGATCGCGTCACCTGACGATCCCGGCCGCCCTGCTCGGTCCGGTCACCTCATCCGATCCCACAGCGCAGGAGGCCGGCTCGTGAGCGACGCCTGGAACACCCCCGAACGACGCGAGTTGCGGGAGACCGTACGCCGCTTCATGGACAAGGAGGTCCTTCCGCGCCAGGACGCCTGGGAACGCGCCGGGGAGCTGCCGCGGGAACTGCACCGCCGCGCAGGTGAACTCGGCCTGCTCGGTGTCTCCTTCCCCGAGTCCGTCGGTGGCGGCGGCGGGGAACCGATCGACGCGATCGTGGTCTGCGAGGAGATGCACTACGCCGGGTGCTCCGGGGGACTTTTCGCCTCGCTGTTCACCTGTGGCATCGCACTGCCGCACCTCGTTGCCGCGGGCGACCGGACTCAGATCGACAGGTGGGTGCGGCCCACGCTCGCCGGGGAGCTGATCGGCTCGCTCGCGATCACCGAGCCGGGCGGCGGATCCGACGTCGGGCACCTGACCACCCGCGCGGTCCGCGACGGCGACGACTACATCGTCAACGGCGCGAAGACCTTCATCACCTCCGGCTGCCGGGCCGACTTCGTCGTCACGGCAGTCCGCACCGGAGGGGAGGGCGCGGGTGGGGTGTCCCTCCTCGTGATCGAGAAGGGCACACCGGGATTCACGGTGTCCCGCAAACTCGAGAAGATGGGCTGGCTCGCCTCCGACACCGCCGAACTGTCGTTCGTGGACTGCCGGGTGCCCGCGGCCAACCTGGTCGGGGCCGAGAACACCGGCTTCGCGCAGATAGCACAGGCTTTCGTGACGGAACGGGTCGCGCTCGCCACGCAGGCCTACTCGAGCGCCCAGCGGTGTCTGGACCTGACCCTGGACTGGTGCCGTGACCGGGAGACGTTCGGCCGGCCGCTGATCAGCAGGCAGGCGGTGCAGAACACCCTGTCGGAGATGGCCCGCAAGGTCGACGTGGCCCGCGTCTACACCCGGTCCGTCGTCGACCGGTACACCGCAGGGATCACGCGGGGCGACGGCGGAGCGGCGCAGCCGAACCTCCTCGCCGAGGTGTGTTTCGCGAAGAACACCGCGGTCGAGACCGGGGAATGGGTGGCGCACCAGGCGGTGCAGTTGTTCGGCGGCCTCGGGTACATGCGCGAGAGCGAGGTGGAGCGGCAGTACCGCGACATGCGCATCCTCGGGATCGGAGGCGGCACCAACGAGATTCTGACGTCGCTGGCCGCAAAGCTTCTCGGATTCCAGGCCTGACGGATTCCAGGTCCGACGGATTTCAAGTCTGACAAGGGGAATGGACACACGATGACAACGATCGGATCGACACTCGACACCGCGGGCGAGGGATTCGCCGCCGCGGCCGAGTCGATGCAGGCCAAGCTCGCCGAGATCGGGAGCGAGGTCGACAAGGCGCTCGCCGGCGGCGGACCGAAGGCCGTGGACCGGCACCACACCCGGGGAAAGCTGTTGGCCCGGGAACGGATCGAGCTCCTGATCGACGAGGACTCGCCGTTTCTCGAACTCTGCACGCTCGCGGCCTGGGGCAGCGAGTTCCCGGTCGGCGCGAACGTCGTCACCGGGATCGGCGTGGTCGAGGGCGTCGAGTGCATGATCGTCGCCAACGACCCGACCTCCCGCGGCGGTGCCAGTAATCCGTGGACGATCAAGAAGAGCTTCCGGATCAACGAGATCGTCGAGCAGAACCGGCTGCCGGTCATCTCGCTGGTCGAGTCCGGCGGCGCGGACCTGCCGACGCAGAAGGAGGTCTTCATCCCCGGCGGCCGGATGTTCCGGGACCTGACCCGGGCGTCGGCGGCCGGAATCCCCACCATCTCACTGGTGTTCGGCAACTCCACCGCGGGTGGGGCGTACATCCCCGGCATGTCCGACCACGTCGTGATGATCAAGGAACGGTCCAAGGTGTTCCTGGGCGGCCCACCGCTGGTGAAGATGGCGACCGGGGAGGAGTCCGACGACGAGTCCCTCGGCGGCGCCGAGATGCACGCCCGCAAGTCCGGACTCGCCGACTACTACGCGCAGGACGAGTACGACGCGATCCGGATCGGCCGCAACATCGTCAAGCGGTTGAACTGGCGCAAGCAGGGGCCGGCGCCGCGCGCCGATGTCCGCGAGCCGATCCACGACGTCGAGGATCTGCTCGGCATCGTGCCGACCGACCTGAAGATCCCGTTCGATCCCCGCGAGGTCGTCGCCCGGATCGTCGACGGCTCCGACTTCGACGAGTTCAAGCCGCTGTACGGCAGCTCCCTGGTCACCGGATGGGCGGAGCTGCACGGCTATCCGGTCGGCATCCTCGCCAACGCGCGGGGCGTGTTGTTCTCCGAGGAGGCGCAGAAGGCGACCCAGTTCATCCAACTCGCCAATCGCGCGAACACGCCGCTGATCTTCCTGCACAACACCACCGGCTACATGGTCGGCAAGGAATACGAGCAGGGCGGCATCATCAAGCACGGCGCGATGATGATCAACGCGGTGTCGAACTCGACGGTCCCGCACATCTCGATCCTGATGGGTGCGTCCTACGGTGCCGGCCACTACGGCATGTGCGGTCGTGCCTACGATCCGCGCTTCCTGTTCGCCTGGCCCAGTGCGAAGTCCGCGGTGATGGGACCGGCGCAGCTCGCCGGCGTCGTCTCGATGGTGATGCGCGCCAGCGCTGAGGCCAAGGGCGCGCCGTTCGACGAGGAGGCCGACAAGGGCATGCGCGCGATGATCGAGGCGCAGATCGAGGCCGAGTCGCTGCCGCTGTTCCTGTCCGGCCGGGTGTACGACGACGGCATCATCGACCCGCGCGACACGCGCACCGTGCTGGGTATGTGTCTCTCGGCGATTGCCACCGCCCCGATCGAAGGCACCGAGAACTTCGGTGTCTTCAGAATGTGAGCCCCTCGTGACCGTCACCGAAAGCACGATCACCTCCGTCCTGGTGGCCAACCGCGGCGAGATCGCCCGCCGGGTGTTCGCGAGTGCCCGAGCGATCGGCGTCGCCACCGTCGCGGTGCACTCCGATGCCGACGCCGACGCCCCGCACGTGCGGGAGGCCGACGTCGCGGTGCGCCTGCCCGGCAACACCGCGACGGAGACCTACCTGCGCGGCGAGAAGATCATCGACGCCGCCCTCGCCGCCGGCGCCGACGCCATCCATCCCGGCTACGGATTCCTGTCCGAGAACGCGGAATTCGCCAAGGCCGTGCAGGACGCCGGGCTGACGTGGATCGGCCCGCCGGTCAAGGCGATCGAGTTGATGGGCTCGAAGGTCGAGTCGAAGAAGATGATGGCCGCGGCGGGGGTGCCGGTGCTCGCCGAACTCGACCCGGCGCAGGTCACGGAGGCGGACCTGCCGGTGCTGATCAAGGCGTCGGCAGGCGGTGGTGGCCGCGGGATGCGGGTGGTCCGCAGCCTCGCCGAACTGCCCGGCCAGCTCGAGGGTGCGCGGGCGGAGGCGCAGTCCGCGTTCGGCGACCCCACCGTGTTCTGCGAGAGGTACCTCGAGACCGGCCGCCACATCGAGGTCCAGGTCATGGCCGACGCCCACGGCACCGTGTGGGCGATCGGCGAGCGGGAGTGTTCGATCCAGCGCCGGCACCAGAAGGTCGTGGAGGAGGCGCCCTCGCCACTCGTCGACCGGCTGGAGGGAGCCGGAAAGGGCATGCGCGGAAGCCTGTTCCAGGCGGCCGTCGACGCCGCCGCCGCGATCGGGTACGAGGGCGCGGGCACCGTGGAGTTCCTCGCCGACGACAACGGCGGGTTCTACTTCCTGGAGATGAACACCCGGCTGCAGGTAGAGCACCCGGTCACCGAGCTCACCACCGGGCTCGACCTGGTCGAGCTCCAGATGCGCGTGGCCCGAGGTGGCGCGCTCGGCGACGCGCCGCCCGCCGCGCACGGCCACGCGATCGAGGTCCGGTTGTACGCGGAGGACCCGGCGCAGGGCTGGCAGCCGCAGTCGGGCAGCGTGCACCGTTTCGAGATCCCGGGTGTGGACACCGAATTCGGTGTTCCCGGCACGCCTCGGGGGCTGCGGCTGGACTCCGGCATCGTCGACGGCTCGGTGGTCGGGGTGTTCTACGACCCGATGCTCGCGAAGGTGATCGCGTGGGCGCCGGACCGGCAGGCCGCTGCGAGCAGGCTCGCGACCGCGCTGGCGAAGACGAAGATCCACGGCCTGGTCACCAACCGGGACCTGCTGGTGCGGGTGCTCCGTCATCCGGCCTTCCTGGCCGGCGACACCGACACCGCGTTCTTCGACCGGCACGGACTCGACACCCTCGCCGCCCCGGCCGCGTCGCCCGAGTCCGAACGTGTCTCGGCCCTCGCCGCGGCCCTGGCGGGGGCCGCCGCGAATCGGCGGGCGGCGACGGTGGGCGGCGGGCTGCCGAGCGGGTGGCGCAACGTGGTCTCCCAGCCGCAGCGCAAGGTGTTCGACGGCCCCGCGGGAACCCACGAGGTCGACTACCGGATCCGCAGGGACGGGACGCTCGAGACCGGGTGTGTCGACGCGGTCGGCCTGGTGTCGGCTACCCCGGACGAGGTCGTCCTCACGGTCGACGGGCTGACCCGGCGGTTTGCCGTCGCCCGCTACGGGGACCTCGTGTGCGTCGACTCGCCGGTCGGCGCGACGGCCTTCCGGGCCGTCCCGCGCTTCGTCGACCCGGCGACGGTCGTCGCCGCCGGATCGCTGCTCGCGCCGATGCCCGGCACCGTCGTCCGTCTCGGCGGTGCGGTCGGGGACCGGGTTGCCGCCGGCGACCCGATCCTGTGGCTCGAGGCCATGAAGATGGAGCACACCATCACCGCCCCCGCGGACGGTGTGCTCACCGAACTGAACGTCACCGTCGGACAGCAGGTCGACGTCGGGGCCGTCCTGGCCGTCGTCGACGACGAACAAGGGGAGTGAGAGATGGGCTTCATCGAAACCGACGAGCAGCGGGAGCTGCGGTCCGCGGTCGCCAAGCTCGGCGAGCGCTACAACTACGTCGACTACGTGTTGCCGCGGGCTCGGCGGGGCGAACCGCTGACCGAGCTGTGGAACGAGGCGGGCAAGCTCGGATTCCTCGGCGTGAACCTGCCCGAGGAGTACGGCGGCGGCGGCGCGGGGATCTACGAACTCGCCCTCGTGCAGGAGGAATTGGCGGCCCGCGGCGCCGGACTGCTGCTGGTGGTGGTGTCGCCGGCGATCTGCGGGACGATCATCGGCAAGTACGGCACCGACGACCAGAAGCGGGCGTGGCTGCCGGGCCTGGCGGACGGCAGCAAGATCATGGCGTTCGGCATCACCGAACCCGACGCCGGCTCGAACTCGCACCAGATCACCACCACGGCGCGCCGCGACGGCGAGGACTGGATCCTGTCCGGCAACAAGATCTTCATCTCCGGCGTCGACCAGGCCGACGCGGTGCTGATCGTCGCGCGGACCGAGGACCACCGGTCCGGCAAGCTGAAGCCGGCACTGTTCATCGTCCCGACCGACACCGAGAACTTCGTCCGGACGCCGATGGCGATGGACATCGTCGAACCGGACCACCAGTTCACACTGTTCCTCGACGACGTCCGGCTACCCGCCGACGCGCTCGTCGGGTCCGAGGACGCGGCGCTGATGCAGTTGTTCGCCGGGCTGAACCCGGAACGCATCCTGGGTGCCGCGATGGCGGTCGGCATGGGCCGGTACGCGCTGGCCGCCGCCGCCAAGTACGCCCAGGAGCGCACGGTCTGGAAGACCCCGATCGGTGCGCATCAGGGCATCGCGCATCCGCTCGCGCAGTGCAAGATCGAACTCGAGCTCGCGAAGCTGATGATGCAGAAGGCGGCGACGCTGTACGACGCCGGCGACGACTTCGGCGCCGCGGAGGCCGCGAACATGGCGAAGTACGCGGCCGCGGAGGCCAGCATCAAGTGCCTCGACCAGGCCATCCAGACTCACGGAGGCGGCGGACTCACCCAGGAGTACGGCCTGGCCGCGATGCTGGGTGCGGCCCGGATCGCGCGGGTGGCGCCGGTCAGCAGGGAGATGATCCTCAATTTCGTCGCGCAGCACTCGCTGGCGCTGCCCAGGTCGTACTGACGATGGGCGACGACGAGCGCGGACCGTTCGTCCGTTACGAGGTGTCCGGCGGCGGCTTCGCCACCCTGACGCTGGACTCGCCGCACAACCGCAACGCGATCTCGACGCGGCTGGTCGCCGAACTCCGGCAGGGACTGAGGGACGCGGCGGCGGACGAGACGGTTCGTGCGGTCGTCCTCACGCACACCGGCGGCACGTTCTGTGCGGGCGCGGACTTGTCGGAGGCGAGCGGAGCGACGGGGAATGTGTCGGAGGCGAGCGGAGCGACGGAGCACGCGGACCCGGCCGCCCTGGCCGCGCACCGCACGTCGCAGATGACGGAGTTGCTGCGCGCGTTCCTGGAACTGCCGAAGCCGATCGTCGGAAGGGTCGACGGGCACGTCCGCGCGGGCGGAATGGGGCTGGTCGGGGCGTGCGACCTGGTGGCCGCCGGGCCGGCGAGCACGTTCGCCCTGACGGAGTCGCGGCTCGGTCTGGCGGCGTCGATCATCTCGCTGACGGTGCTGCCGCGGCTGACCTCGCGTGCGGCGGGACGGTACTTCCTGACCGGGGAGAAGTTCGGCGCGGCGGAGGCGGCGTCGATCGGTTTGATCACCGTCGCCGCCGACGACGTCGACGCGAGTGTGTCGGCGTGGCTGGCGGACCTGTCGCTGGCGTCGCCGCAGGGGCTGGCCGAGTCGAAGAGCCTCACGACCGCCCGGGTTCTCGCCGATTTCGACCGCTACGGCGCGGACCTCGCCGCGCAGTCCGCCCGGTTGTTCGGAACCCCGGAGGCGATCGAGGGCATGACCGCGTTCCTGCAGCGGCGGCCCCCGGCGTGGGCGCCGGGGGAGTGAGCATGCTCCCCGGAACGGCCGAACCCGCGCTCCGAGGAGCGCGGGTTCGGCCGGCCGCTCAGTCGAGCGGTGGTGTTACTTGGCACCGCCGAAGAGGTCGCCTGCCGCCTCGGAGGAGCCCGCGAAGAAGCTCAGCGCGCCGGTGAAGTCACTGATGGCGCCGGTGAAGTCGGAGGCGAAGTCGAGGAAGGGGATGATCTCAGCAGAACCCATGGGGTGCTCCTAGTCTGTGTCACGGTCGTACAACGGTTGGCCCCCCTCATAGGAGCCATGTCCTTCGTACAGCGGTAATTTTGTGATTGCAATGTGATCCAAAACGCGAAACATCGAGTTTCCCTCTGTGTTACCGGCGACCTGGGATTGGAGAGCTGAGGTAACAAATGCGTGAACCGCAGCAGGACCGCAGTCGCACGACGCGGCGGAGACTGCTCGAGGCGACGATCGACTGCCTCGCCGAGCAGGGCTGGGCCGCGACGACGGTCGGGGTGGTGGCCAAGCGGGCCGGTGTCTCGCGGGGTGCCGCACAACATCATTTCCCCACCCGAGAGGACCTGATCACCGCGGCGCTGGAATACATGTTCGACACGCGCATGCAGATCGCCCGCGACGAATCCGGGGGCCTCCCGGAGGGTCCGGGGCGAACGGCCGCGGTCGTCGAACGGCTCGTGGACTACTACACCGGCACCCTGTTCAAGGCGGCCCTTCAGGTGTGGACGGCGGCCGCCTCGGATCCGGCCCTGCGTCAGCGGGTGCTGCCGCTGGAGGAGCGGTTCGGGCGGACGGCCCATCGCGTGGCTGTCGACCAGCTCGGTGTCGACGGCTCGGATCCGGAGGTCCGGGCGCTCGTGCAGGCGACCCTGGACCTGGCCCGGGGGCTCGGACTCGCCGACGTCCTGACCGACGACTCCCGCCGGCGTGCGGAGATCGTGGCGAGCTGGGCGGCGCAACTCGAGGCCGCGCTCGCGGACCGTGCCCTCCCGGTGCCGGACGCCGCGATCGTCCGCCGTCGCCGGAGCGCGCCGACGGGTCCCGGCCAGGCCGCCTCGCTTTGACCTTCCCGCGAGCAGGCGGGTATCGTGGTCGGTCGTGTCCGGACTTTCCGGGCCGCTTTGTGTGCCTAGCGAGGTATAGCCGCGCGCGCAGCCGCATCGCGAGATCGAGATTCGCGATGCAGTGGCGAGCATCCGGCTGCCTGTGTGGGGGTATGCGACACGCCCGACCTCGTGGTCGAGGAATGGGTGAGGAGCAGCGTTTTCTTGCTCCAACTGCTAGATCCCTGAATACACAACTGCCAGGTCTGCTCCCCCCGGAGCGGATCGGGCGAGACGAAGAAAGCCGGTATATGCCAACCATCAACCAGCTGGTCCGCAAGGGACGGCGCGACAAGCCGTCCAAGCAGAAGACCGCTGCACTGAAGGGCAGCCCGCAGCGTCGTGGCGTGTGCACCCGCGTGTACACCACGACCCCGAAGAAGCCGAACTCCGCGCTGCGTAAGGTCGCGCGTGTGCGTCTGACCAGCTCCGTCGAGGTCACCGCGTACATCCCGGGTGAGGGCCACAACCTCCAGGAGCACTCGATGGTGCTCGTTCGTGGCGGTCGTGTGAAGGACCTCCCGGGTGTCCGCTACAAGATCATCCGCGGCTCGCTCGACACCCAGGGTGTCAAGAACCGCAAGCAGGCGCGTAGCCGCTACGGCGCGAAGAAGGAGAAGGGCTGATGCCTCGTAAGGGTCCCGCTCCCAAGCGGCCGCTCGTCGCGGATCCGGTCTACGGTTCCCCGCTGGTCACCCAGCTCGTCAACAAGATCCTGCTCGACGGCAAGAAGTCCACTGCCGAGCGCATCGTCTACGGTGCCCTCGAGCAGGCGCGGGAGAAGACCGGCACCGATCCGGTCGTCACCCTCAAGCGCGCGCTCGACAACGTCAAGCCCGCCCTCGAGGTCCGCAGCCGCCGTGTCGGTGGCGCCACCTACCAGGTTCCGGTCGAGGTTCGTCCGGGTCGTTCCACCACCCTGGCGCTGCGCTGGCTGGTGACCTTCTCGCGGCAGCGTCGTGAGAAGACGATGGTCGAGCGTCTGGCCAACGAGTTGCTGGACGCCAGCAACGGCCTGGGCGCGTCGGTCAAGCGTCGCGAGGACACGCACAAGATGGCCGAGGCCAACAAGGCGTTCGCGCACTACCGCTGGTGATTCGACACCGGGCGGCACCTGTACCCGGGTGCCGCCCGGGCGTCGTCACTGCAGTGTCGGGTCCCTCGCGGGCCGGCTGCCAACACAAGAAGAATGTGGTCCGGTAGGGCCGACACGAGCTACGAGCGGGGAAGAATCCTGTGGCACAGGAAGTGCTGACCGACCTGAACAAGGTCCGCAACATCGGCATCATGGCGCACATCGACGCCGGCAAGACCACCACGACCGAGCGCATCCTCTTCTACACCGGTGTGAACTACAAGATCGGTGAGACCCACGACGGTGCGTCGACGACGGACTGGATGGAGCAGGAGAAGGAACGCGGCATCACGATCACGTCCGCCGCGGTCACCTGCTTCTGGAACAAGAACCAGATCAACATCATCGACACCCCCGGCCACGTCGACTTCACGGTCGAGGTCGAGCGCTCGCTGCGCGTCCTCGACGGTGCCGTCGCGGTGTTCGACGGCAAGGAGGGCGTCGAGCCGCAGTCGGAGCAGGTGTGGCGTCAGGCCGCCAAGTACGACGTTCCGCGCATCTGTTTCGTCAACAAGATGGACAAGATGGGCGCGGACTTCTACTTCACGGTCCAGACCATCATCGACCGCCTCGGTGCGAAGCCGCTGGTCCTGCAGCTGCCGATCGGTGCCGAGGACGACTTCGACGGCGTCGTCGACCTCGTCGAGATGAAGGCCATCACCTGGCGCGGCGTGGTGCCGACCGGTGCCGAGCCGACCATCGAGGAGATCCCCGCGGACCTGGCCGACAAGGCCGCCGAGTACCGCGAGAAGCTGCTCGAGACCGTTGCCGAGTCCGACGAAGCGCTGATGGAGAAGTACTTCGGTGGCGAGGAGCTCACGGTCGAGGAGATCAAGGGCGCCATCCGCAAGATGACGGTCGCCTCCGAGCTGTACCCGGTGCTGTGCGGTTCCGCGTTCAAGAACAAGGGTGTTCAGCCCATGCTCGACGCGGTCATCGACTACCTGCCGAACCCGCTGGACATCGGCGAGGTGCACGGCCACGCGCTGGGCAACGAGGAGGAGGACCTCACCCGCAAGCCGAGCAAGGAGGAGCCGTTCTCGGCTCTGGCCTTCAAGATTGCGGCGCACCCCTTCTTCGGCAAGCTGACCTTCGTGCGCGTCTACTCGGGTCGGATCGATCCGGGTGCCCAGGTGCTCAACGCCACCAAGGGCAAGAAGGAGCGCATCGGCAAGCTCTTCCAGATGCACGCCAACAAGGAGAACCCGGTCGACGAGGCCGTGGCAGGCCACATCTACGCGATGATCGGCCTGAAGGACACCACGACCGGTGACACCCTGTGCGATCAGGCGAACCCGATCGTGCTCGAGTCCATGACCTTCCCGGACCCGGTCATCCAGGTCTCGATCGAGCCGAAGACCAAGTCCGACCAGGAGAAGCTGGGCACCGCGATCCAGAAGCTGGCCGAAGAGGACCCGACCTTCTCCGTCGAGCTCGACGAGGAGACCGGCCAGACCGTCATCGGCGGCATGGGCGAGCTCCACCTCGACATCCTCGTCGACCGCATGCGGCGCGAGTTCAAGGTCGAGGCGAACGTCGGCAAGCCGCAGGTCGCGTACCGCGAGACCATCACCAAGACGGTCGAGAAGCACGAGTTCACCCACAAGAAGCAGACCGGTGGTTCCGGCCAGTTCGCGAAGGTGATCATCGCGCTCGCACCGTTCGTCGGCGAGAACGGCGAGTCGTACGAGTTCGAGAACAAGGTCTCCGGTGGCCGCGTTCCGCGTGAGTACATCCCGTCGGTCGACGCGGGCGCCCAGGACGCCATGCAGTACGGCGTGCTCGCCGGCTACCCGCTGGTGAACATGAAGGTGACCCTGCTCGACGGCGCGTACCACGACGTCGACTCCTCGGAAATGGCCTTCAAGATCGCCGGTTCGCAGGCGCTCAAGGAAGCCGCCCGCAAGGCCGGCCCGGTCATTCTCGAGCCGATCATGGCTGTCGAGGTCACCACGCCCGAGGACTACATGGGCGACGTGATCGGCGACCTGAACTCCCGTCGTGGCCAGATTCAGGCCATGGAGGAACGCAGTGGTGCCCGTGTCGTGAAGGCGCTGGTTCCGCTCTCGGAGATGTTCGGCTACATCGGTGACCTGCGGTCGAAGACCCAGGGCCGGGCGAACTTCTCCATGGTGTTTGATTCCTACGCAGAGGTTCCCGCGAACGTCTCGAAGGAAATCATCGCCAAGGCGACCGGCGAGTAACACCAGCTGGGAGCACGACGCTGGCGAGTTTTCACCAGCTGAGCACGACCAAGTAAAACAACCGCACTGCTGCATATCGCAAGCAACACAACAGGAGGCCATCAAGTGGCGAAGGCGAAGTTCGAGCGGACGAAGCCGCACGTCAACATCGGGACCATCGGTCACGTTGACCACGGCAAGACGACGCTGACCGCGGCCATCACCAAGGTCCTGCACGACAAGTACCCGGATCTGAACGAGGCCTCGGCCTTCGACCAGATCGACAAGGCGCCGGAGGAGAAGGCTCGTGGTATCACGATCAACATCTCCCACGTCGAGTACCAGACCGACAAGCGCCACTACGCGCACGTCGACGCGCCGGGCCACGCCGACTACATCAAGAACATGATCACCGGTGCCGCCCAGATGGACGGCGCGATCCTGGTCGTGGCCGCCACCGACGGCCCGATGCCGCAGACCCGTGAGCACGTGCTGCTCGCCCGCCAGGTCGGCGTGCCCTACATCCTCGTCGCGCTGAACAAGGCCGACATGGTCGACGACGAGGAGATCCTCGAGCTCGTCGAGATGGAGGTCCGCGAGCTGCTGGCGTCGCAGGAGTTCGACGAGAACGCTCCGGTCGTGCCGGTCTCCGCGCTGAAGGCGCTCGAGGGCGACGAGAAGTGGGGCCAGACGGTCCTCGACCTCATGCAGGCCGTCGACGACTCCATCCCGGACCCGGTCCGTGAGACCGACAAGCCGTTCCTGATGCCCGTCGAGGACGTCTTCACGATCACCGGTCGTGGCACCGTCGTCACCGGTCGTATCGAGCGCGGTGTGATCAACGTGAACGAAGAGGTCGAGATCGTCGGCATCCGCCCGGAGTCGACCAAGACCACCGTCACCGGCATCGAGATGTTCCGCAAGCTGCTCGACTCGGGCCAGGCCGGCGACAACGTCGGTCTGCTCGTCCGCGGCATCAAGCGCGAGGACGTCGAGCGTGGCCAGGTTGTCGTCAAGCCCGGCACCACCACCCCGCACACGGAGTTCGAGGGCCAGGCGTACATCCTGTCGAAGGACGAGGGCGGCCGCCACACCCCGTTCTTCAACAACTACCGCCCGCAGTTCTACTTCCGTACCACGGACGTGACGGGCGTCGTGACCCTGCCCGAGGGCACCGAGATGGTCATGCCCGGTGACAACACCGAGATGTCCGTCAAGCTGATCCAGCCGGTCGCCATGGACGAGGGCCTGCGGTTCGCCATCCGTGAGGGTGGCCGTACCGTCGGCGCCGGTCGCGTCACCAAGATCATCAAGTGATCACCGATCACCAGATGATCTAGCAGTACCAAGCAGGACGGCGTCCACCCCTCGGGGTGGGCGCCGTTCGGCGTTTCGGGCGCAGTGCCGGCCGAGCGCGGGCCGGGGCGCGCCGCATCCGGCCGATCGCCCCGGGTCGCGTCGTCAGTGGTCGGTGGGATCGAGGTGCAGCAGGACCTGGGTCGCGACCGGGGCGCCGGGCAGGGCGGCGGCCATCGACCGTGCCATCGCCTCCGCACTGCGCGTGAAGTCCGCGACGTCGATCGTCGGGTCGGCGACGACCGTGACCCGTAGGGTCGCCAGACCGCGGTCGTCGACGGCCGCGTGCCGGACGGTGCGGACTCCGTCGAGGGTGGCGAGCTCGGCGGCCAATCCGACCGCCAGCGGACCCAGATCCACCGACAGACCCGCCGCGTCGGACGGCTCGAGTGCATCGCCGGTGAAGACCGGCATCGTCGAGGTCCGCCCCCGCCGCAGGTTGACGGTCAGCAGCACCAGTCCGGCCACCAGGGTCAGGACCGCGGTGACCGCGAGTGCGGTCGGCCACCAGGACTCGTCGGGCAGCCCCGCGATGCGGGTGCGGTCGACTCGGTGGACCAGATCCCGCGCGGCGTCGACGCCGATCGCCCACGTGAGTGTCACCGCGGCGCCCGCGAGCAGTGCCGCCCCCGCGGCGAGGGCCACGAGCCGGTCGACGATCGAGATGCGCCGCCTCACGACCTCAGCCGCCCGATCCGGACCCGCAGGGTGCGCGGGGACGCGAGGGTGTCCAGGGCGGGCGCGACCGCGTCACGCACGTACCCGTCGAGATCGTCGGCGGGGATCTCCCCGTTCGGGGTCACGTGGACCGTTGCTCGCCGACGGTCGACGGTGGTGTGCACCGCGCCGACCCCGGCGACCGTGCCGGCGCGGGCACTGCACATCCGTGCGACGTCGACGGGCCGCAGCCACACGACCGGTGTTCCGTCGCCGCCGACCGGTAGGTGCGTGCGTGTGCGCGGCAGCAGAGCCAAGCAGACCAGGACGATGCCGGCGGCCGCAGCGGCCACCGCGGCGGCGGCCATCCAGGTCTGCCAGTGCAGGCCGGCGAGCCACCACACCGAGTTCCGCACCCAGGCCGCCGGGGCGATCATGCCCTTGGCGATCAGGAACTCGCGTCCGGCGACGGCCGCGACGCAGATCAGCGCGATCGCGACGATCACGGCGACGAGCGCCGCTGCGGGCCGGGCCAGCGGCGGCCGCGCAGCGGGGGGAGCGACCCCGTCCGGGCACTCGGCCGTCAGCTGCCGGGCGTCGACCTCGGCGTCCCCGTCGCCGCTGCGGGGGACCGCGGCGGCGACGACGATGTGCAGGCCCTCGAGCGGCATCCCGGTCAGGGTCTCGATGCGCTCGGCGACCGTGACGTGCACCTCCCGCGACAGCATCGCGACCGGGCACGGCCACGTCACCGCGAGGTACAGCGCGACCGCGACGGAGTCCGCGCCGGTCGTGACCTCGGCACGCGGCAGGTCCCGGCCGGGCAGCTTGAGCAGTCCCGAGGACTGCCGCACGACCCCGGGTACGGACAGGGCGGCGGCGACGGCGATCCGCGAGATCGCGCGGTCCTTGACCACGAGGCGGCCGCGGGCACCGCGTTCGAGATCGAGTTCGCTGTGTTCGGTGCCGGGTGTCGGGGAAGGGGCGAGGTCAGCCACGGCCCCGGCTCCGGAGCAGGGCGCCGAGGTCGAAGTGCCCGTCCCGGTGCGCGCCGATCGCCATGCCGATCGCGCCGAGCATCACCGCGAACACGAAGCCGGCGAAGCCGCCGAGGATCCCGGCGAGTGCCAGCAACAGTCCGGCGATCAGCCCGACGACGGTGTTGTTCATCGTGCAGTCCTCTCGGTGTGCGCGGCCACGGGCGTGCCGGTGTCCGGGGTGACCGCGACGTCGTCGACCGTGACCGTGACCGGGACCGGAACGATCGGCTCGACCGCTCGGTGCACGGAGCGCGCGACGTCGACGACGTTGTGCGGATACGCGACGACGACGTGGATCGCGCATTCGGCACCGGTGAGCGCGACCCCGAGGACGCGCCGTCCGGGAAGGTAGGTGGCGACCTCGCCGAACTGGCCGCCGTGCAGTCCGGCGACTCCGGGCACCGCCAGCACCTGGGCGGCGATCCGGTCGGCGTCGGCGGGATCGGTCACTGGACCCTCGGCCGGGTGTCGCTCTCGACGGCGCCGGCGTTCTCGTCGAACAGCACGACGTCGTAGACGGTGATGTTCACCTCGGTGACCTCGAGTCCGGTCATCCGCTCGACCGCGGCGATCACGTTGCGGCGGATGCCGGCGGCCAGTTCGTGCAGCGCGACACCGTATTCGGCGACGATGCCGATGTCGATCGCGGCCTGGCGCTCGCCGACCTCGACCGCGACGCCCTGGCCGTGGTTGACGCGTGCGCCGGGAATGCGGTCCCGCAGAGCTCCGACGACGCGGGCGGTGCCGCCCCCGACGTCGAACACGCCGCTGATCTCCCGGGTGGCGATGCCCGCGATCTTCGCGACGACCGCGTCGGCGATGATCGTCCTGCCCTCCACACGTTCCGTCGACGATCCGGCGCCGAACTGCACGGCGCCGAACTCGACCGCGCCGCGGGTGGGCTGCTGCGCCCGGAGTTCGTTCGGTTCGGTGGTCACACGTCAACACTAGTGAGTGCGGACGCCCGGCGATGCCTGTGAGGGGGATCACCTACGGTGGTGCGTGCACCGCAGTTCGGACGAAGGACAGGACGCATGGGGGACACAGCAGTGGTGGAAGGGGACCGTGCCCCCGGCGCGGGCGCGCAGGGGACACGCGCCGGCCGGGTCGGCGCGCGGCGCCTCGGCCGGGTCGTGGTCGTGGTGCTCGCCGTCGGGTGCCTCGTCCTGGCCGCGGTGTGCGGGGTCCTGATCTGGCAGCAGTGGCGGTTCGACGCCGATCAGGCGGCGCAGCAGGACGCGCTCGCCGCCGCGCGGACCGTCGCGATGAACCTGGCGACCGTCGATCACGAGCACGCCGAGCAGGACGTCGAGCGGGTCCTGGCCGGGTCGACGGGCGAGTTCCGCGACGACTACGGCTCGAATGCGGCGTCCTTCGTGAGGGTCGTACAGGAGGCCCAGGTCAAGACCGTCGGACAGCGTGCGGATGCCGGGATCGAGTCCTGGGACGGCGACCACGGGACGGTGCTCGTAGAGGTGGCGTCGACGGTCACCAACCGCACCGCGGCGCAACCGCAGGCGAGGGTGTGGCGGCTGCGGATGACGATGGAGGACGTGGACGGCGGGTACAAGGCCGCGGCACTGGAGTACCTCGCGTGAGGGGGCGGCCGACCCGGCTCGTGTGGCTGCTCGCCACGCTGGCGCTGATTCTGGCGGTGGTCGCCGCGATCCTGTTCGTGCGGGTGGACCGCGCGGACGAGCGGTCGGGCGACGCGGCCCGTGCCGCGGTCGCCCAGGCGGCGGGGGAGGGCGCCGCGGCGCTGCTGACCTACACCCCGGACACGGTCGCGGCGGACATGTACACGGCGACGCAGCGGCTGACCGGCGACTTCCGCGACCAGTTCGGCCGGCTCACCGACACGGTCGTCGTCCCCGCGTCGCGGGCACAGGGCATCACCCGAACGGCGACGGTCACCGGGACCGGCGTGTCGGCGGTGGACGGCGACACCGCGGAGGCCTTGGTGTTCCTCCGCCAGGTGACCCGCACCGCCGCGGCGCCGGATCCGGTCGGTGAGACGGTCGGCGCCCGCGTGCAGTTGACCCGGGTCGACGGGACGTGGCTCATCTCGGGATTCGAGGCGTCCTGACCCGTGGGACTACTAGAACGTGTGTCAGTTTGGTATGACTTGTTGGTGGCCGGTGGCGGTCACGGACGACGTTGTGGAGGGGTGGTCGCACGATGAGCGTGGGACGAATCGTGATCGTCGGGGCGGGCCTGGCCGGGCTGCGCACCGCCGAGGAGCTGCGGCGGGCAGGGCACGAGGGCCGGATCACGCTGGTGGGCGAGGAAGTGCACCTTCCGTACGACCGCCCGCCGCTGTCGAAGGACGTGGTCCGCGGCGAGACCGACGACGTCACCCTCAAGCCTGCCGAGTACTACGACGAGATCGACGTCGAGCTGCAGCTCGGTGCCCGCGCGGTGTCCGTGGACGCCGGCGCGCGGGCCGTCGCCCTCGCCGACGGCAGCACCCTCGGGTACGACCACCTGGTCATCGCGACCGGGTTGACTCCGCGCCGCATCCCCGGCCTGCCGGACCTCGACGGTGTGCACGTGCTGCGCACACTCGAGGACTCGCACGGTCTGCGTGCCGATCTGGTCCCCGGCCGCACCGCGCTCGTCGTCGGTGCCGGGTTCATCGGCTGCGAGCTCGCCGCCAGCATGCGCGCGAAGGGACTCGACGTGATTCTGGTCGAACCCCAGCCGACGCCGCTCGCGTCGGTGCTCGGCCCGCAGGTCGGGGCCCTCGTGACGCGGCTGCACGAGGCCGAGGGCGTGGACGTACGCACCGGGGTCGGGCTCGAGTCGCTGCGTGGCGACACCCGGGTGACCGGGGCCGTGCTCGGGGACGGCACCGAGGTGTCGGCGGACCTGGTGGTGATCGGCATCGGTTCGAACCCGGTCACCGGCTGGCTGGACGGGTCCGGGGTCGTGACCGCCGAACGGGGCGCCGGTGGCGGTGTGCTGGCGGACGAGGTCGGCCGCACCAGCGACCCGCACGTCTGGGCGGTCGGCGACGTCGCGGCGTGGACACACCCCGACGGGGTGCAGCGTCGCGTCGAACACTGGAACAACGCAGGCGAACAGGCGAAGGTCCTGGCACACGCGCTGGTCGCCGGCTCGGCGCCGGAGCTGCCCGCACAGGTGCCGTACTTCTGGTCCGACCAGTACGACGTGAAGATCCAGGCGCTCGGCGAGCCGTCCGGAACCGACACCGTGCACGTCGTGCGTGACGACGGCCGCAAGTTCCTCGCCTACTACGAGCGTGACGGCCGGCTCGTCGCGGTCGTCGGCGGCGGCCTGGCCGGCCCGGTGATGAAGATGCGGGCCAAGATCGCGGCGACGGTGCCGATCTCCGAGGTGGTCGCGGCCGCCGCGGTCTGACCCGGACCGGGCGGCCCCGGAACCTGCCGAGTTCCCCGCGCCGCATGGCCGCGGCCGCTACCGTGAGTGCATGGTGCACGGTCGGCGTGCCCTGCCGGAGTTGACCGACCTGACCGCGCCGCACTGGACGTCCGGGGCGTCGGGACGGCTGTCGGTGCAGCGGTGCCTGGACTGCCGGCGCTGGTCGTTTCCGCCGTCGCCCTGTTGCCGCTACTGCTGGGGCACGGATCTGGTGTTCGAACCGGTCGCCGGGAAGGGTGTCCTGGTCTCGTGGACGCGGGTCGCCGAGCCGATCCACGCCGCGCCCGTGCCCCCGTATCTCGTCGGCGTCGTGGACCTGCCGGAGGGCGTGCGGCTGCTGCTCGGGCTGACCGGCGGCGGACCGGACGACCTGCGGGTCGGTGCGCCGGTTCGCCTGGTCTTCGAGCAGGTCGACGACAGGGTGTGGTTGCCGCTGGCGGAGATCGAGGAGTCGGACCTCTTCGAGGACCGGATCGAGGCGGTGTCGTGACCGGGGGCACCGGGTCGGGCCGGGCCGCGGTGTCGGTCACCGGTGTCGGCCGGGCCCTCACCGGCGGTGCCGGCGTCCGGGGCTCTGCCGGCGGAACCGGCATCCTGAACGCGGCGGTGCGGGCCGTGCGCGCCGCGCTGGTGGACGCGGGTGTCGCGGGTCCCGCGGTTGACGGGGTGCTCGCCTGCGGCGCTGCCGGCGCCGACATCGCCGACGCGCTCGGGCTCGAATTGAAGTGGCGGACACAGGAATCCGACCGAACCTCGATCGGGGCGGCGCTCGTGCAGGCGGTCGACGCGGTCGCCGCGGGTCGGGTCGGCCATCTCGTGTGCGTCGAGGCTTCCGCGGGCTCGCCGACGCGCCTCGTGACACCCGCCCGGATCGGGGCGGTGACCCCGGTCGCCGGCTGGCCGGGGTGGCACGCACCGTACGGTGCGGACAGCGCACTGGTCGCGGCGGCGCTGGCCGCACGGGCCTACACCGAGCGGTACGGATTGACCCGCACCGAGTTGGCACAGGTCGCGCTGGTCGCGTCCGCGAACGTCGGCAGGAGCTTGCGGCTGCGTGACTACCTGGCCGCGCCGATGATCGCGGACCCTTTGTGCGTGCACGATCGGGCCGAGACCATCCGCGGCGCGGCCGCGGCCGCGATCGTGCTCAGTGGCGCCGCGGCGGTTCGCGAGCCGGTGTCGCGGGCGGTCGCGGTGGCCGGGTCCGGAGCCGCGTACGGGGTCAGTCCGCTCGCGGAACAGGAGTCGGCACGGCCCGTCGGAGTCGTCGAGCGCGCGGCCGCGGCCCTGTGGTCGCGGGCCGACTCCGGCGTCCGGGACGTCGGAGTGGTGATGCTCGGGGACGAGTTCTCGTTCGCGGTCCTGCCGTGGCTCGAGGCCCTCGGGTTCTGTGCCGTCGGTGCGGCGGGGAGCTTCGTCGCGACCGGACGGCGGATCGCCCGAGGCGGTGACCTGCCGCTGAATCCGCACGGCGGACACCTCGGTCTCGGAAAGCGTCCCGACCTGGACCTGGTGGTCGCGGCCGTCGCTCAGGTGCGTGGTGACGCGGGGCCCGTCCAGGTTCTGGGGCCGCCGGGTGTCGCGGTGGTCGGGCTGGGCGGGGCGTCGGCGGCCGGTTGCCTGCTGTTGCGGTGACCCGCGGGCCGGGTACCGTTCGCCCGCCGATATTCTCGGTCGTCGAGAAGTTCGACGATCGAGAGGATGGGTGGTGGACAGCTCTGATTCCGCACTCGCGCTGGTGCATCGCGTGAGGCGGCTGTCGGCGGATCTCGACCAGTTCGGGTCCGCGTTCGCGGGCCGCAACGGCCTGCACGCCACCGACCTGCGGGCACTGCTCGCGCTGCTCGAGGCGGACCGGTCAGGCACGGACGCCACCCCTGGGTGGCTCGCCGCCGAACTGGGGCTGGGTTCCGCGGCGACGACGGCCGTGCTGGACCGGCTCGTCCGCGCCGGGCACGTCACCCGCGCGCCCGACCGGACCGATCGGCGGCGGGTGCTGGTGCGGGTGCAGGAGCAGGCTCGGTACCTGGGGTGGTCGTACTTCGGACCCCTGGTGGGCCGGTTGGCGTCGCCGCTCGGCGGGTTCGACGCGGACGAGATGGCTGCGGTGCAGCGGTTCCTGGATGCGATGGCCGATGCCGTCGGGACTAGGTTGGACCGGTGACCGTCGCGCTGATCGATTCCGGGCTGGGGCTGCTGCCCACGTCGGCCTGGCTGCGCCGGCTCCGGCCGGAGCTCGACCTGTTGTTGTGCCTGGATCCCGACGGCGCCCCGTGGGGTCCGAAGCCGGCGCCGTGGGTGGTCGACCGGGTGCTGACGGCGGCCGACCGCGCGATCGACCACGGCGCCGAGGTGGTGGTGCTGCCCTGCAACACCGCCAGCGTCACCGCCCTGGAGGAGGTCCGCGCGCATCTGGGCACGACGGTCCCGGTGATCGGAACGGTCCCGGCGATCAAACCCGCCGCCGCGGTGTCCCGCTCGGTGGCGATCTGGGCGACGGCCGCGACCACCGCGAGCGCCTACCAGGCGGACCTGATCGCCCGGTTCGGGAACGGCAGCGACGTCGTCGGGGTGGCCTGCCACGGTCTCGCCGATGCGATCGACCGGGGGGACGGCGACCTGGTCACCGCCGCGATCGACGCCGCCGTCGCGGCCACCCCGGCCGACTGTGACGCTGTGGTGCTGGGGTGCACGCACTACCCGCTGGTCGCCGACGAGATCGTGGCCCGGCTGCCGGCGGGGGTGACGTTGTTCGACAGCGCGCGTGCGGTCGCCGCGCAGACCCTGCGGCGCATCGACGAACTCGACCGCGACCTCGGTGGGATCGGCTCGGTCTCGGTGCTGCTCAGTGGCCGGCCCGGTGTCCTGCCTGCGAGCGCGGTCGCGTACGAGGCCGGGCGCGAACTGTGCGCGGCGCGTCCGTGAGCGCACTCACGGGTGCGACAGTGCTCCCAGTCCGGCGGTGACGACGCGGGCGACGGTGCGCAGTTCCTCGAGGCGGTCGTCGCGGTCGAGGAACCGGTGGGTCACGGACATCATCGCCGCCACCCAGGCGGTCGCGCAGGAGTCCAGGACCCGGGCGGGCGCGGTCAGTGGTGCGCTCGCCCGCAGCACTTCCACGGTGACGTTGTGGAGGTGGGTCCGCAGGGCCCGGACGTGTTCGCGCACCGCGGGGTGGGTGTCGGCCTCGCGCCAGGCGATCGTCCGGATCGTGTTCCGGTCGCGCTGATTCAACGCCTCCTCGAGGTTGACCAGCGACGTTTCGGGTTCGCCGGTGACGGCCACGGTGGCCACGTCGTCGAGTGGATCGGTCGGCAGGCGCTCGGCGATCAGGGTGGTGAGGATCGATTCCTTGGTGGGGAAGTAGTAGAAGATCAGACCCTTCGGGACGCCGGCCCGGGTCGCGATCGCGGCCGTCGGGGTGGCGTCGAAGCCTCGTGCCGCGATGAGTTCTTCGGCGGCGTCGAGGATGCGTGTGCGGGTGTCACCGTCCATGCCTGTCGTCCGATGTCGGCGCGGCATGGGGTTCATCTCCCTCCGTCACCGGGGCGGGCGCCCGCCCGTCCCGGTGTTGTTGTCGGTCGTCGTCATGTGTGTCAGTGGTGGGGCGCCAGTCCGCCACCGTGGCCGATGTGCATGCGCGATCCCTCGGGCATGGCCGCCAGTGCCGTCAGCAGGGTCAGGGCGCCACCGACCCAGGAGGTCCATGCCGCGCCCGCCATGCCGGAGTACCCGGTGACCCAGGGAGCGATGAACATCAGCACGCCGAGCACGCCCATCGCCCACACGACCATCTCCGTGCTCGGAGACATCATGTTGGCGAGGCCGGCGACGGCGACGAGGACACCGAGGACGATCATCGACCAGCGTGCGGCGCTGTTGGTGTCGACCCAGATCGGCGAGAGCGCCACGACGACGCCGATCACCACGGCAGCCCAGTCCTGCCACCGACTCATACCTGCCCTCATTTCCAGCCTCCTCTGCCGGAGTTTGTCGGATATGTCGGAGTTACCGCATACCTCAGGTATAGACCTGATTGACCGGCCGATCAATAGCATTCGCGCAGGTGAGCGCCGCATGGCAGGGTCTGGGCATGCATGAGGACGTGATGCGTGCCCTCGCGGATCTGGCCGACGCCGACGACGCCGTCCAGCTGCGGCGGTACTTCAAGACCGGGCCCGGGGAGTACGGCGAGGGCGACGTCTTCATCGGCGTGCGGGTGCCGTCCGTCCGGCGCGTCGCCGCGCGGTTCGGGGAGCTGCCGCTACCGCAGATCGACCCGCTCCTGGACAGCCCGGTGCACGAGCATCGGCTGGCGGGGCTGCTGATCCTGACCGGACGGTTCGAAAGGGCGAGCAGGCCGCGCACCCGCGACGACGCGGCGCGCGAGCGGGTCGCCGATCTCTACCTCGCCGCGGTACTGCGGGGAAGGGTGAACAACTGGGATCTCGTCGACGCCTCGGCCGAGCGGATTCTCGGCGGGTGGCTGTACGACCGGCCGCGCGACCTGGTGTTCGAGCTGGGGGCGGACGCGGACCTGTGGCGCCGGCGGGTGGCGCTGCTCACCACGTCCGGTTTCATCCGGCGCGGCGACGCGTCGACGACGCTCGAGCTCGCACCCCGCCTGCTCGGGGACCGCCGCGACCTCACGCAGAAGGCGCTGGGCTGGATGCTGCGCGAGGTCGGCAAACGGGTGGACCGGGACCTGCTGATCGGGTTCCTGGACGAGCACGCGGCCGGGATGGGTGCGACCGCACTGAGCTACGCGACCGAACACCTGGACCGGGACGAGCGGGCCGCCTACAGACGACTGCGCCGCCCGTGAGTGGGTCACTCACGGGCGGCGCAGTCGGACCGGTCAGAACTCGATCTTGAGGCTGTCGGTGACCGGGCGCGCCTGGCAGCCCAGGATGTAGCCGGCCGCGATGTCCTCGGGGTCGAGGATCTCGCTGTTGTCCATCTCGACCTTGCCCTCGAGGACGGTGCAGGCGCAGGAGCCGCACTCGCCCTCCTGGCAGGAGTAGGGCACGTCCAGGCCCTTGGCCAGCATGATGTCGACGAGGGTCTGCTTGCGCGGCCAGCTCAGCTCGTGGGTCTCGCCGTCCAGGGTGACCGAGACGCTCGCGGCGTCGGCGGCCTCCTCCGCGGTGACCTCCTCGAGCTCGACGTCCTGGAAGGGGTCGCCGGCGAGGGAGTTGAACACCTCGGCGTGCACGGAGGTGCGCGGAACGCCGGCCTCGGCGAGCGCCTTGTGCACGGTGTCCATGAACGGGCCGGGCCCGCACATGAACGACTCGTAGCCGCCGAACGGCGCGGCCAGGGTCGCGAACTGGTCGGGGGTCGGCAGGCCCTGCAGCGACTCGAGCCAGTGCACGACGGTCAGGCGGGTCGGGTACTGGGCGGCGAGGGCGCGCAGCTCGTCGCGGAAGATCACCGAGTTCTCGTCCCGGTTGGCGTAGATCAGCACGACCTTGCCGGTGCCCTGGCCGAGTGCCGACTTGAGGATCGAGATGACCGGGGTGATGCCGCTGCCGGCACCCCAGAGCAGGAAGTCGTGGTCGAGCGACTTGGGGGTGAACACGCCGGACGGGGGCAGCACCTCGATCGTGTCGCCGACCTTGACGTTGTCGCACAGCCAGTTGGAGCCGTAGCCGTCGGCGGTGCGCTTGACGGTGACCTTGGGGTCGCCGTCGCCGAACGGCGAGCTGGCCAGCGAGTAGCAGCGGGCGACCGAGCCGGTCAGCTCGCTCGGAATCCGCAGCGTGAGGAACTGGCCGGGCTTGTACTCGAAGCGGCTGCGCAGCTCGTCCGGGATTGCGAACACCAGCGAGCGTGCGTCCGCGGTCTCCTCGACGACGCCGGACACGGTGAGCACAACCGACCTGGAGCTGTGCGGCATGTCAACAGTGGTCATCGTGGTCGATCCTCTCGGGTTCTGCGGTGCAGGTGGGGCTCACGTTCTGTAACGTGTTCTAGTTTTCAGACTAGCAGACACCATGGAAGCAGCTGGATCGTAATTTGTGCCGCCCGGTTCCCGATAATCGGGACGCCGCAGTTCCGGGCGCCGGTCCGATGAACCCCGACGGGTCAGGTCGTCGACCGGTTCTGGCGGTCGAGTTGCACCTGGAGTCCGGCGATCAAGGTGTCGACCCCGAAGCGGTAGACGTCGCGGCCGTGTACCTGGTCGAGGTGCGCGGTCGCCCGCGCCACGACCTCGGGCAGCCCGGTCCGCTCGGGCGCCGTGGGATCCTGGGTGGACACGCTGCTGCGGCCGTACAGGTAGGTGTGGATGGTCGAGTACGCGCAGAAGACGTTGCGGTCGGTGAACCCGGCGTCGAACAGGATGTCCATGACCAGCGCGACCAGGTCGCGCTGGGACCGCAGCATCTTCTCCAGGAGCACTTCCCCGAGTCCGGGGTAGGTCGACAGGCGCTGGTCGATCTGGTCGATCAGGATGCGCAGCCGCTCGGTCCACGGCGGGCCGGGCTCCGGGGCCGTGATCCCGCCCAGGGCGGCGCCGGCGACCAGGTTGAGCAGCTCGTCCTTGTCGGAGACGTAGTAGTACGGCGCCATCGCCGACACCCCGAGCTCCCGGGAGAGCCGGCGCATCGAGAGTTTGTCGAGGCCGTCCTGGTGGATCACGCGCAGGGCCGCCTCCACGATCTCCTGCTCGGACAGGTTGCCGTGTGTCGAGCCTGATGTCCGTGAGTCGGTGCCGGCATTGCGGCCGGACGGCCGTCCCAAGATCACGGACTTGTCCGCCATCGTGTGCCTCATGACGATCGACGGGACGACTGGCGTCGTTCCCGACCTCAAGTCTAGGGCGAATCGGTCGCGATGTGATCGGGTCTGCCGAATTGGGTCGACGCCGTCGAACCCGGCACGCGGCCGGCGAGCCGCCCGGTCAGTGCGCCGGGCGCGTCGGTAGCGACGCCAGTCCGTGGGCGAGTGTCTCGCTGCCGGAGCGCAGCAGGTCGGCCAGTTCGAGGCTCTCGTCGGTGAGCCACTGCTCGTAGGCGGACAGGGCGACGCCGAGGACGATCCAGCCGACGGTGCGCGGCAGGTGGTCGGTCGTGCGCTGCCCGGTCCGGGCGGCGACGTACTCGGCGATGACCTCGCGCCACCCGGTGTACATCACCATCGAGTACGCCTGCAGCGCGGGGGCGTTGAGGATGACCTCCATCCGGGTCCGGTGCAACGGCGCGACGTCCGGCGGGAAGCTGTTGAAGTCGAGCAGCGCCCGGGTGAGTCCCTCGGCGAGCGGGATGTCTTCGGGGAGGTCCGCGAGCAGGTCGCGCATGTCCGACAGGTGGGTGTCGAAGGCGCCCCACGGCACCGCGTTCTTCGACGGGAAGTAGCGGAAGAAGGTCCGTCGCGCGATGCCGGCGGCCTCGGCGATCTGGTCGACGCTCGTCTCCTCGAACCCGTGCTCGGCGAACAACGCGAGAGCGATGTTGCTGATCCGGTCCGGCGTCGTGGCCGGCCTGCGGCCGATCCGGCCCGTTCCCGGCGTGCGACTACGGGTCAATTTCTCCTCCGGGGTTTTCTTTGTGCACTCGATGCCATTATGGTGGTGAACCGAGTCACAGTGAAGTCCTCACTGCGACCGGCACAACCCTGACACAGGAGGTAAGTCGATGTCCGACGCTCGCGAATCTGCAGTCACCGAGACCGAGCTCGTTCAGGAGTCCCTCGTCGAGGAGGTCTCGATCGACGGCATGTGCGGCGTGTACTGATCGTGGATCTGGACGCCGGGTGGCAGCTGCACCCGCAGGTGGCGCTTCGCCCCGAACCTTTCGGGGCGTTGCTCTACCACTTCGGGACGCGGAAGCTGTCCTTCCTGAAGAACGTGACCATCGTCGGCATCGTGAAGTCGTTGGCCGACCACCCCGACGCCCGTACCGCGATTCGCGCGGCCGGTGTCGAGGACGACCGGATCGACATCTACGCCCGTGCCCTGGCCACGCTGGCCGAGTCGAAGATGATCGTCCCCTCCGCCGTGAGCTCGGCGGCCTGACCCATCTCGACCGGGAGCGTGTGAGACGCCGCCGGCCCGGCGGCCGGCGCGGCGCTCTCCACCCCTTCTCCGACACCCCGAGGACCAGCCCATGACCTCTGTTCTGGAACCGCCCGCCCCCGTCGGCCGCCTGGTCGACCAGTTCGAGCTCGGACTCGACGCGCCGATCTGCCTGACCTGGGAACTGACCTACGCGTGCAACCTGTCGTGTGTGCATTGCCTGTCGTCCTCGGGACGGCGGGACCCGCGGGAGCTGTCGACCGAGCAGTGCAAGGCGATCATCGACGAACTGCAGAAGATGCAGGTGTTCTACGTCAACATCGGCGGCGGCGAACCGACGGTGCGCTCCGACTTCTGGGAGCTGGTCGACTACGCCACCGAGCATCAGGTCGGGGTGAAGTTCTCCACCAACGGGGTCAAGATCGACAAGAAGGTCGCCGCGCGGCTCGCCGCCAGCGACTACGTCGACGTGCAGATCTCCCTCGACGGCGCGACGGCGGAGGTCAACGACGCGGTCCGCGGCCCCGGCTCGTTCGCGATGGCGGTGCGGGCGTTGGAGAACCTGGCCGAGGCGGGATTCCGGGACGCGAAGATCTCGGTCGTCGTCACCCGCCAGAACGTCAGCCAGCTCGACGAGTTCAAGGCGCTCGCCGACCGGTACGGGGCCACGCTGCGGATCACCCGGCTGCGCCCGTCCGGTCGCGGCGCCGACGTGTGGGACGAGCTGCATCCGACGCAGGCGCAGCAGCGTGAGCTCTACGACTGGCTCGTTGCCAACGGTGAGGGCGTCCTGACCGGTGACTCGTTCTTCCACCTCTCCGCCTACGGCGACGCGCTGCCGGGTCTGAACCTGTGCGGCGCCGGCCGGGTGGTGTGCCTGATCGACCCGATCGGCGACGTCTACGCCTGCCCGTTCGCGATCCACGACCAGTTCCTGGCCGGAAACATCGTGCGCGACGGCGGTTTCCAGCAGGTGTGGCAGCACTCCGACCTGTTCCGGGATCTGCGGTCGCCGCAGACCGGTGGCGCCTGCAGCAAGTGCAGCCACTACGACGCGTGCCGCGGCGGCTGCATGGCCGCGAAGTTCTTCACCGGGTTGCCGATGGACGGCCCGGACCCCGAGTGCGTGCAGGGCTACGGCGAGTCCGCACTCGCTGCCGATCGCAGCGTGCCCAAGTCCAGCCAGGACCACTCCCGCACCGGAAAGCGAGCCGAACGTCGCATCCCGCAGGCGCCGGTTCCGCTGACCCTGCTGACCCGGCCGCCGGCCAAGATCTGTGACGAGAACCCGCTCGCGGGAATGGAATAGAGGATTTTCGATGGCAAAGAATGCGTGGTTCGAGACCGTTGCCGAGGCGCAGCGGCGGGCCCGGAAGCGGCTGCCGAAGCCGGTGTACATGGCGCTCGTCGCCGGCTCCGAGAAGGGCGTGACGACCGCCGACAACCTCGACGCGTTCTCCGAGCTGGGGTTCGCGCCGCACGTCGCCGGACTGTCCGACAAGCGTGAGCTGTCCACCACCGTGATGGGGCAGCCGTTGTCGTTCCCGGTGATGATCTCCCCGACCGGCGTGCAGGCCGTGCACCCCGACGGTGAGGTCGCCGTCGCCCGCGCCGCCGCCGCACGCGGTGTCGCGATGGGCCTGTCCTCGTTCGCCAGCAAGTCCGTCGAGGAGGTCGTGGCCGCGAACCCGCAGACCTTTTTCCAGATGTACTGGGTCGGCACCCGTGACGAACTGCTGCATCGCATGGAGCGCGCCAAGAAGGCCGGCGCCACCGGCCTGATCATGACGCTCGACTGGTCGTTCTCGATGGGCCGCGACTGGGGCTCCCCGGCGATCCCGGAGAAGATGGACTTCGCAGCGATGCGGGCGAATGCGCTGCAGGGTCTGCTCCATCCGAAGTGGCTGGCGCAGTTCGCGAAGTCGGGGTCCATCCCGGACCTGACCACCCCCAACCTCGCCCCCGCGGACGGCGGCCCGGCCCCGACCTTCTTCGGCGCCTACGGCCAGTGGATGGGGACCCCGCTGCCCACCTGGGAGGACGTCGCCTGGCTGCGGGAGCAGTGGGACGGACCGTTCATGCTCAAGGGCGTCATGCGGGTCGACGACGCCAAGCGCGCCGTCGACGCCGGCTGCACCGCCATCTCCGTGTCCAACCACGGCGGCAACAACCTGGACGGCACCCCGGCCCCGATCCGGGCGCTGCCCGCCATCGCCGAGGCGGTCGGGGAGCAGCTCGAGGTCGTCCTCGACGGCGGCATCCGCCGCGGCTCCGACGTCGTCAAGGCCCTCGCGCTCGGCGCCCGCGCCGTGATGATCGGCCGCGCCTACCTGTGGGGCCTGGCCGCCAACGGCCAGGCCGGAGTCGAGAACGTCCTCGACATCCTGCGCGGCGGCGTCGACTCCGCGGTCCTCGGTCTCGGACACTCCAACATCGCGGACCTGTCCCCGGCCGATCTGGTCGTCCCCGACGGCTTCCGTCGCGACCTCGGAATCTGATCCACTGCCCGTCGCGATCACCTCGAGGACCACCCTGGCCGGACGCACCGCGCAGTCCAGGGTGGTCTTCGGCGCACACGAGACGAATCTCGGGGTGGGGCGCGCACTCTCGGCGCGACACACCGCGTACTACGCGGCCCGTGCCCGCGGAGGTTGCGGCCTGATCGTGACCGAGAGCGCGTCGGTGTGCGCCGACGACTGGCCGTACGAGCGGGCGCCGCTCGCCGCGGCCTGCGGACCCGGATGGCGGGAGATCGTGTCCGCGTGCCGGCCGCACGGGACGCTGGTGCTGGCCGGTCTCGGGCACCGCGGCCTGCAGGGCTCGAGCGCGTACTCGCAGTCGGTGCTCTGGGCGCCGTCTCCGGTCGCCGACGTGGTGACCCGGGAGTTGCCCGCGGCGATGGGGTCACGTGAGATCGAGGCGGTGACAGCCGGATTCGCCGACGCCGCGGCCGCCGCGGTCGCGGCCGACGTGGACGGCGTAGAACTCGACGCCGGGCCGACCGCGCTGCTGCGGCAGTTCCTGTCCCCGCTCACCAACCTCCGCACCGACGGCTACGGCACCGACCGGGTGCGTCTGCTGCGCGAGGTGGTCGCCGCGGTCCGCGCGGCGCTCGGACCGGACCGGATCCTCGCGCTCCGGCTGAGCTGCGACGAACTCGCGCCGTGGGGCGGGATCACCCCGAGCGACGCCGTCGGACACGTTCGCGCGCTGGCCGATTCGCTCGACCTGCTGACCGTCGTCCGGGGCGGACCGACCACCGCGAGCCGGTACCGACCGGACGCGCACACTCCGCCGATGTTCAACGTGGAACTGGCCCGGCGGATCCGCGAGGCGGTGACCGTGCCGGTCGTCCTGCAGGGCAGCGTGATCGACGCCGAGGCGGCGGGGCGCGCGCTCGACGAGGGAGCGGCGGACCTGGTCGAGATGACGCGCGCTCAGATCGCCGACCCCGACCTGGTCGCCGCGGTACGCGACGATCGCCCGCCGCGGCCGTGCGTGCTCTGCAACCAGACGTGCCTGGTGTGCGATCCGCGCAATCCGATCGTCACCTGCATCGGTAACCCGAACCCGGCTGAAGGTCGCCTCCACCCGGCGGTCGCCACTTCGGCTGAAGGTCACCTTCACGCTGCTGGACGGGCTGAAGGTCACCTTCAGCCGGGGGTGGCGGCGACCGTCGCGCCGCGGGACGTGCTGGTGGTCGGTGGGGGCCCAGCGGGTCTCGAGGCGGCGCGGGTCCTCGCCGCCACCGGACAGCGGGTCCGGCTCGCCGAGCGCGCGCCCCGGCTCGGCGGCATGGTCGCTCGCACCGCGACGGGCGACCGGGAACGGCTGTCGGCGTTGACCGACTGGCTCGCCGACGAGTGCCGGCGCCTCGGTGTCCGCGTCGATCTGTGTCGGGAAGTGACCGCGGCGGAAGTCGCGGCCGCGGACGCGGTGGTGCTCGCGACCGGCAGCGTCGCCGCGCCGTGGCCGGTGCCGGGGGACGGGAGCGTGCCCGTCTGCGCCGCCCCCGACGTGCTGGAGGGGACGCCGCCGATCCCCGACGCCACGGACGGGGTGCTGGTCTGGGACCCCGTCGGGGGGCCGGTCGGGGTGGCGGTGGCCGAGGCTCTCGCGGCGATGGGTGGTCGGGTCGGCGTGGTGACCTCGGATCCGGTGGTGGGTAACGAGTTGGGCCGTACCGGTGACCTCGCCGAGGCCAACGGACGCCTCCAGCGGGCCGGCGTCGTTCGGCACCTGCGTGCCCGGATCGTCGGGATCGGCGGTGGCCGGGTCGAACTCGAACACGTACACACGGGGAAGCGGACGACGATCGCGGCCGCCGCCGTGGTCGACTGCGGTCACCGGCTCCCGGACGATGCGTTGGTGCGGAGCGCCGAGTCCGCCCTGGCGGGTGGCGGGGTGTCGGGTGTCGGGTGGGTGGCCGTCGGGGATTGCGTGGCGCCGCGCACTGTGGCCGAGGCTGTCCGTGAGGGGCGGGCAGCGGCCCGGAATCTCGTCGACGGGTGGGTGTCGTGACGTATCCGACGCTGCTGTCGCCGTTGACAATCGGTCCCCGCACCCTTCGCAACCGTGTCGTGTTCACCGCGCACCTGACCAACGCCGCAGTCGACGGGCTGCCCACCGAGCAGCACGCGTCCTACTACGAGGCGCGGGCCCGCGGCGGGGCCGGCCTGATCGTCACCGAGGAACACTGCGTCCACCCCACGGACTGGCCGTACGAGAAGGTGATCCACGGCCACCGGCCCGAGGTGGTCGCCGGGTACCGACGCATCACCGACGCCGTGCACGCGCACGGCACCGTGATCCTCGCGCAGCTGAACCACAACGGCGGCCAGGGGTCGGGCATGTACTCGCGCCGGCCGCTGTGGGCCCCGAGCCCGATTCCGGACGCGCTGTTCCGGGAGGTACCACGGGCGGTCGATGCCGCCGACATCACCGAGCTCGTCGAGGGCTACGCGCGGGTGGCGAGGCACTGCCGGGCCGGGGGATTCGACGGGGTGGAGATCCAGGCGTCCCAGTCGTCGATTCTGCGGGCATTCCTGTCCCCCCAGGCGAACCGGCGTACCGACGACCACGGCGGGCCGCTGGTGAACCGGGCGAGAATGCTGCTCGAGGTGATCGCCGCGGTGCGCGAGGCACTCGGACCCGATCTGGTGCTGGGTGTGCGCCTCACCGGGGAGGAGTCGATCCCGAACGGGATTCACCTCGACGAGGCGGTCGCGGTGGCGGGCATGGTCGAGGCGACCGGTCACGTCGACTACCTGAACACCTCGATCGGCATGGCCACCGAGACGTTGCACCTGATCGAGGGTTCGATGGCGGTTCCACGGGGCTACTCGTTGTTCGTTCCCAGCGCGATTCGCCGGGCGGTGTCGCTGCCGGTGGTCGGTGTCGGGCGGTTCACCGGACCCGCGCAGGCCGAGCAGGCGCTCGTCGAAGGCCACTGCGACCTGGTCGGTGTGGTGCGCGGACAGATCTCGGACCCGGACTTCGCGAGCAAGTCGGAGGAGAACCGGGCCGGGGACATCCGCACCTGCCTCGGCTGCAACCAGGAGTGCATCGGCCGGGTCGGTCTGAACCGGTGGCTCGGCTGCGTCGAGAACCCCCGCGCGGGACGGGAGTCGGTGCCGCTGCCGATGCCGCACCGGCGTGGCCGCACGGTGGTCGTGATCGGCGGCGGACCGGCCGGCATGCAGGCCGCCGCGACCGCAGCGCAGCGCGGCCACACGGTCACGCTGTACGAGCGGGCCGAGCATCTCGGCGGACAGGTGCGCGTCGCGGCCTCCGCCGAGGGGCGTGGCGAGTTCGGGGAGCTGGCGGTCAATCTCGAACGCGAGTGCGCGCGGTCCGGGGTGGTCGTGCACACCGGTACCGATGTCGATGCAGCCGCCGTCCGAGCCCTGCGCCCCGACGCGGTGATCGTCGCCACCGGGGCGCGACCCGTGCGTCCGGCGTGGGCGACCGGCAGCACCCGGGTGGTCGACGTGCGCGACGTCCTCGAGGGTCGCACCCGCCCGGCGGGGCGGGTCCTGGTGTTCGACGAGTTGGGATTCCACCAGGGCACGTCGGTCGCGGAGACCCTCGCCGCACGCGGTTGCACCGTCACCGTCGCGACGCCCGCGATGATCGTCGGCCAGGACCTGGGCCTGACCCTCGACATGGAGGGCTGGCAGCGTCGCGCCCACGCCGCGGGCATCACCGAACGCACCGATGTGCTGCCCACCGCGGTGGTCGACACCGGCAGCGGCGCCCGGGTGCGCCTGCTGCACCACCCCACCGGGGCCGCGGCGGAGGCCGAATACGACACGGTCGTGTGCTCGGTGCACCAACGACCCGTGGACGAACTGTGGAAACAGCTGTCCGGCAGCACCTTCGAGGTGCACCGGATCGGTGACGCGCTCGCCCCCCGGCGGGCCCACTCCGCGGTGATCGAGGGACATCGCGTCGCGCTCTCCCTCTGACCCCGCCGTCCCGGGTCCCTGGTGTCACATCGAGTGACGCCGAGTGACCCGATGTGACATTGGGGAACCCGAGGGCGGGGTCCTACCATGCGGGACATGCACCCCGACGTTCCCGCGCCCGCACCGTTGGACACCGCCACGTGGCCGGAGGTCGCCGCGTCGGGGCCGGCTCTGGCGGTGCCGGTCGGGTCGCTCGAACAGCACGGGCCGCACCTGCCGCTCGACACGGACACCCGGATCGCGACGGCGGTCGCGCGGGTGCTGCCGGGGTTGCGGCTCGCGCCGGCGATCGGGTACGGCGCCAGCGGTGAACACGAGGGGTTCGCGGGCACGGTGTCGCTCGGTACCGAAGCGCTGCGCACACTGGTCGTCGAGTACGGCCGCTCGGCGTGTCGATGGTCCCCGCGTCTGCTGTTCGTCAACGGGCACGGCGGAAATGCCCCGGCGTTGGCGGAGGCGGTCGCGCTGCTGCGGTACGAGGGCCGCGACGCGGCGTGGGTGCCGTGCGCGGTTCCGGGTGCGGACGCGCACGCCGGACGCACGGAAACCGCTCTGCTGCTGCATCTTTCTCCGGAGGTCGTGCACACCGACCGGATCGAGGCCGGCGACACCCGCCCGATCGCCGAGCTCATGCCCCGGTTGCGGGACGGTGGGGTGGCCGCGGTCAGCGCGAACGGGGTGCTCGGGGACCCCCGGACGGCGGACGCCGCCGAAGGGGCACGGGTGTTCGAGCAGATGTGCGCGCTGGCGGCGGCGGCCGTGAATCGGTGGAATCCGGACACCCGCGGGATGTTGCGGTGACGCCGGATCCGAATACCATCACCTGATGCGCCAAGCCCGACTGCCCGACGGATTCGGGGTTCGCCTCGATCCGACGGTGCGCACCTTCTCCGACGGACGCGTCCTGATCGGTGGATCGCCGACCCGGATGCTGAAGCTGGCGCCGACGGCGGCCGCGATGATCGGGGACGGCTATCTGAAGGTGGTCGACCAGCAGTCCGCCGCGGTGGCCCGGCACCTCCTCGACTCCGGCGTCGCGAACCCGCGACCGATGAGTTCCCCGTCCCACCGCGACGTCACCGTCGTCGTCCCGGTGAAGGACAACGCGGTCGGGCTCAATCGGCTCCTGCCGACGTTGCACGCCCTCAACGTGATCGTCGTCGACGACGGCTCCGACGAACCGGTCACGCCGCCCCCGGTCCGTGCCGGTGGGGGCGCGGTCACGGTGCTGCGGCACGACGGGTCGCGGGGGCCGGCGGCCGCACGCAACACCGGATTGGCCGCGGTGACAACGGAGTTCGTCGCCTTCCTGGACTCCGACGTGGTCCCGCGTACCGGATGGCTCGAATCGATGCTCGGACACTTCAGCGACCCCGCTGTGGCGATGGTCGCGCCGCGGATCGTCGCGCTGGCGCCGGAGGGCGGGGCGCTGGCCCGCTACGAACACGCGCGATCCTCCCTCGACCTCGGCCGCAAGGAGGGGCCGGTGCGTGCCGGCAGCACGGTCTCCTACGTGCCGAGCGCGGCGATGCTGGTGCGGCGGTGCGCGCTCGACGAGTGCGGCGGGTTCGACGAGGAGATGCACGTCGCCGAGGACGTGGACCTGTGCTGGCGGTTGCACGAGGCCGGCTGGCGGCTGCGATACGAGCCGATCGCACACGTCGCGCACGATCACCGCATTTCCTTCCGGAAGTGGTTCGGCCGCAAGATGTTCTACGGTACCGGTGCCGCGCCGCTGGCGACCAGGCACCGCGGGCTGGTGCCGCCGCTCGCGATGTCGGTGTGGACGTTCGCCGCGTGGCTGCTGGCCGTGACGGGGACGCGGGTGGGCCTGCTCGCCGCTCTCGCCACCCAGGCGGTGACCGTGGTCCGCCTCCGCCGCACCTTCCGGGACCTCGACCGGCCGACCCGGATCGCGACGGTGCTGGCCGTCCAGGGCATGGTCGGCGGGGCGTGGCAGCTCGCGTCGGCGCTGTGCCGGCACTACTGGCCGGTGACGGTGGTCGCGGCCCTGTGTTCGCGACGGGTGCGGCGCGCGGTGTTCGCGGTCGCGGTCGCCGAGGGCGCCGCGGACTGGTGGACGCACCGCGAACCCGGTGGCCTCGGGCCGGTGCGGCACATCGTCTACAAGCGGCTCGACGATCTCGCCTACGGGGCGGGATTGTGGCGCGGGGCGATCGACGGGCGCAGCGCCGCCGCCCTGACTCCGCGTCTGACCAGGTGAGACGGGCGGTCGCGCCGGCGGCCGACGTGATCGTGGTCGGGGCGGGCTCCGCCGGGTGCGTGGTCGCCGGCCGGCTGAGCGAGAACCCCGACCGCACCGTCCTGCTCGTGGAGGCCGGACCGCGGGCCGTCCCGCCCGCGCCGCTGGGGATGCTGCCGATCGGCCCGGACAGCGAGGTCGTGGGCCGGTACCCGGCCGAGCTGCGACCCGGTACCGGGACGACCCTGGCGCGGGGCCGGGTCCTCGGTGGTTCCGGCGCCGTCAACGGCGGCTACTTCGTCCGCGCCACCGCCGCCGACTTCGCCCGCTGGCCCGCCACGTGGTCCTACCGCGACGTGCTGCCGTACTTCCGGCGGCTCGAGTCGGACCCGTTCGGCGACCGGCGCTGGCACGGCGACCACGGCCCGATTCCGGTGACCCGGACCGCCCCGGAGGACCTGCACCCGGTCAGTGCGGCGTTCCTGGACGCCGCCACCGCGGCCGGGTTCCGGTACACCGCCGACCTCAACGAGCCCGACGCCTCCGGGGTCGGGCCGGTGCCGCTCAACGCCCGGCACGGCATGCGGGTCAGCACCGCCTCGGCCTATGTCACGGCGCACCCGGACCGGCGGAACCTGCGGGTGCTCACCGGCGTGACGGCGCGGCGGCTGCGGCTGTCCGGGAGGCGGGTGGTCGGCGTCGAGGTCGAGGAGGCGGGCCGGCGGCGGGTCCTGCGCGGCGGCACCGTGGTGCTGTGCGCCGGCGCCGTCGGGACCCCGCATCTGCTGATGCACTCCGGAATCGGCTCCGCCCAGCACCTTTCGGCGCTCGGGCTACCCGTCGCGGTCGACCGGCCGGGGGTCGGGCGGGACTTCGAGGACCACCCCGAGGCGACCGTCGGGTACCGGCTGCCCGGGTCGTCCCCACACCGCCCGGACCGGGCGATCCTCGAGGTGGTGCTCGAGACCGACGACGTCGAGCTGCGGCCGTACACCGCTCCGTTCGGACGCGCCATCCCGGGCGTGGACGACGAACTGGGCCGGATCGGGGTGGCGCTGATGCGGCCCCGCAGCCGGGGCGAGATCGTGCTCCGCTCCGCCGACCCCACCGCTCCGCCGCTGGTGCGCTACCACTATCTGCGCGAGGAGGCCGACCGCGCCGCGCTCGGCGCCGGCCTCGGCCTCGCCGAGGACCTGCTGTCCGGGCTCGTGACCGCCGGTGTGATCGGGCGGCGGGCACGCGGCGCCGCGGCCGCGGGACTGCTCGACAACCTGGGCACCTCGATGCACCTGTCGGGGAGCTGTGCGATGGGGTCGCCGGACGACCCGCACGCCGTGGTCGACGAGCGGTGCCGGGTGATCGGGGTGGACGGTCTGTGGGTGGCGGACGGCTCGGTGATGCCGTCCCTGCCGTCGCGGGGGCCACACGCGACGACGGTCATGATCGGCGAGCGGGTCGCGGAGTTCGTCGCCCTCCTGGACGCCTGACCAGCAGTTCGGGTGGAGGGGGATGCCCCCACCGGGACCGCGGGAACTGTGACCGGAGTTACAGTGTTGGTAGGCGTCGACGGAGGGACCTCATTGACCACAACGTCTCGGAGCAGCACCTCCCGCGGCAATCCCTGGGTGGCCGTTCGGCCGGGAGACGACGTCGCGCGCCTCGCGCGCACCGTCTCGTCCGCACACCGGTCGTTCGTGGAGGGCGGCGACCCCGGGGCCGGTGGAGGCGAGGGCACGTCACCGGTCCGGTCGGTGGTGTTCGACTCGTGGCTGCGCAGTCGCGACCGGGGGGTGAATCCGGACGGTGTCGGCGAGAGCGGCGACCTGGCCGGCGTCGAACTCGACCGGTACCGCTCCACGCATCCGATGGCGCTGATCCGTCCGGTCGTGCGCCGCCTGCTGGTCGACGACGTCGCGGACACCGGCCTGCTGGTCGCGATCAGTGATGCCGCCGGTCGGCTGCTGTGGGTGGAGGGAGACTCCGCGGCCCGGGACCGCGCGGTCGCGATGCACTTCGTCGAGGGCGCGGACTGGAGCGAGGAGCACGTCGGTACCAATGCGCCAGGCACCGCGCTCGCGGTCGACCAGTGCGTACAGATCTTCGGGGCCGAGCACTTCAGTTCCGCTGTCCACGAGTGGAGTTGCTCCGCCGCGCCGGTCCACGACCCGACGAGCGGGCAGATCCTCGGCGCGATCGACATCACCGGTGGCCCCGAGGTCGCGCAGCCGCAGGTGCTTGCGCTGGTGCGGGCGACGGTCGCGGCGGCGGAGGCCGAGCTGCGGTTGCACCTGCTGAACTCGCCGCGGCTGCTGGGGACCGCTCCGCCACGGCTGGCCGTCCTCGGATCCGAGCGTCCCACCCTGGTCCGTGACGGCGAGCGGATCACGCTGTCCCGCAGGCACGCCGAGATCCTGTTGCTGCTCGCCGAGCATCCGGAGGGCCTGCGTGGCGACCAGCTGGCGATCCTGCTCGACGAGTCCGAGCTCGACTCCGTGACGATCCGGGCCGAGCTGTCCCGGCTGCGCAAGGTGTTCGGCGCGGATGGGCTCGGCTCGCGCCCGTATCGGTTGCTCACCGCACTCGGCACCGACGTCGACGAGGTCCGGCGGGCACTGGAATGCGGCGACGCCGCGGCGGCGCTGTCCGCCTACCGCGGCCCGGTGCTGCCGGGGTCCGTGGCGCCTGGAGTCGAGGAGATCCGGGAGCAGCTGCGGGCGCGGATGCAGGCGGCGCTGCTGCGGTCCGGTGAGCAGCCCTTGCTGGCCCGGTGGACGTCCTCCCCGGACGGCCGCGAGGACTCCGTCGCGTGGACGGCGTACCTCGCGTCCATCAACCCGGCGTCGCCGATGTACGACCAGGTCAGAGCGCGTATCGCGGTCCTCGACGAACAGTTGGGGCAGTGACGGCTGCGGGCGCAACGTAGTTGCAACCCTCCCGCTCGTAGTGTCCTGGATCACACGCAGCAGTGCTGGCCCCAGCAGTGACGAGCAGAGGAGTTTCGAATGGCCGTGTACGCCCGCCCGGGTTCCCCGGACGCACTGATGTCCTTCCAGTCCCGCTACGAGAACTACATCGGCGGGCAGTGGGTTCCGCCGGTCAAGGGGCAGTACTTCGAGAACACCACCCCGGTCACCGGGCAGGCGTTCTGCGAGATCGCCCGCGGCACCGCCGAGGACGTCGAGCTCGCACTCGACGCCGCCCACGCCGCCGCGCCGGCCTGGGGCAAGACCTCCGTCGCCGAGCGTGCCGTGATCCTGAACAAGATCGCCGACCGCATCGAGGAGAACCTCGAGTCGATCGCACTCGCCGAGTCCTGGGACAACGGCAAGCCGATCCGCGAGACGCTGAACGCCGACATCCCGCTCGCCGTCGACCACTTCCGCTACTTCGCGGGCGCCATCCGGGCCCAGGAGGGGTCGCTGTCGGAGATCAACTCCGACACCGTCGCCTACCACTTCCACGAGCCGCTCGGCGTGGTCGGTCAGATCATCCCGTGGAACTTCCCGATCCTGATGGCGGTGTGGAAGCTGGCGCCGGCACTCGCCGCGGGCAACGCGGTCGTCCTCAAGCCGGCCGAGCAGACGCCGGCGTCGATCCTGTACCTGTTCTCGATCATCGGCGACCTGCTGCCGCCGGGTGTGGTCAACATCGTCAACGGCTTCGGTGTCGAGGCGGGCAAGCCGCTCGCGTCGAGCCCGCGGATCAAGAAGATCGCCTTCACCGGCGAGACCACGACCGGCCGGCTGATCATGCAGTACGCGTCGCAGAACCTGATCCCGGTCACCCTCGAATTGGGTGGCAAGAGCCCGAACATCTTCTTCTCCGACGTCCTCGCCGCGAACGACGACTACCAGGACAAGGCCCTGGAAGGGTTCACGATGTTCGCGCTGAACCAGGGCGAGGTGTGCACCTGCCCGTCCCGGTCGCTGATCCAGGAGGACATCTTCGACGAGTTCCTCGCGATGGCGGCGATCCGCACGAAGGCGGTCCGGCAGGGCAACCCCCTCGACACCGACACCATGATCGGGGCGCAGGCGTCCAACGACCAGTTCGAGAAGATCCTGTCGTACATCGAGATCGGCAAGTCGGAGGGCGCGAAGCTGATCACCGGCGGTGGGCCCGCGGATCTCGGCGGCGACCTGTCCGGCGGCTACTACATCCAGCCGACGGTGTTCACCGGAACCAACTCGATGCGGATCTTCCAGGAGGAGATCTTCGGGCCGGTGGTGTCGGTGACGTCGTTCAAGGACTACGACGAGGCCATCTCCATCGCCAACGACACCCTGTACGGCCTCGGGGCCGGGGTCTGGTCCCGGGACGGCGGGGTCGCGTACCGCGCCGGCCGCGACATCCAGGCGGGCCGGGTGTGGACGAACACCTACCACCAGTACCCGGCCCACGCGGCGTTCGGCGGCTACAAGCAGTCCGGCATCGGTCGCGAGAACCACCACATGATGCTCGACCACTACCAGCAGACCAAGAACCTGCTGGTCAGCTACGCACCGAAGGCTCAGGGCTTCTTCTGATCCCCACCCCGTAGTCGAACCCACCGGGGCGCCCGCAGGAACACCTGCGGGCGCCCCGTCGACTCGGTCGGCGTGCGCTCGGCGCCGTCGACCGACGCGCCGCGCGCTCGCGGCCCTCCCACGCCGTGCGGCATCGGTCCCTCCCGCGTCCGCGACGGATCGCGGTGATGCGTTGCCGCACCGAATAATTCGTCGATGCCCGTCCTCGACGCGCCCCGGGCGGCCGGGCGCGGACTCCGCTCGCGTGGGCATCGCGATCGACGCGCGCCCTTCATGGAAGCGCCTTCACGGAAGATGAGGAACTCATGGTGATGTCTCGTGTCGCGACGGCGGCGGCGGCCGGTGCCCTCGCGGGCGTCCTGCTGTCGACCACCGCGTGTTCGACCGAGCGGAGCGAGGCCGCCGGCGCCGTGCCCGCCGCGTGTGCCGCACTCGACCCGGGATTGACGTGGTACGGCGACGTCCGCCAGCAGCTCGATCGCGTGATCGCCGAACACGGCACGTGCGACGGCACCGGCGCCGTGGCCGACGGCGCGCCACTCGCCCTGTTCGACTGGGACAACACGGCGGTCAAGAACGACATCGGCAGCGCCACCGCGTACTGGATGATCGCGAACGACAAGATCCTGCAGCCGGCCGGAGCCGACTGGACGGCGACGAGCCGGTTCCTGACACCGGCCGCGGCGGGGGCGCTGTCCGCGGCGTGTGGCACCGAGGTGGAGCCCGGCCGGGCGCTGCCGACGAGCACCGACGCCGACTGTGCGGACGAGATCGTCGCCGTCCTCGACGAGAAGACCACCGCCGGGGCGCCCGCGTTCGCCGGCTACGACCACCGCCGCACGAAGGCCGCCTACGCGTGGGCCGTGCAGCTGATGGGCGGACACACGAACGACGAGATCACCGCCTACGCCACGGCGGCACGCGAGGCGAACCTCGCCGCACCCGAGGGTGCCGAGCAGACGGTGGGCACCACCCGTGTGGACGGCTGGGTGCGGTACTACCCGCAGATCAAGGACCTGGTGAAGACACTGCGCACCAACGGATTCGACGTTCGCATCATCTCCGCCTCGGCGGAACCCGTCGTGCGGGTGTGGGCCGGCGAGCTGGGCCTGGACCCGGATCGGGTGATGGGCGTGCGCCCGGTCGAGGCGAACGGCGTCCTGACCGGCCACCTGGTCGGGTGCGGCGGAGTGCCCGACGGCGACGACTCGGTGATCCCGTACATCGACGGCAAACGGTGCCAGGTCAACGAGGTCGTGTACGGCGTGCGCGGGCCCGCGGCGTTCGAGCCGCTGCCCGTGGACCGGCGGCAGGTGTTCGCCGCCGGGGACTCGGTGACGGACGTGACGTTCCTGGGTGACGCGACCGGCGCTCGCCTCGTCGTGAACCGGAACAACGCCGAACTGATGTGCAACGCCTACGACAACGCCGACGGCCGGTGGCTGGTGAACCCGATGTTCCTCGACCCCAAGAGCGCCGCCGCGCCGTATCCGTGTTCGACGACGGCGTTCACCGCCGCCGACGGCTCCGCGGGACCGGTACACCGGCCCGACGGTTCGGTGATCGCGGATCAGGCGGACGCCGTGTTCTGACGCGCCGCAACGGCGCTGCAACGTCCGCGCCAGTAGTGTTCCGGATCACACGGCGCCCGCCGGGGTCGCCCCGCCCGGCGGGCGCCGCGCACGACACGTTCGGGGAACCCGGTCACCGACCAGGACGGAGGACGAGATGACCGACATCGCCGATGCGGCGCCCGGCGGAGCGCCGGGGGTTCCGCGGATCGTCGTCACCGCGGCCGCGGCCGACCTGCTGCGCCGGCTCGTCGTCGGGCACGGCGCGTTGATGATGCACCAGTCCGGCGGCTGCTGTGACGGGTCGGCGCCGATGTGCTACCCCGCGGGTGAGTTCGTCGTCGGCGACCGCGACGTCCTGGTCGGCGTGCTCGATCTGCGGTTGCGGGTGGGGGAGATTCCGGTCGATCTCCCGGACGGCGCCGACGCCGTGCCGGTGTGGATCTCGGGACCGCAGTTCGAGGCGTGGCAGCACACCCAGCTGGTGATCGACGCGGTCCCCGGCCGCGGCTCGGGGTTCAGTCTCGAAGCGCCCGAGGGGGTGCGGTTCCTCAGCCGGGGACGCGCGTTCACGGACGAGGAGGCCGCCCTGCTCGCGGCGGACGAGCCCGTCACCGGGCAGCAGTGGGAGGCCGGCCGCCGCCCGGCCCCGGTCGCCGTGCCGCAGATCGTCGCCGAGGCCGCCGACGCCTGCCCGGTTCCGCGACGTTAGGTCGAGACGGGGTCGCCGTCCGGTGCTGCGGTGCGCGGTACCTCCGTCGTGGTCAGGGACCGGAGCTTGGCGAGCCCTGCCGGGTACGCCCTCCTGGCGAGGAGGAGGAAACCGATGGCCAGTGCGTACGCCAGCGGAACCCACTGCAGCACACCGAGCAAGCCGAGCCGATCGGACAACATCCCGACGACGAGCGGCCCCAGAGCCATGCCGAGGATGTTGTTCGCGAGGGTGCCGACGCCGAACGCCGACGCGCGGATCGAGGCGTGGGACAGGCTGGCGACGAGCGCCGTGGTGACACCGGCGGCGCCGGAGCAGAAGAACGCGCCGAGGGCGATGACGACGAGCTGGACGGAACCGTTGTCGAGGTGGAATCCGACCATCAGGAACGTCATCGACAGCGCGTTGTAGGAGATCGCCGAGGTCCATCTGAGCTCGGGGCGTCGTCGGCTGATCCGGTCGGCGGCGATGCCGCAGATCGTCATGCCGATGCCGATGACGAGCACGTACATCGATGCGGTGAGCCCGGCGGTCGACGTGTCCATCCCGTGGTAGCGATTGAAGTAGCTGGGAAGCCAGGCGAGCAGCACGCCGGCGACGAAGAGCTGCACGGCCGCACCGAGGTACACGAACGTCAGCGACGCGGTGGTGAACAGGCTCGACAGGGGAGCGCGAGCGCCGGTCGGTACGGCCGAGTCCGTGGGTCGGGGCGCATGACGTTCGAGCCGACGTTCGGTGACGACGAGCCGGAACGCGACGACGAGGACGAGACCGATGGCCGCCATGATGAGAAAGGCCGTCCGCCAACCGAAGCGGTCCGCGAGGACGCCACCGAGGGCCACCCCGGCGAACGAGCCGAAGAACGTGGCGGCCTGGAAGGTGCCGCTGAGCGACGCATGCAGGCGTGGGGCGAAGACGCCGAGCATGACGGCCATGCCGACGCTCGCGTACGCGGCTTCGCCGAAGCCGAGCAGGAATCGTGCGGCGAGCATGTGGCCGTAGCTGTTGGCCGCCGCGAACAGGATCGTCGCAGCGCTCCACAGGCCGCCCATCGCCACGATGCTCCGGACCCGTCCCCACCGGTCGGCGAGCAGTGCCAGCGGCAGCGAGAGCACACCGACCATCAGCGCGACGACACTGGTGAGGGAGGCGAGCTGCGCGTCCGACAGACCCCACTCCGCCTTGAGGAGCGGGAAGACGGCACTGAGTACCTGCCGGGACATGTAGTCCGACATCATCAGTCCGCAGATCAGCGCGAACACGATCCAGGGGAAGGCTCGGGACTGGGCTCGGGGCTGTCCGGGAGTGGGCGGGAGCGTCCGCGGTGCGGTCTCCAACTGCATGTGGGTGGTCCTGTCTCAACAGAAAACGTTGGTGCTCAACGCTTTCGGTGGCATGGCGCGGACGGTCGCGACACGCCGCAGAAAGGTGACCGCTGTCACGCTAGTGCGGATCGGCCCGACAAGCTTTGCTCTGGGGGACAACTTTCTAGCCATGTCGGGACATGCGTGTCGCGCGGGCGTGATACCGCTAGGCTGTCGGGAATTTGGACGAGTGTTCAGGAGGGTTCACCGTGCGTTCACGCTTGTTCGCGTCGCTGTTGACGGCGGTCGCCGCCGCGTCGTTGGCCCTGTGCGGGGCGCCGACTGTGCAGGCCGAACCCGCGCCGGCGGGGTGGACGCTGCCGCGGTTGACGGTCGAGAACCGGACGATCAAGGACGTCGACGGCCGGACCGTGCTGCTACGGGGGGTGAACGTCAACCAGCTCAACGACTACGCCGACAACGGTACCGGCCTGCCGACCGTGATGCCGCTGGAGCGCAACGACTTCGCCCGGATGGCGGCCCTGGGATTCAACGTCGTGCGGCTGAACGTCGCCTGGTCCGCGCTCGAACCCACGCCCGGCGCGTTCGACCGGGCCTACGTGGAGCGGATTCGCACAGCGGTCTCGGACGCGAAGGCTCACGGCCTCTACACGGTGCTGGACATGCACCAGGACGCGTGGGGCAAGTCCGTCGGCACGCCTGCCGGCGTGCCGTGCCCGGCACCGCTGAAGCCGGGGATCGGATGGGACGGTGCGCCGGAGTGGGCGACCCTCACCGACGGGTGGAGCACGTGCACCGTCGGTGGCGTCCGGGAGGTGTCACCGGCGGTCGCCCGCGCGTTCCAGGCGTTCTACGACGACGAGCGCGGTGTGCAGGGTCACCTCGTCGCGACCTGGGCCCGGCTCGCCGCGGAATTCCGCGACGAACCCGCCGTCGCCGGCTACGACCTGCTCAACGAGCCCAACCCGGGTCTGCGGGACCCGGTCACCGCGGCCGATCAGCTCGGCCGCTTCTACCAGCGCGCGATCGACGCGATCCGGCAGGCCGAGGCCGGGGGATTCGCGCACCTCGCGATCGTCGAGCCGAGCGCCATCTGGTCGGGATTCGGGCTCGACGCGGTGCCGCCGCGCCAGTACCTGACCGACCCTCTGGTCGTGTTCTCGCCGCACCTGTACAGCCAGTCGATCACCGTGAGCAGTGACTTCCCCACCGTCGCCCAGGGTTTCGACATCGCCGAACGGGCCGCCGCCCAGTACGGCGCGCCGCTGTGGACGGGGGAGTGGGGATGGTGGGGCGACTACGCGGCCGCCGACACCGACCGATTCCTCGACGAGATGGACCGGCACCGGATCGGCGGTGCCTGGTGGTCGTGGACCCAGGCCTGCGGTGATCCGCACGCCGTGCGGGACGGCAACACCTCCCGGCCACAGGAGAACCTCAATGTCGTCGACTGCCCGTCGGGGACCCCGCTCGGGCTGCAGGACGATGTCGCATCCGCGCTGTCGCGTGCATATCCGCGTGCGGTCCCCGGGACCCTGACGGAGGTGACGTCGACCGGATTCGCCGGCACCGGGTCCGGTCGCGTCGAGGCGTGGTACCCGGGTGCCGAGCGGCCGAGTCTGACCGTGCAGAACCTGTCGGACGTCACGCTCGATCGGGTGGACGGCGGGTGGCGGTTGACGGCGCGCGCGGCGGGCGATTACTCGGCGCGCGTGTCCTGAACGCGACCGGACCTGTTGTGGGGGAAGGGTTCCCACAACAGGTCCGGAGCGTTCGATCGGTCCGGCTCAGTCGGCCGCGGCGGTGCTCTGCGCGGCGAGCTTGCGGAGGCCGGCCGGGTACAGGCGCTTGCCGACCGCGAGTGCGACGATGGCGAGCACGTACACGAGCGGCGTGATCTGCAGGGCGCCGAGGAGGCCGAGTCGGTCGGCGAGGATGCCGACGATGAAGGGGCCGGTCGCCAGGCCGAGGATGTTGTTCGCGACGGTCAGGGTGCCGAGACCGGACGAGCGCACCGACGGGTGGGTCAGACCGGCCACCATCGCCGCGGTCGGCCCGGACGATCCCGCCGCGAAGAACGCACCGACCCCCAGCAGAATCAGCTGCGGTGCGCCCGTGCCCAGCTGGAATCCGATCCCCAGTGCGAGCAGCGAGATGACGCAGAAGGCAATCGTGCACAACCACTTGCGTTCCGGCGCGTTGCGGCTGACGCGGTCGGTGATGATGCCGCTGACGATCATGCCCGTCGCGATGAGCAGCACGAACACGGATGCGACGACTGCCGCCTTGTCGGGGGCCAGTCCGTAATAGCGGTTGAAGAAGCTGGGCGTCCACGCCAACAGCACGGCCGCGGTGAACATCTGCAGGCCGCCACCGAGATACGCGCACCACACGGCGGGGTTCGTGAACAGGGTGGAGACGGGGACCCGGGTGACCGGCACGCCGTTCGCGACGTGCTGCTCCACCGCGTGGTCGGCGAGTCGGCGTTCGGTCACGACGATCCGGAACAGGGCGACCAGGAGGAGCCCGAGCACCGCCATCGCGGCGAACGACCAGCGCCAGCCCAGGTGGACGGCGATCACACCGCCGAGCGACACACCGACCACCGAGCCGAAGGAACCGCCGGCCATGAACGCTCCGCTGAGGGTGGAGTGGACGCGGGGCGCGAACACGCTGAGGACCACCGCGATGCCGACGCTTCCGTATGCGGCCTCACCCACCCCGACGAGGAACCGGGCGGCGAGCAACTGCTCGTAGTTCGAGGCTATCGCGCACAGCAGGGTCGCGATGCTCCACAGCGTGGCCATCAGGACGAGGCTCTTGACGCGTCCCCACCGGTCGGCGAGCAGCGACAGCGGGAGTGTCAGCAGGCCGACCATCAACGCGACGATGCTGGTGAGCGAGGCGAGTTGGGAGTCCGACAGGGCCCATTCCGATTTCAGGAACGGGAAGACGGCGCTGAGCACCTGGCGCGACATGTAGTCCGACAGCAGCAGTGCGAACGTGAGCGCGAAGACGAGCCAGGGGTAGGCGCGCCTGCTCCGGCGTGCGGGCCGGACTCCGGACACTCCGGAATCCGTGAGCGAGGCGGTGGTGTCGACCGGCTGTTCGGTCGTGGTTGAAGTCAGTCCCATGGATGCTCCTCGAGACGAGTGGGCGGTGAGGGTGGGCGGGCGCGAACCGGTGATCAGGACGCCGCGCGCCGGGCTTCGAACGCGTCGAGCTCCTCCTCGAGGATCGGGACGCCGAGGTTGCAGGCGTGGATCCCCAGGACGCTGACCATCTGCAGGACGGTGAGGATCTCCTCGCGGGAGACACCGAGTTCGAGTGCGGCCCGGATGTGCCTGCGCACCCCGGGGGCGTACAGGTGGGTTGCCGCGGCATCGATCGCGATGCTGAGGAGTTCGACGAACTCGGGTGTGAACACGCCGCGCCGGATCGGCGTGGCGTTCATCGCCATGAACTGCTCGGTCCATTCGGGGTCCCAGCGGGACAGCGTGTCCCACAAAGGATTCCATGTTCCTTCGCGATGCATCCGGTCGATCGTCGGGGTGCGTGTCGGGTCGGGATTCGTGGTCAAGACGGCACTCGTTTCACGCAAGGGGCACGGTGTGATGCGGGCTCACGGCCCGGCCGAAAGTGGCGTGGATCACGTTAGCCCGCCGTCGGGGCGAATAGTTACCCTAGCGGGACGCCATTCTGTTCAGTTCGGGACATCGCTCGTGGATCGGTCGAGAGGCTCCGTTCCCGACCGCTTGCGCCATTCCCGGGGGCTCATGCCGAATTGCTGATGAAACCAGCGGGAGAAGCTGCTCGGCGTCGAGAAGGCGAGCATCTCGGAGATCTCGGTGAACGAGTAGCGCCGGCCGCCGACCATGCGGGTCGCGAGGTCGACCCGGGCTGCATCGAGGACCGTGGTGAACGTCAGTCCCGACTTGGCGAGGTGTCGGTGCACGGTGCGGCGGTCGACTCCGAGGCTGCGGGCCACCTGTTCGATCGAGCACCGCCCGGTGGGAAGGAGAAGTTCAACCAGTTCGCGGACCCGTGTGGTGGTCGTCGGTTCCTCGGGTGCGGTCAGCGTGTCCAGGAACTGCCGGGCGTAGGTGCGCAGGAGCGGGTCGGACAGTCGGTTGGGCGCGTCCAGGTCGCTCGTGTACACGACGATGCCGGAGAAGTCGCTGCCGAAACGGAGGGGAGCGCCGAAGAACCGCTGGTGTGCGCTGTCGTCGGCGGGGCGGTCGTGCTCGAAGCAGACCGAGACGGGATGCCAGTGTTCGCCGAGTAGGTGCTGCAACAGTTGGTGGATCACGGCGACGGCGAGCTCGACGGACTGGCGAACGGGGGTCGGCTCGCCGGGGTCGATGGCGGCCATGATCGTCGCGAGGCCGTCCCGCTCGGACATGCGGATGTGCAGGCCCTCGTTGTACATGTGCTGATACCGGATCAGCAGGCGCAGCGCGCTGCGTGCGTCGGGCTCTTCTCGGATGCTGACGCTGAGCGGGCCGAGGGTGGACAACCGCCGCCGCTCGGCGAGTTTGAGGGCGAAGTCCTGACGATCCGACTGTGTGGCCGACAGTTCCAGCAGTCGAACCACCGCGGATGTCGGCACCCAGCGGTCCTGCAGGTCCAGGCCGGCCGGGTCGAGGTTCACGCTCCGCAGCAGCTGTACCGGGTCGAGGGCCAGTGAACGTGCGAGGTCGATGTATCCGGTCAGTGCGGCGTACCGCGAGAGGGGCTTCGTCATTCGTCACCGTCCCGAAAAGAAAACAAAACTGTCCCGCAAGGATAAGTGTGAGCAATCATTCATGGCTACTGTCATGTCAGCGGGATCACATCCCACCGGTTCGAAAGCGAAGGGCGACACAGATCGTCGAGATCGCGTTCGGACGCGAACCGGAGCCCACACCGGACGTACCACGATCAAGGAGAACCCCCCATGGCACACGCGATCCGCTTCCACGAGACCGGTGGTCCGGAGGTCCTCCGGTGGGAGTCCGTGGAGGTCGGCGACCCCGGCCCCGGCGAAGTGCGGGTCCGGCACGAGGCCGTCGGACTGAACTTCGCCGACACCTACTTCCGCACCGGCCTGTACCCGGCCCCGCTGCCCGCCGGAATGGGTGTCGAGGCCGCCGGCGTCGTGGAAGCGGTCGGGGCGGGCGTCACGGACTTCCGGGAAGGGGACCGCGTCACCTACACCGGTAGCCCCCTGGGTGCCTACAGCACCGAGCGCGTGATGCCCGCGGAGCACCTGATCAAGCTGCCGGACAGCATCCCGTTCGAGACCGCCGCCGCGATGACGATGCGCGGGCTGACCACCTCGTACCTGTTGCGCCGCATCTGGCCGCTGCAGGAAGGCGACACCGTCCTGCTGCACGCCGCGGCCGGCGGTGTCGGACTGATCTTCAGCCAGTGGGCGAAGCTGCTGGGTGTCCGGGTGATCGGCACCGTCTCGAACGAGCAGAAGGCCGAGGTGGCCCGGGCGCACGGCTGCGACGAGGTCATCCTCTACACGAAGGAGGACGTGGCACAGCGGGTCCGTGAGCTCACCGACGGCAAGGGTGTTCCGGTGGTCTACGACAGCATCGGTGCCACCACCTACGAGACCTCGCTGAACTCGGTGGCCCGGCGCGGCCTGCTCGTGTGCTTCGGCACCGCGTCCGGCCCGATCCCGCCGATCGACGCCATGCAGCTCGCGGTCAAGGGTTCGGTGTACGTCACCCGACCGGCACTGGCCGATTACATCGCCGACCCGGCGGAGAAGGCCGCACTGGCCGGCGAGCTCTTCGACCATGTCGGCTCCGGCCGGATCACCATCGGGATCAACCAGCGCTACGCACTCGACGAGGCCGAGAAGGCCCACCGCGACCTGGAATCCGGCATCAGCGTCGGCTCGTCGGTCCTCGCGGTCTGAAATCCGGATCGTCCTCACCCACAGGAGAGCGTCATGACCACCACCGTCGACCGCCCGGCCCGGAACAGTGATGCAGGCACCCGGACACGGATGGACGCCCGACCGTTGACCTGCAGCATCGGCGCGGAACTGCACGATGTCGATCTCGCCGACGTCGCTCGCGACGACGACCTGTTCGCGGAACTGAAGTCGCTGCTGCTCGAGCACAAGGTGCTGTTCTTCCGGGACCAGAACATGAGCCGGGCCGAGCACGTGGCACTCGCGGAGCGGTTCGGGGCACTCGAGGATCATCCGGTTCTCGGCAGCGACCCGGAGCATCCCGGACTGGTCCGGATCTACAAGGACCTCGACAGTCAGCCCGAGCACTTCGAGAACTCCTACCACTGTGATGCGACCTGGCGGGAGAACCCCCCGTTGGGGGCCGTCCTGCGCTGCGTCGAGGGACCCGCAGTCGGCGGCGACACGATCTGGGTGAACATGGCCCTGGCCTACGAGCGGCTGCCGGAGCGGGTCAAGGAGCAGATCGCGGGGTTGCGGGCTCGGCACAGCATCGAGGCGTCGTTCGGGGCGCGGTTGCCGATCGAGCAGCGTCTCGAACTCAAGGAGCGGTTCCCGGACCCCGAACATCCGGTGGTCCGCACCCACCCGGAGACCGGCGAGAAGATCCTGTTCGTCAACAGCTTCACCACTCACTTCACGAACTTCCACACCGACGAGAACGTCCGCTGCGGCATCGACTACGCGCCCGGCGCCGGTGAGTTGCTTCGCTACCTGCAGAGCCAGGCGACCATTCCGGAATACCAGGTGCGCTGGCGGTGGACGAAGAACAGCGTCGCCATCTGGGACAACCGGTCCACGCAGCACTACGCGGTCCAGGACTACTGGCCGGCGGTCCGAAAGATGGAGCGCGCGGGCATCGTCGGCGACCGACCCTTCTGACAGACGTCATCACACCCCACCAGCAACGAGAAACGGAGCCCCCCATGCATTTCCACGACGATGCACTGTTCCCGGAGACCCAGGAGAAGCTGGTCATCACCTGCGCACCGTACGGACCCGAGTGGGAGCCGGACGACTTCCGCGAGGACCTGCCGCTGACGATGGAGGAGCACGTCCAGCAGGCCGTCGACTGCTACGAGGCCGGTGCGACGGTGCTGCACATCCACGTGCGTGAGCTCGACGGCAAGGGCAGCAAGCGCCTGTCGAAGTTCAACGAGCTGCTCGCCGGTCTGCGCGAGGCCGTGCCGGACATGATCCTGCAGGTCGGCGGTTCGATCTCGTTCGCGCCGGAAGGCGAAGGCGCCGAGGCCAAGTGGCTCTCCGACGACACCCGTCACATGCTCGCCGAGCTCGACCCGAAGCCGGACCAGGTGACCATCGCGATCAACACCTCCCAGATGAACATCATGGAGCTGATGACCGCCGACGACATCGCCGGCACCTCGATGGAGCGGCCGGAGCTGGCCGCGACGTACCGGGAGATGACGGTTCCGGCCGGTCCCGAGTGGGTCGAGGAGCACCTGCGCCGACTGCAGGCCAACGGCATCCAGCCGCACTTCCAGCTGTCGAGCATTCCGCAGCTCGAGACCGTCGAGCGGCTGATCCGTCGCGGCGTCTACACTGGCCCGCTGAACCTGACGTGGGTCGGCATCGGCGGCGGCTTCGACGGCCCGAACCCGTACAACATCATGAACTTCATCCAGCGGGTCCCGGACGGTGCCTGCCTGACCCTCGAGACCCTGATGCGCAGCGTGCTGCCGGTCAACACGATGGCGATGGCGATGGGCCTGCACACCCGCTGCGGCAACGAGGACACCCTGTGGGGCCGCAAGGGCCAGAAGTTCACCTCGGTCCAGCAGGTCCAGCAGCTGGTTCGCATCGCCGGCGAACTCGGCCGCGAGGTAGCCACCGGCAAGGAGGCCCGCGACATCTACCGGATCGGCACCACCTACGCCGACGCCGACGAGACCCTGGCCAAGCTCGGCTACGCCCCGAACCGGCGCCCCGGCCAGGTCGGCTTCACCCAGCACGCCTGAACGGCGCGTCCCGGACCCAGTGCGTGATCCGCACCCCGATCGGGGGTGCGGATCACGCCGGGCGGCGTGGCCGCCGCCCCCGATTTCTTTGTGTACCACCGAAGTTTGGAGTCACATGAACAGCACCGCCGACCCGACCGTGGTGATCGTTCCCGGTCTGCGTGATCACGTCGCCGACCACTGGCAGACCCTGCTCGCGGAGCGACTCGACCGGGTGCGTACCGTGCCGCCGCTCGACCACGACAAGCTCAGCCTGAAGGCGCGGATCGAGGCGCTCGACGCGGTCCTCGCAGAGGTCGACGGGCCCGTCGTGCTCGTCGCGCACAGCGCGGGCGTGCTGATCACCGTGCACTGGGCGCAGCAGGCGACCCGCCCGATCCAGGGCGCCCTGCTGGCCACGCCGGCCGATCTGGAGAACCCGCTGCCGGAGGGGTACCCCGTGACCGAGGACCTCGAGAGTGGCGGGTGGCTCCCGATCCCGCGGCGCAGGCTGCCGTTCCCGAGCATCGTCGCCGCCAGCAGCAACGACCCGCTCGCCGCGTACCGCCGGGTGGCGGGGCTGGCCGAGGTCTGGGGCAGCCGGCTCGTCGATCTCGGCGAGGTGGGCCACCTGAACCCCGGGTCCGGGTACGGCTACTGGCCGCGGGCCGAGGAGTTCGTGCAGGAGCTGATCGGGGTGCCGGAGGAGGTCGCGCGGTGACCCGGGTGTTCGTGTCGGCGGCCGACGCCGTGGCCGACATCCCCAGCGGTGCGTCGCTCGCGGTCGGGGGCTTCGGGCTGTGCGGCATCCCCGACGCGCTGATCGCGGCGATCGCCGACGGAACGGCGGGCGACCTCGAGGTGGTGTCGAACAACTGCGGGACCGACGGCCACGGGCTCGGAATCCTGTTGGAGAAGAGGCGGATCCGTCGGGTGGTCGCCTCGTACGTCGGGGAGAACAAGGAGTTCGCGCGGCAGTACCTGGCCGGCGAACTCGAGGTGGAACTGACGCCACAGGGGACACTCGCCGAGCGGCTCCGGGCCGGCGGGGCCGGGATCCCCGCGTTCTTCACCCCCGCGGGGGTCGGCACACCGGTCGCCGAGGGTGGGTTGCCGTGGCGCTACGGGCCCGACGGCTCGGTCGCGGTTGCCTCCCCACCCAAGGAAACCCGCGACTACGCGGACAAGCGGTACGTGCTCGAGGAGTCGATCACCACGGACTACGCCCTGGTCCACGCGGCGATCGGGGACACCGAGGGCAACCTGGTGTTCAACCTGGCCGCACGCAACTTCAACCCGCTGGCCGCGATGGCGGGCCGGGTGTGCATCGCCCAGGTCGAAACCCTGGTGGAGCCCGGCGTGCTGGAGCCGGGAATGGTGCAACTGCCCGGCATATTCGTCGATCGCATCGTGTGTACCGGCAAGCAGGACAAGCAGATCGAGAAGCGGACCGTGAGCAGGACGGAGGAGCCCGCCGCATGACGACGACACTGACCGACGTGGTGGGCTGGACCCGCGAGCAGATGGCGGCTCGCGCCGCGGCCGAACTGTCCACCGGCGAGTATGTCAACCTCGGCATCGGACTGCCGACCCTGATCCCCAACCACCTCCCGCGCGGCGTCGAGGTGACGCTGCACAGTGAGAACGGGATCCTCGGAACCGGGCCCTACCCGGACGAGGAGAGCGTGGACGCGGACCTGATCAACGCAGGCAAGGAGACCGTCACGGTCAATCCGGGCGCGTCGTTCTTCGACTCGGCGCTCTCGTTCGGAATGATCCGGGGCGGGCACATCGACGTCGCGGTCCTCGGCGGGATGCAGGTGTCCGCGTCGGGCGACCTCGCGAACTGGATGGTGCCCGGAAAGATGGTCAAGGGCATGGGCGGCGCGATGGACCTCGTGCACGGTGCCCGCAAGGTGATCGTCCTGATGGAACACTGCGACCGGTCCGGGAATTCGAAGATCGTGCCGGCGTGCACGCTGCCCCTCACCGGGCAACGCGTGGTGCACCGGATCATCACGGATCTCGCGGTCATCGACGTGACCGACTCCGGTCTCGTGCTGCGCGAGTGCGCCCCCGGCGTGTCCGTCGATCACGTGCGCACCGCCACCGACGCACCGCTCCAGTCGGCCCTCGGGACCGGCGCCCGCCTCGACAACGGAAAGTGATCTCAGCGTGCTCAATCTGTCCGTCCTCCTGGAGGATTCCGCCCGACGCTACCCGCACCGGGATGCCCTGGTTCTCGGGGATGTACGAATCACGTACGCGGAACTCGACGCCCGGTCGAACCAGGTTGCGAACCTGCTGATCTCGCGGGGAATCGAGCCGGGTGACACGGTGGCGATGTCCTTTCCCAACGTGCTCGAGTTCCCGATCGTCTACTACGGGATCCTCAAGGCCGGCGCCGTCGTCGTCCCGCTCAACATCATGCTCAAGGGCCGCGAGATCGCCTACCACCTGGCCGATTCCGGTGCCAAGGCCTACTTCTGCGCCGAGGGCACCGACGAGTTGCCGATCGGGGAGTTCGGTCGCGCCGGGTTCGACGCCACGCCGGGGTGTCGGGACCTGTTCGTCGCCACCACGGGCGCAGGTGCCGCCCCGGTCGGCGACGGCGTCACCGCGTTGGACGCCGCGCTGGCGGGCCGGCCGGGCGTGATCGCCTCGGCGGTGCGCGGCCCCGACGACACCGCGGTCGTCCTGTACACCAGCGGCACCACGGGCAAGCCCAAGGGCGCCGAACTCTCCCACGCGAACATGGTGATGAACGCGGTGACGGCGAATCGGCTGTTCGACAGCAACCCGATCCGCCGCGACACCCACCTGGTCACGCTGCCGCTGTTCCACTCGTTCGGGCAGACCGTGGTGATGAACGCGGGACTGTCCGTCGGCGCCACACTGGTGCTGCTGCCCCGGTTCGAGGCCGACGCCGCGCTGCGGCTGATGGTGCAGGAGTCCGTCACCGTCTTCGCAGGCGTGCCGACGATGTACTGGGCGCTGCTCGGGGCTCTCGACGCCGCGAACAGGGCCGGCACCGCCGACATTGTCGACGTGGAGCGGATCGCCGGCACCATCCGGCGGGCGATCTCCGGCGGGGCGGCGCTGCCGGTGGAGATCCTGACCCGCTTCGCCGACCGGTTCGGGGTCCAGATCCTCGAGGGCTACGGCCTGTCCGAGACCTCGCCGCTCGCGCTGTTCAGCGACCCCGAGCGGGATTCCCGACCCGGGTCGATCGGTGTACCGGTGTGGGGGATCGAGGCCCGGCTCGTCGACGACGAATGGAACACCGTGACGGGCCCGGACCGGGTGGGGGAGCTCGCGCTGCGCGGACACAACGTCATGACCGGGTATCTGGGGCGTCCGGAGGCCACCGCCGAGGTGATGCGGAACGGATGGTTCCGCACGGGCGATCTGGCCCGCCGCGACGAGGACGGCTTCTACTACATCGTGGACCGGGCGAAGGACCTCATCGTCCGGGGTGGGTTCAACGTCTACCCCCGCGAGATCGAGGAGGTTCTCCTGACCCACGAGGCCGTCTCGCTCGCCGCGGTGATCGGGGTTCCGGACGAGAGCCACGGCGAGGAGATCAAGGCATTCGTCATCCTCGAGCCCGGCGCGCACATCACCGAGGCAGAACTGATCGCCTGGTGCCGGGAGCAGATGGCCGGCTACAAGTACCCGAGGTCGATCGAGTTCACGACGGTGCTGCCGATGACCGCGACCGGCAAGATCCTCAAACGCGAACTCGCCGGACGAGTCTGACGAGATCGCCGGCCGGGCCCTCGAGCTGGCGCGGCGGCCGCCAGACGGCGCGGAGCGTGCGGTCGAGGTGGAGATCCTCCACCTCGACCACACGCAGCTCCCCGGAGCCCACCTGGGCGGACACCGCGAGACTGCTCAGCACCGCCGGACCGACCCCGCCGAGCACACTGGTCCTGATCGCAGCGGCGCTTCCGAGTTCGAGAAGCGGTGCTGCTCGGTCATATTCGTGCAGCGCGACGTCCAGGGTCGTGCGGGTCCCGGACCCGGGCTCACGCACCACCAACGGGGTCTGTGCCAGTTCCACCACCGACAGCGGCCGCCTGCGGCGCGTCCACGGGTGGGACGGATGCACGACCACCACCAGCCGGTCCTGCGCGACCGGGACGCTGTGCAGCCCCCGGGGAACGGTCGGGGACTCGACGAATCCGACGTCGCAGCTGCCTGCCGTGACGTCGTCGAAGACCTGCGTCGAGTTGCGCACCTGCAGGTGGATCGTGACCTCGGGATCCGCCTGCCGGAACAGGCCCAACCAGGTGGGCATCAGGTGCTCCGCGACCGTCATGCTGGCGCTGACGGTCAACTCCGCGGCGCGCTTCTCCCGCATGCCTGCGGCGACGTCGAGGAGCTGCCGGGCATCGTCGAGCACCCGGCGCGACCAGTGCGCCAGCACCGTGCCCTCCGGCGTCAGGGTCGAGCCGGTGGTCTTGCGCTGCAGCAGCGGAGTGCCGACCTGTGCCTCGAGCCGCTTGATCGCACGACTGGCATTGGGCTGTGCAATTCCGGCGACTTTCGCTGCCGCGCTGAGGCTTCCGTGGTCGTCGACCCCGACGAGCAACTCGAGTACGGACAGATCCGGCCATCCACTGATCATGCGAACATCATATGCCTCTCGGCAAAGGCATATCAGAATGATATGTGGTCATGGCGAATTGACGGCTACCGCGACGGGCGCGCGTGCAGCAGAGTTCTCGGCATGACCAATGATGTTCGCGCAGTAGCCGATCCGCAGCAGCCGGTGGGCCCGCAGCCGGCCGTCGACAGCGCCGTCGAGGGGTCGGCGCACGGACGGGCGGCCGGCGTCGCGACCGGCGTCGCCGCGTGCGTGGTCGGGGCGGCAATCGCGATGGGGATCGGCCGCCTCGTTCCGGCGATCAACCCGATGCTGATCGCCATCGTGCTCGGCGCCCTGGTCGCAAACCTCGTGACCGTTCCCGGCTGGATCCGCCCGGGTCTCGACTTCTCGGCCAAGCGGCTGCTGCGCGTCGGCGTGGCGCTGCTCGGACTGCAGCTGATGTTCAGCGACGTCGTCGGGCTCGGGTGGGGCGTGATCGCCGTCGTCGTCGCGATCGTCGTCCTCGGCATCGCGGGCACGATGTACATGGGCGGCCTGCTGGGCCTGTCGTGGACGCAGCGGGTCCTGATCGCCTGCGGGTTCTCGATCTGCGGCGCCGCGGCGGTCGCTGCCGCCGACGGGGTCGTCGACGCCAAGGAGGAGGAACTGCTCACCTCGGTCGCGCTGGTCGTGGTCTTCGGCACGCTGATGATCCCGGCGATCCCGCTGCTGTCGCACGTGTTCGGGCTGAGCGAGCGGCAGGCCGGAATGTGGGCCGGCGGCTCGATCCACGAGGTGGCGCAGGTGGTGGCGGCCGGCGGCCTCCTCGGCGGCGGTGCCCTCGCGGTCGCGACCGTCGTGAAGCTCGCCAGGGTGCTGATGCTGGCTCCGGTGATGGCCTACCTGGGCGCCCGCCAGCGACGGAACGCCGACGGCCGCGGCAAGGTGAACTCCAAGCAGCCCCCGCTGGTGCCCGTGTTCGTCCTCGGGTTCCTCGGATGCGTGGCCCTGCGTTCGTCCGGGCTGCTGCCCGGGGTGGTGATCGAGCAGGCGAAGCTGGTGCAGACCGCACTGCTGACCGCGGCGATGTTCGCGCTCGGTCTCGGTGTCCGGGTGACGTTGCTCCGGTCGGTCGGTCCGCGTCCGTTCGTGCTGGCGGCCCTGTCCACCGTGTGGGTCGCGGCGATCGCCCTCACCGGCGTCCTGCTGGTGGGCTGAAACCGCCGGTGCGAAGCCCGCAGCGCCCCTAATGTTTCGGTCGTGAACGTGATCCGAGAGACCGTCGAACTGCGCGGCGGTGCAGGCACCCTCGCCGCCGACCGCTGGACCCCCGGCACCGGGAACGGTGACCGGGGTGCGGTCGTGATGTTGCACGGCGGTGGCCAGACGCGGCACTCGTGGAACCGGGCGGCGGCCGGGATCGCCGCCGACGGCTGGACCGTCCACACCCTCGACACGCGCGGCCACGGCGGCAGCGACTGGGCGCCCGACGGCGACTACCGCATCGGCCGGCTCGTCGAGGATCTCCGCGCGGTCACCGATCAGCTCGGGGAACCTCCGGTGGTGTTCGGTGCCTCGCTCGGCGGGATGACCGGGCTGATCGCCGAGGGAGAGCAGCCGGGAACCGTCCGCGCGCTGGTGCTCGTCGACATCACCCCGAAGGTCGAACCCGATGGCGTCGAACGGATCGCCGCGTTCATGACCAGCAGGCCGGACGGGTTCGCCGACCTAGACGAGGTCGCCGACGCGGTCGCCGCCTACCAGCCGCACCGAACCCGACCGGCCAACGTCGAGGGCCTGCGCCGCAACCTCCGCGAGGGCGCCGACGGCAGGCTGCACTGGCACTGGGACCCCGCGTTCACGAAGCCGCGCGTCGACGGGGAGACACCGGTCGGCACCCACGCCCGCATGGTCGCGGCGGCCCGGGCCGTCGCGGTGCCGACCCTGCTGCTGCACGGCGGCAGGTCCGACATCGTCAGCGCCGACGGAGTCGCCGAACTCCTCGCGCTGATTCCGCACGCGACCGCGGTCAACGTCGCCGAGGCCGGCCACATGGTCGCCGGGGACGACAACGCGGTGTTCGTCGCGGAGGCCGGGGGATTCCTCCGCGCACTCGACGCGGCCAGCCCGACCGGGTAGCCGGCGCCCGCGTTCGCGGCGCACGGGATGATGGGTGTTCGGGCGGCCGGGACACCGGTCCGCGAACACGAAGAGGAGATGCGCGATGGCCTTCGCAGGCAATGTGGACGAGCTGGCTCTGCTGCAGTCGGTGCGGCTCAAGGGTGCGGTGACGGCCCCGGCGCTGGCCGCTCAGCTCGGAGTCACGGAGTCGTCGGCGCAGGCCGCACTCTCCGCTCTGGTCGAGATGGGCCGCGCGGTCGCCGACGACGCCGGCGCCGTCACCCTCACCGCGGCGGGGACCGTCGAACTCGAGCACCAGCTCGAGGCCGAGCGGGTCTCGATCGACGAGTTCCTGTTCGCGGAGGTCGTCGAGCGTTTCGAGCCGCTCGACGCCGAGTTCGCGGGTGCGGTCGCGGACGCCGGTACGCGGGCGGACCTGGACCGGCGTGCGGCGGACGTCTTCGACGACGTGTCCGCGTACGTGCCGCGCCTCGCCCGCTACCAGGAACTGCTCGCCGACACCGTCGAAGACCCGCAGGCCTACGCGGTGGTGTGGGCGGAACTGCGGCAGGAGATCCTCAGCGCCGCGGGCCGCTGACGGCCGCACCGGTCGATCCGGCGGGAAGGCGGACGCCGTCCCGCCGAGGGGTGGGGTGATCCAGGTCACCCCACCCCTCTTTCGGGGGTAGTGGCCGAGTGAGCCACGTCACTACCTTTTCCCGCAGTTCCGGCGACCCGCCGGAGTCACGAGCTGCGAGAAGAGGACCCATGACGACAGTGTCGCCGGCGTCGCAGGCAGCGACGCAGCCCACGACGCGGACGAGCGTCCGCCGTGTGGCGGTCGCCAGCTGCATCGGCACGACCATCGAGTTCTACGACTTCTTCATCTACGGGACCGCCGCCGCGCTGGTGTTCCCGACCGTGTTCTTCCCGGCCCTCGGATCCACCGCAGGCACCGTCGCCTCGTTCGCCACGTTCGCGGTCGCGTTCGTCGCCCGCCCGGTCGGCGCGATGCTGTTCGGCCACTACGGTGACCGGATCGGCCGCAAGAAGACGCTGGTCTCGACCCTGCTGCTGATGGGCATATCGACCCTGCTCATCGGTCTGCTCCCGAGCGCGGGCACGATCGGTGTCGCCGCGCCCCTGATTCTGGTGCTGCTGCGGTTCGCCCAGGGCTTCGCCGTCGGCGGCGAATGGGCCGGTGCGACACTGCTCACCGCCGAGTACGCGCCGCCCGGTAAACGCGGTCTCTACGCGATGTTCCCGCAGCTCGGCCCGGCCATCGCGTTCATCCTGTCCTCCGGCACCTTCCTGGTCACCGGTGCCGTGCTCGGCGACACGAACGACACCTTCCTCGCCTGGGGTTGGCGGGTGCCGTTCCTGTTCTCGATCGTGCTGGTCGGCATCGGCCTGTACATGCGCCTGGCGATCGAGGAGACCCCGGTCTTCCGCGCCGAGAACGCGACGCGGGCCGGCGACACGCGGCTGCCGTTCGCGGACGCCTGGCGCCACCAGAGCAAGGAGATCCTGCTGTCCGCCGGTGCGCTGGCCACCCTGTTCGCGTTCTTCTACATGGGCACCGCGTTCCTGACCAGCTACGGCACCAAGACTCTCGGGTTCTCGCGGCCGTTCGTCCTCGCGGTCGGCATCGCCGCGGCGCTCGTGTTCGGTGCCGCGATCGTCGTGTCGGCGCTGTACTCCGACCGGATCGGCCGTCGCCGGGTGATCATGGCGTCGTGCGTGGCCGCGTTCGTGTGGGCGTTGGCGCTGTTCCCGCTGCTGGACACCGGTTCGCCCGCCGCGTTCGCGATCGGCATGTTCGGCACGCTGGCGATCTTCGGCGTCGCGTACGGCCCGTGTGGGGCGCTGCTGCCGGAGATGTTCGCGACCCGGTACCGCTACACCGGCGCGGGCCTGGGCTACAACCTCGCCGGCGTGCTCGGTGGCGCGATTCCGCCGCTGATCGCCGCGCCGCTGGCGTCGTCGTTCGGTGGTGTCGCGATCGGCGCCATGCTCGCCGCGCTCGCGGTGCTCAGCTTCTTCTGCACCCGGGCTCTGGTCGAGACCAAGGACCTGGCGATGTAGCGGTGGCCGGGGTTCGCGGGCGGGGTGTCCTGTTCCCGGACAGTTACCGACACCCCGCCCGTCGGACTATGTCGTGGATCACACACGTGCGAGTAGTTTCGAGTTCGAGCCGCCCGGCAGTTGTCCGGGCGCCAGGGAGGACAGACATGACCGGCGCACTGCCCAGCTACGCCTCTGGGGTGTGGGACACCCCGATGCTGGGGGACACGATCGGGGACAATCTGGACCGCACCGTCGCCGCGTT